>PXPT01000113.1 GCA_003021505.1 Cyanobacteria bacterium QS_4_48_99 | reverse complement strand
GCGCTTTTTTGACCCCATTAATCACAGTGTTGTGATTAACACCTGTTGCGCGTTCAATCCCTCGAAAACCAACACCATTGACATACAGCGTCAAGCAGTATTGTTTAACTTCTTGTGCATACCCTTTCGATGCGTAAGGATCGCGCAATTGGCGTCCGCAATTTCGGCATAGATAGTTTTGCTGGTTGTTACGCCAACCATTTTTGACCAGGTGGTTGATTTACACTTTGGACATTGCATCATACAAGTATGATGCAACGCCGTCACCAAAGACTCACGTTGTAAGAGATTGAGAAATTGTACAATCTTGAGTAGCCTATGGATGTTCCCGGCTAATCTCAAAGGTGTTCCAGTCGGTAGCACATAGCACCTCATAGTTAGTTGCCAGTGGTCAAACCATATGGATAAATAGCGAGAATTGTATCCGGGCTAGAAATAGTCTAGTCGCTCAGTTCTTTAGAGAGCTTTCTCTGTAATGGAGTTAGCTGTTCAGGGTGATACGGCAGAAATCTCACCATGCGAGGATTTATTCGGCATCCGTGTCCTTGCGTATGACTCTCTGCGCAGTCAGTGACTGCCCCTAACATCAGAAACGGTGAAAAGGGTAACTGGTTGAATACTCAACCCTTTTGGGTGGTGTGCTACTACCAGAATCCCACGAGTTCAACTCGCGAAAGAGTCAAATAGTTGCGGATTAATTACCTCTGCTCCTCAGCACCTCTTCTCCCCTGCCACCTTCGCTATTAGATAATTATGGAACGCCGTTGAGTTAGAAGGGTATGCTCACTTGTTCAACAACTGTGTCAAAATTTAAGGTATCGTTATAGAAATTCTGAAAGAGAAATCGCAGTAACTCCCCATTGAACTCCAAAAAGGTTGCTTTGGGAGCGCGTTAGGAATACAGAGTAGAGATAGTCGCTAGTAGTACAGTTAACCGTGAATAGCCCACAATACATCCTCGCCCTTGACCTCGGTACAACTGGCAACCGAGCCATTTTATTTGATGCCCTGGGTGAAGTGGCAGCTCAAGCGTACAAGGAACTAAACCAGTATTATCCTCAACCCGGTTGGTTAGAACACGACCCCAATGAAATCTGGCAAGATACTCGCACTTGTATGCAACAAGTCTTGCGCAACATGGGAATTTCTGCCTCGTCGATTGCGGCAATGGGGGTGACTGTGCAGCGTGAAACCTGCTTGCTGTGGGATAAAACTACGGGAGAGCATTTGCACAAGGCGATTGTTTGGCAAGATAGGCGCACGGCTGGGATGTGTCGCCAGTTATCCAGGCGAAGTTACGAAATTCAAGCTCGTACCGGACTGGTTCTGGATGCTTACTTTTCGGCAACTAAACTCGCGTGGTTGCTGGATTGGGTCAAGCAGGAGAGACCAGAGACGAACCTCGATAATGTTTTAGCAGGCACAATTGATACTTGGATTCTCTGGAATTTAACGCGAGGGCAAGTTCATGCGACTGACCATAGCAATGCGAGTCGCACCATGCTGATGAATTTGGCGAGTCGAGATTGGGACTCAACACTTTTAGATTTATTTGGAATTCCTGTCCGGATGATGCCCCAGATTCAGCCCAGTTTAGGGGAGTTTGGTAAGACTGACCCGGAACTTTTGGGGGCAGAAGTTCCGATCGCGGCAATTTTTGGCGATCAACAGGCAGCACTGTTTGCCCACGGCTGCGATCACCCAGGGATGTTGAAATGTACTTATGGCACGGGTTGCTTCTTAATTTCCCACACCGGACACCAAGTGACGCGTTCGCAAAACCAACTCCTCTCCACAGTCGCTTGGACAGATGCCACCCAAGCAGAGGCAAAGTCAGTGAACTACGCCCTAGAAGGGGCAATGTTTACCACCGGCGCTTGCATTCAGTGGTTGCGCGATGGTTTGAAACTGATTGACTCTGCCCCCGAAACAGAACCGTTAGCGCGTCAGGTGGCAGACACAGATGGGGTTTATTTTGTCCCTGCCCTGAGTGGTTTGGGCGCTCCCCACTGGGATATGAGCGCTCGTGGAGCCTTTTTGGGGATTACTGGGGGCGTTAAGCGAGAGCATATGGTGAGAGCAGTTCTAGAAGCGATCGCCTATGAAGTGAAAGAAGTCGTCGAAGCGATGAACAAAGATGGCGACAAACCGATTGAGCTTTTAAAAGTCGATGGTGGTGCTTCTCAAAACGATTTCTTGATGCAGTTCCAGGCAGATGCCCTGGGCATTCCCGTTGAACGCCCTGCTGTCTTGGATGCCACCGCTCAAGGAGCAGCATTTGGTGCGGGTTTAGCTGTCGGTTTCTGGGATGATTACGCCACCCTGGTGAAAAACCGCAAGATTGGTCGCACCTTCGAGCCTGGAGAAGGAGCGGCACAGATTCAGGAAAATTTTGCCACCTGGGTTAAAGCCGTGGAACGCGCCAAGAATTGGGCATTAGTGTAGCAAGCGCACAGTCTCGGAAGTGAGTGGTAAAAAGAAAAAGGTTTGATTAGCCGAGGTTTGAGGAAGCTACCAGTTGTTCCTTTGGCTGAACTCAAGCTAAACAGGCTACAAGCCAAGTTTGTTTGGACATGCCTAACCCTACTTGATCGAGTAACAATATTCGGTAATTGGTATATAGATAGGGATAATCGAGACAACGTAAACATTTTCCTGACACGACCAGATCAAGCTTTTCTTCCTGGGTACATAAGAGTAACGCTCGACCCCAGTCGGCAACGGATAATTTCGGTGGGACTTAACAAGTATTCAGATGTTGTCAGGGGGATTTCAAGAGGAAGGTTTGTGCCAACCCAGTAATGCACTAGAATTTACGAACTGGCACTCTGAGTTAATTTGCCAATCCTATGAATTACCACCAAACACTAATGAAAATGATCGAGCGACTGATTAGCGGCGAGTGGTCTGTCTCTAAGTTTGACAACGAGTACTATGATTTTTATCTTGAAGAGGTTCCAGACAAAGCTCTCTCTGACGAAGATTCTCAGTTTTTTGGCTTAGTTCAAGAGAAACTTGATTGGACAGATGCGGCTCCCGATCCCGAAAGCCGAAGCTATGGCTGGATGAATCACAACGAGTTTATTCAATTGGTTCAACAGCAGCGCGATTTGTATTGTAACGAACTAAGAAATCAGCAACCATCGTAAAGTACCAGCCCCTCAACAAATTTTGGTACTTTTTCTAGATAATGCTTATCCAGAAATTAGACCCAGTTAACTATTTTGTCGTAAGTCCCACGCCAAAATCTTTGATTTTGGCGTGTGGATATAAGGCAAGTGGCTAATTCTGTTATCGTAAATAAAATTTCTGTTAGAGTCTGGGTATGAGACACGTTGCTAAAGTCGGAATTTACCCTAATAGCTATCAGCAAGCCAGCTTTGCCAAAGCATTTGGCTGTGTAAGATGGCTATGGAATAATTCGCTTGCTGAGAACAACCGTGTCTACAAAGAAAGTGGTAAAGGTCTTTCTAGAACTGCTCTAAATGCCAGATTACCTGGACTCAAAAAAGAGTATCCTTGGTTAGCCGAAACATACAGCCAACTATACCAGGCTAGTATGTTGAACTGATCGAGGTATTTGATCAACTTTTTTGAAGGTCGTGCTAGGTTCCCAAGGTTCAAATCAAAGCACGGTAAGCAGTCTCTTCAGTCCCCCCAAAGCGTCAAGCTAAGCGATCACTCTCTTTACTTTCCCAAGATAGGTTGGGTATCTGCCAGGATACACCGGACATTGGAAGGAAAGCTTAAGACTGTCACTGTCTCCCAAAATAAACGCGGGCGCTACTACGCTTCGCTACTCTTTGATGACGGAAAGCCAGAACCTCAAGCTTCTACCCAAGGTAAAGCTGTAGGTATTGACTTAGGGATAAAAGAATTTGCGATTACTTCCGATGGTTCTAAGTTCCCAAACCCTAAGCATCTACCTAAGCACGAATCTAATCTGAAGCGGAAACAGAACAACCTATCACGTAAAAAGAAAGGTTCTAACCGTGGTCAAAAGGCTAGACAAAAGTTAGCCAGGGCACACGAAAAAGTAAGTGCCCGCCAAGATTTTCACCATCAACTCTCACGCAAACTGGTGAACGAAAACCAACTCATCATTGCTGAGAATCTAAACGTCAAAGGAATGCTCGGTAATCAGAAGTTAGCTAAATCTAGAGCTGATTGTGGCTGGGGCAATTTTCTAAACTTTGTCTCGTACAAAGCTAAAGAAGACGGGAAGACTTTCCTAGAAATAGATAGGTTCTTCCCATCTTCCAAAACCTGTAATCACTGTCTCAATCTTGTTGATAGTCTCCCTCTTGATGTTCGTAACTGGACTTGTAGGAGTTGCCAGGCACAACACGACAGAGACATCAACGCTTCAATAAACATTCAAGATGAAGGTTTACGGGTACTCGCTTCTGGGACGGAAGCGACTGCCAGTGGAGGCAAGGTCAGACCAACCAGAGGACGTAAATCCTCTGTGCTGGCAAATGCTGTTGAAACTGGAAGCCCACGAATCAAGTTCATAGGAACTTAGCGCTGGGTAGTTCACCGCCTCCGGTAAGCAACTCCCGCAAGATAGAATAAATTCAGCAATATTAGTCATTAGTCGATAGTTAGTTTTAACTACTGACTACTGATTGGAGGAAAGCGACGTTAAATCGCATGGGCAGAATAGTCGGCATTGACCTAGGAACAACCAACTCAGTGGTAGCAGTTACTGAAGGCGGGAAGCCAGTGGTAATTGCCAATGCAGAAGGGATGCGGACAACACCCTCAGTGGTGGGCTTTAATAAAGAGGGAGAACTTTTAGTTGGGCAGATGGCAAGGCGTCAAGCCGTTCTCGACCCGCAGAACACCTTTTTTGGCGTGAAGCGCTTTCTAGGACGCAGCTATTCCGAACTGACTTCCGCCTCCAAGCGCGTCCCTTATACCATTCGCCCTGATGAAAACACAAATATCAAAATTCGCTGTCCGCGTCGGAAAAAGGAATTTGCCCCAGAAGAAATTTCAGCAAGAATTCTAGAGAAGTTAGCTGAGGATGCCAGCCGATACTTAGGGGAACCGGTGACAGGGGCGGTGATTACGGTACCGGCGTACTTTAATGATTCCCAGCGGCAGGCAACACGAGATGCCGGGAAAATTGCCGGATTGGAAGTGAAGCGGATTCTGAATGAACCGACAGCCGCCTCTTTAGCTTACGGTTTAGACCAGGAAGAGAATAGTACCATTCTGGTGTTTGACTTGGGTGGTGGAACGTTTGATGTCTCCATTCTCGAAGTGGGAGATGGAGTATTTGAGGTGAAGGCAACCAGTGGTGACACCCAGTTGGGTGGTAATGACTTTGACAAGAAAATTGTGGACTGGTTAGCAGAGCAGTTTCTCGAAGCGGAAGGGATTGATTTGCGGCGCGATCGCCAAGCCCTACAACGGCTGACTGAAGCAGCAGAAAAAGCTAAAATTGAGCTTTCTGGGGTGAGCGTGAGTGAAATTAACTTGCCCTTTATTTACGCTACTCAGGATGGTCCCAAGCATCTGGAGACGAAGCTAAATCGCTCTCAGTTTGAGAGTTTGTGTGCTGATTTAACCAGTCCGCTGCGCCGCCCCATTAAGCGAGCTTTGGCGGATGCAGACTTGAGTCCCATGCAAATTGATGAAGTGGTGTTAGTGGGTGGCTCAACCCGCATTCCTATGGTTCAAGAGGTGGTGCGTAGCTTCATCGACCAAAAGCCCAATCAAAACGTTAACCCGGATGAGGTGGTTGCTATCGGTGCCGCAATTCAGGCAGGAATCATGGCTGGGGAAGTCAAAGATGTGCTGCTATTGGATGTTACGCCTTTGTCTTTTGGTATTGAAACCATTGGCGGCGTGATGAAGAAGCTGATTCCTCGCAACACCACCATTCCGGTACGACGCTCAGATACTTTTTCGACTGGCGAAAATAATCAAACCATGGTGGAGGTTCACATTCTTCAAGGTGAGCGAGAAATGGCACAGCAGAATAAATCACTAGGGCGGTTTAAGCTCACTGGCATTCCCCCAGCCCCAAGAGGTGTGCCACAAGTCTCTGTTTCTCTAGACCTCGATGCCAATGGGATTTTACAGGTCACTGCCCTAGATAAAACCACAGGTAGAGAACAAAGCGTCACCATCCAGGAAGCATCAACTCTCAGCGAAGCAGAAGTCAATCGCATGATTTCAGAGGCAGCAGAGTATAGTCGGATTGACCGAGAACGTCGTGAACGGGTGGAAAAGCGGAACCGAGCGGAAGCCGCTGCCGATAGCGCTCAAAGGCGACTGAAAGAGGTGGCACTTGACTTTGGCAATCAGTTTGCCAGTTACTATCGCCGTCGCATCGAAGCCATGATTGAAGAACTGCGCGATAGCCTAAAGCGGGGTGACGAACGCGGCATTGACAGGGCGCAGGCAGACTTAGAAGATGCTCTCTACGAACTCAATCGAGAAGTGCGGCTGCAATACGAGGAAGAGGAAGAAGATGACTTTTTTGGTTCGATTCGTCGCACCTTCACCGGAGAGCCAGAGGAAAGCGAGAGTTTCCCTTCTCGTCGTCGCCCTAGTCGAGGTCGTCCCTACAGTCGTCCCTATGAGTATGAAAATGATTGGGATGAAGAAGATGATGATTGGTTTTAATTTCTCCTTTGCTAATCGCTAATCGCTAATGGTTAATCGACAATGAACAACAACTAACAATTAGCAACTGACAAGCCCGCAATTAGCCAATATGCAAAATTTTCGGAACTACTACGACATATTGAATGTGTCTCCTGATGCTTCTACAGAGGAGATTAAAAAGGCATATCGAAAGTTGGCGCGGCAGTATCACCCCGATTTAAATCCAGCAGATAAAGCAGCCGAGGAAAAGTTCAAAGATATTGGTGAGGCTTACGAGGTTCTCTGTGATGAGAATAAGCGAGCAAAGTACGATGAGCTGAGTGCTTGGTGGAAAAAAAAGGGGCGCAGGAGAACCAAATCATCTGGTTCTCGTAATGGCAAAGGGCGCCACCCTTCCCAGGAGGTGGACTACAGCCAGTATGGAGACTTCAACAGTTTTGTTGAGCAAATCCTGGGGCGTCGCCAGGAAGAAGGAAAGGGTGCAAGTACTACAAGACAAACACGGCGGGTGCGGGGCGACCAAAGCAATGCCTACCGTCCTGGAAAAACCAAAACTGCCTATACCGTTGGGGCAAAATCTAGTGGTACTGCCGAAAAAGATGATTACTCTCGCCGCCGGGATGTGGAGGCTAGACTGATGCTGCCCTTAGAAAAGGCGTATCGAGGCGGAAGAGAGCGGATTCGTTTAGAAGACGGGCGATCGCTCGAAATTGATATGCCTGCTGGGATGGTCGATGGTCAGCAGATGCGGCTTAGAGAACAGGGAATCGCCGGTGGAGACCTATATCTGAAAGTTAACGTTTCTCCCCATTCCTTCTTCCAATTGCGAGGTTCAGATGTTTACTGCCAAGTGCCAGTTACGCCGAGTGAAGCCGTACTTGGTGGGGCAGTGCAAGTCCCTACCCTCGATGGTCCGGTAAAAATGTCTATTCCCAAGGGGATAACCCCTGGTCAACGATTGCGCCTTGCTAATAAAGGCTATCCTACTAGCAAAGAAGGTCGTGGCGACCAGCTAGTGGAACTTAATATTGCAGTTCCCCAAAACCCTAGTCCCGAAGAGAAAGAACTCTATGAAAAGTTACGGCAAACTGAAAAGTTCAACCCTCGCCGCGATTTGCTGCAATAAATAACAAAGCCCCCTTTGCAGAGAAAGGAGGCTTCAAAAGTAATCCTGGCACCGAGCTATTTTCCCAGGAGGCGAACCTCCCAGTATTTTCACCGCTGCGGTGTTTCACCCACGAGTTCGGGATGGGTCGGGGTGGTGCCA
>PXPT01000112.1:28749-45321 GCA_003021505.1 Cyanobacteria bacterium QS_4_48_99 | reverse complement strand
ATTAAATCGCTCCATATAACTAGTTTTGCCCGTGTCTTGGTCCACTACCTGATGCCGTTGGCTTGGAAGCACTGTTGCATAAGCTGCCCAAAAGTCAGTGTAGGCGATATTTCCAACCCCCTCACGCGCTCACGGACTCACACCTCACTTTTCCCACGAACTCACACTCTCACTTCTTCTTCCTTCGAGTAGCGTCTTGAGAACAACCTGAGGATGAAACAGTACAGCGGGAGACTTAACCATTTGCGCGACTTCCATCAAGTGAGTATGTAACTCAGCATCCTCGTGAGTTCGCTGCACTAGCCGATCCGTGTAACCTCGGAACAGTCTAGTGAACCAACTGGGTTTGCTGGCTCCTTGCGTAGTAGGAAACCGAGAATCCTGTCCTGTTGCCACCAACCAGGATTGTGCATTACTCTGTGCCAATCGCTTTTGAAAGCGAGAAGAGTTGAAGGCGTGCGAGTTTGCCTTCTGCCTACCGAGCCAATCTTGCAGCACCATCGCAGACATAGCACTCACTGTCATCCCCTGCCCATACACTGGGCACAAAGCGCAAACGGCATCCCCCAAAGCCACAAAATTGGCTGGCAAATTCACTCGCTCATAGTGATACATGCGGTTAGCCGTTGCTCGGTGGGCCTGAATCGGTGATGTAGGTTGTGCCCTTCGGATGGTTTCATAAAACTTGGGGCTAGGCAAACTACGGGCAAACGCTAAGAATTCCTCATTATCAAGCGGTGGATAGTCACCTCCGTATCCTCCCAGAGTGGCAATACATTCTTCCCCTTCCACTTGAGCCAGATATCCCAGCCTGGTGTTGTGGGGTGGGGTATGCTCAACCAGCAACACTTTCCAGTCTGATTGCTCTCCGGGGGAAATGCGGTAGCGGCGGGTAGCATAGCCTAGGAAAGGATTTACTACTGTTGCTGGCGGTGGCGTAAAACCTAGATTTTCGATCCAATGGGGAGCTTGCGAGGTACGACCACTAGCATCCACAACTAACTGGGCGGATAACTCATCTGTGGTGGACTCATCCAGGTGACGCACGCTGATTCCTGTCACTTGAGTTCGGGAAGGATTGCAGAGCAAACCGATAACCCGGCATCGTTTCAGAAAGCGCACATTGGGAAGCTGAGATACCTGTTGGCGAATTGTCCACTCCAGTAGGGGACGAGTGCAGGTGAAAGAAACTAGCTCCGAGGCTGATTCTGCGGTGGCATTCCAGCCTCCGGGATTATAGTGGTGAAATTCTCGCGCCCAGTCAATCGGGATGGCTCCTGCCGCATGTAGCTCCTTTCCGATTTCGGGAAAAAGTGCTTCGAGAATGCTGTAGCCTCTAGCAAACAGAATGTGAGGCTGACTAGACTGGGGAACTCCCTTACGAGCTTCGGGGGTTTCTGGAAGTTGATCCCGTTCGGTGATCGTAACCCGCTCGAATTTGTCAGCTAGCACACGAGCCGACAGTAAGCCCGCGATGCTGCCACCAATGACAATGGCATGGTTGCCCAGCTTATCCGTTTTTTCTGGCATAGGTTGCACAAGCTTGTGAGCTTGTATACTCTATGATAGCAGTTTTTGCAGTATTCGAGAGGCAATTGTTTCTCTGAGCAACACTCATGCAAAAAATCTCACCACCCTAGCTCAGTGGCTAGCAGGAGAATTTGAAAACCAGACTCAAGCCCTAGAGCAACCTACCTGGTTTGTTAACCTCCATCTTTGGCATCGCCCCTTACCCTTCACGATTGAGGGGAATCTCGCTTTGTTTGCCGAACAAGCCCTGGTTTGAACCTCAACCAGCCTTATCGGCAACGCAGCTTGGTGCTAAAGCCCGCTGAACAGCCGCAGCAGTTAACCGTTCAATATTTGGCACTAAAGCAGCCCGAAAAGTTTCGAGGCGCAGGCGCTGAGTCCCAAAAGCTCCAGCCTCTCGGATGCCGACTGGGAGAATTTACCAGGCTGTGTTCTCACTGTGAACAAGTTTTCTGAGATGTTCTCTGCCCAGCAGCCACCAGGTATGAAATGTCAATTTTGCGCTCGGGGGAAGTTTGTCAAGTCGCTTTGGGATTTGAAGTCAGTGCTGGGGAATTCATTACCTATTATCAAGAGATTGATCCCGAAACTGGAAAGGCATTTTGGGGCGCTTTAATAGAACCTTATTGGTTCCGCAAGTGTCAAAATTGGGCGGCTGAATTACCGCAATAGTTAAGCAGCAGTTTCCTATTTAGTAAGTCTGGAGGGTAACACGGAGACCTCCCTTATCCGGTTCTGGTATCGCAGCTAACATTGCATAAAATTATGTTCTGTTCGTAAAAACTTTACAACAGGACTGGAAAATATAATACAAGTTAGCAGTATATCAATTATTTATAAGTGGCAGTTTTTAAAGTGACACTTGGGAATGCTCGCTTTTTGTTAAGTAAGTTCTTTAATAACATCTTAGTTCTTACCTACTATAGATGAGTAGTTTGATTGCTAAGTGCTAAATTTTCTAGATACGTAGCGATCGCATAGCAAATTGTATAAATCGGAACTTTTAAGTAAGTACTATTTTTCAAGGGCGCAGTAGCCTGTTGTTTTTTTGCCAAGGAGTCTCACTGTGACACTCGTCAAAACACTATTAACGAATTTCACTGGAACGGTATTTGTCGTTTTATTTTTTTGCCTGTTACCAATTCGAGCATCAGCGGCAGCTTTTAGCAATGTTTATACGTTTGGTGACAGTCTGGTAGATAATGGCAACTTCTATAATGAAACTCTCGATCCCTCTTTTCCAGACGACCCCTTTCCAGCAAGCCCGCCTTACTATCAGGGACGTTTTTCTAATGGTCCAGTATGGAGTGAAGCCCTCGAATCTAAGCTAGGATTACCAGCAAGTTCGGGCAAAAACTATGCGTTTGGAGGAGCCACAACTGGAAAAAAGCACGTGGAGTATTCTCCTCCCTCGGAGTTTCCGGGACTGCTTACCCAAGTAGGTAACTTTAGAAAAGACAATAAAAACGCTGACCCCAATGCGCTCTATATCATCTCGGCAGGGGCAAATAACTACGATGAGGCTACCTTAGCCGCTACTGACCCTAAGAAAGTCAACAAACAGATTGACAAGACAGTAGACAATGTCTCTAAAGCAGTCACTAAGCTCTCTAAAGAGGGTGCTCAAACGGTAATGGTGACTAACCTGCCCAACTTAGCAAATATACCGGGAAATGCCAGTAGTGTTCCGAACTCCGAGCTTGACTCCCTCAGGAAGTTTACTCTGGCGCATAATAGCGCCTTAGCAGAGTCCCTCCAATCTTTAGAAGATAGTAGTAAACCTAAACTCGCTAACCTCAATGTCATCACGCTTGACCTCTACTCTCTATTCGCTGATGTCAGAGCAAACCCAAGTCAATATGGTTTTACTAACACTAACGTAACTAAACCTTGCTTTATTCCCACTGCCAGCTCTTCGGTTTGTTCTAATCCAGACGAACGTTTGTTTTGGGACCCATTACATCCCACAGCCGCTGGTCATCAACAAATTGCAGAACGCGCCTACAACAACATAGACCAAGCCCCTGAACCCCTTACTGTGTCTGGCTCACTTGCGGCGCTTGGATTGGGAGTTTGGTTCAAAAGAAAGTATGCAAGAAAAAGCTAGTCCCTCGACAAAGATAGAAAGATTCAATACTTCTACAGGACTACCTACGTTTGCAGGTTGCCACAAATTATTTCGCTGTCGACTTAGGAGTTGCAACTAAACTTTGTTGATTGATAGCGCAGTTAATACAAGAGTCAAGCCGATAACTTCTTCCACTAAAAGGATATCAATGAAGATACTGGGGTCTTGATCTAGAAGGATTCCTACTAATTTTCCCAAGATGAATCTGCCGAAAGTCGATGCTTGTGCAATCAAGCCAGCACGAACAAAGGCATCCCTAAAACAACATAGTCCGAAAAAAAACGCAGTTCCTCATACAAATCCGCCGTAGGTTGCAAGGATATCGATTAGCGCACTCGAAACGGGCAACTTAATTCCCACTAGAGAAGCCATATAGGCTGGGGAAATTAATAATAACACGCCGTAGAAAAGAAAGCTAGCGAGGCAAAAGCTAAAGAAAAACGCCCTAACTTCATTAGTTTCCCCTTGTTGTAAAACTATGGATTATTTCTGGCTTTGCTGGATTTGTTCTAACAGCTGTTGTTGACTTTGGGCAGTTTCTAGGCAAGATAGTCCTTGGCAGACTAAGCCCACGGTTTCGCTCGGCAGCTCGGTTGATATCTGGTAAGTGCAACTAGGATGGTACTTAGGGATTAAGGCACTCAGTTGGGAAGGAGTGGTGCGAACTGAGCTAGGGTGGCGATACCAATCTAGGGCTGTAAATAAGCCAGGGCAAGCTTGAGGAGCTTTTCTGAACACGCTGACAAAGGCTTTCAAGCCTCGCTCTGCTTGCTTGAGATATTCTGGGTTTTGATTGAGGAGATAGAGGCGAGTCAGGTTGGCGCACGCCACTCCATTGGCAGCAGGGAGCGCGTTGTCGATGTAGCTGCGCTCGCGTACTAACAATTCCTGGCTAGCATCACTGGCAGTGTTGTAATATCCTCCCAACTCCACACTCCAGAGGTACTCGTCGAATTCTTCCTGAATCTGAGTTGCCTTTTCTAACCAATTCGTTTGCTCTGGGTGGCAGGCGTGTAAATCCAGTAGGGCTTTGATAAAGAGGGCATAATCTTCTGATTGAGCTAGCACGGTAGTTTCACCAGCGTAATTCAAGCGATGGAAGCGTCCGTTTACCCACTGCCGCTCTAGAATAAAGTTGGCAGCGCGGGTTGCCAGTTCCCAGTAGGAAGCATGACCGAATACTGCATATGCCCTCCCTAAACCGGAAATCATGAGACTATTCCAGGCGGCGATCATTTTGGTGTCGGTGACAGGTGGAATCCGCCCTTTCCAGTTCCCAGTTTTGGCTTCCTGGTTATTCCGGGCTGGGGAAAAGGTGTCGATCGCCTCCGGTTTGTCTCCGTAGCGTGCGGCAAATAACTTTTTCAGTGCTGCTTCGAGGGTATCGGAGAGTTGCCCTTGCTCTCGGCGCTGTAGGACGTTACTGCCTTCAAAGTTTCCTTCTGGCGTTACTGTAAACTGCGCTTGCAGTTGGGCTAGTTCGTCGGCACTGAGCAGGTTTTCTAGTTGGGAGTAGCGCCAAACGTAAAATGCCCCTTCTTCTGGTTCACTTTCGGCAGGGTTAGTGAAGCTGTCCGCATCTTGGGCAGCATAGAAATAGCCTTCTGGGGCTGTCATTTCTCGCTGGAGCCACTCCACAGTACCAGCGATCGCCTTTTCAAAAGCGGGTTCTTGGAAACCTGCACTCCAGAGATTCGCCAGATACTCGACAATCTGCCCATTATCGTAGAGCATCTTCTCGAAGTGGGGCACAGTCCAGGTGGCATCTACGGTGTAGCGGTGAAAGCCGCCGCCAACGTGGTCATAAATTCCCCCTAATGCTAAGTCATTCCCTCGTTGAGTGCAGAGTTGCTGGGCATTATATTTCGACTCGAAATCGAAGCGAATACTCCGCAGTGCCAGTTCCGCATAAGGAATCATCGGGAAGCTGGGTGCTTGGCTACTACTCAGGATTCCAGCACTTGTCTCCATGCCGCCCTGGAGTAAATCTTCTGGGAGGGGATCTTGGTAGGCTACGGGTAACTGCGTTGACTGCTGAAGCCTTTCCTGAACCTGATTTTTAAAGTCTTGCAGCTTGTCTTTTTCCGTGTCGTAAAAGCGGCGAACGGCTCGCAGAACCTCTAAGAAACTAGGTCGTCCGTAAAGAGGCTCTACGGGAAAGTAGGTTCCGCCGTAGAATGGTATTAAGTCCCCTGGGGAGAGAAACACATTTAGGGGCCAACCGCCTTGACCAGTCATCATTTGCAGCGTCTGCATGTAGATGCTATCGATATCTGGTCTTTCTTCGCGATCCACCTTGATGGGAACGAAGTTGGAGTTCATGTACTCTGCGATCGCTTTGTCCGAAAACGCCTCGCCTTCCATTACCGTACACCAGTGGCAGCTTGAGTAGCCAATGGAGAGGAAAATAGGCTTATCTTCTGCCTGGGCTTTTTCTAGAGCTTCATTACACCAAAACCACCAATCCACGGGATTCTCAGCGTGTTTGCGTAGATAAAGGCTTTGGGCTTGGGCAAGGCGATTCGTCATGGTGAGGTGATTTCCTATTGCTCCTCCTAGTGTTAGTCTATCGTGCTGGACAAACCCGACCGTCGGCAACGCTTCCGAATTAAAAGTTAAAAAGCGAGTGCTTAGTTCTGAGGAATCCTGGCGAACGTAAGAAGCACTCAAGAATGCAAAATTCAAAAAAAGGATACAGGTCCCCTAATTTTATTTATGGGGAAGTTAATTTTTAATTTTTAATTTCTAACCGACGCGCTCCCAATCTGCGACGCGCGAGCATCGTTTAATTGTTTTGACAGGGGCAGAGCAAACTTCGGGGTTCACCAAAACTGGGTAAATTTGAGATCGCATTTCTCATGTAACCAAACTTAGCGATCAAAAAATCAGGCGACCATTACCACATACTACTTGCTCTTTTTGCCAAAAAAAATTCGCCTTTAAGCCTCAACTGGACGACTAACTCCTAAAAATTCCCGCACTTTTTCTAGATAAGTCGGGGCATCTTCTAACATCGGGAAGTGAGCCGTTCCCGGCATTTCCAAAAACTCTACCTTTTCGTTAAGTGCTGCTGCCTGCCGCCCCATCGACGCTGGAATGATAATGTCTTTTTCGCCAGAAACTAATAGTGTTGGCACACTAATTTTGGCAAACTCTTGGGGCATCTCTTCTGCTGCTTTCTTACTCACAGACGTATAAATTGTCCCCACTGCCGCTTCATAATTGGCTAAAAGATAATCTTCTAAAAAAGCCCGACTCTCGGCACGAGGAATGGAGCGATGCAGAAATCGTGCCATAAATAACTTGTCAGCAAGGGGAATTTGCAAAAACCAGTTGTAACGAAATTTGACGACGTAGTTTCCTGCTTTATGGAACAGAGTAAATGCCCTTTCGTTGTATTCAAAAATCCCGCTACAGGTTAGAATTGCCCGTTCCACTCGTTCGGGGTAGCGGTTAAGAAATAGTGTTGCTACCGATGCCCCCGTCGAATGGGCATTAAGGTAAACAACATCTAACTGCAAAGCATCTAATAGGGCAGCTAAGTCATCCGCATACTCCTCAAGTTCGTAGGTTAGTTGCGAATTGGAGGGGGTGGTTGGGAGTAAGGAACGCCCAAATCCTCGCAAATCGTAAAGCAGGCAATCAAAATGCTCTGCTAGTGCTTCCGCTGTCGTTTTCCAATATCGTGCCGAGCCTCCCCAGCCGTGAATGAATACCATCACTGGCTTGGGCTGAGAAGTTGCTGGTTTAGTGATCCATTCGTAGTAATGCTCGACACCACGAATGTTAATCTTGTCCCCTTCGTTTTTTGCCATTGATTGTTTTTCTACTAGTCCAAAGTCTTGAGTAACCGATGACCAATGACCAATGACCAATGACTAAGGACTAAGGACTAATTAAGCTGTCTCCGGTTTAGGCATCGAAGAAGGATGCAATAGTAGTTCCGCTGTGGAACGCTTCTCTACCATCTCTTGTGTAACCTGGCAGCGCCGGATATCCTGGCGAGAGGGAAGGTCATACATGACATCTAGCATTAACTCCTCAATGATTCCCCGCAACGCTCTTGCCCCGGTTTTGCGTCGATGAGCTTCTTGGGCGATCGCACGCACTGCTTCTGTAGTAAACTCTAGCTCGATACTGTCCATTCCGAGCAGTTTTTGATACTGCTTCACTAGCGCGTTGCGAGGCTTGGTCAAAATTTCCATCAGCGCTTCCTCATCCAGAGGTTCTACTGACGCTGTAATGGGGATGCGACCCACAAATTCTGGAATCATCCCGTATTTCACCAAGTCATCTGGTTGCAGATATTGCATAAGATCCGCTGTTCGCTTTTCCTTGGAGTGGTCTTCGCCAGGCTGAACAAACCCGATGGACTGTTTCCCGGTGCGCTGCTCGACTACTTTATCTAAACCGACAAAAGCACCACCACAAATAAACAGGATATTGCTTGTATCGAGCTGGATGCAGTCTTGGTAAGGATGCTTCCGTCCCCCCTGGGGCGGCACACTAGCTACTGTCCCTTCCAACATTTTTAGCAGTGCTTGCTGCACACCTTCTCCGGAAACGTCGCGGGTAATGGAAGGATTTTCACTTTTACGGGCAACCTTGTCAATTTCATCGATATAGATAATTCCCCGCTGCGCCTGCTCTACATCCGAGTCTGCCACCTGGAGCAGTCGCAAGAGAATATTCTCCACATCTTCCCCAACATAACCCGCTTCGGTGAGCGTGGTTGCATCTGCTACCGCAAAAGGCACATCCAGGATTTCCGCCAAGGTTTGAGCCAAAAGTGTCTTGCCACAACCTGTTGGTCCTATTAAGAGGATGTTGGACTTTTGTAGCTCAATTGGGTCATCTGATTCTGCCTCTTCCTCTTTCTCCTGGGCAACACTCAAGCGCTTGTAGTGATTGTAAACCGCTACCGAGAGAACCTTCTTCCCTTCTTCCTGACCGATGATGTGGTCGTCCAAGTAATTTTTAATTTCTTTGGGCTTGGGAAGTTGAGTAAGGGAAATTTTCTCTGAGTTGCTGCTGCGCTTGGGAGGACTCTTTTCTTCACCCGATGCAGTTTGGGAAGCTTGGGGAGAAGAATCAATCAGCTCGTCATCTAAAATCTCGTTACATAGCTCGACACATTCGTCACAAATGTAGACCCCTGGTCCAGCAATCAACTTACGTACTTGCTCTTGGGATTTGCCGCAAAATGAGCATTTCAAATGGGAGTCGTATTTCGCCATACCTGCCTCTTATTGGGTTGCGGTGGCAGCAGATTCCGGATTAGAAAGTTCCTGCCGAGAAATAACTTGGTTGGTTAGACCATATTCCTTTGCCTCTTGAGCGGACATAAAGAAGTCGCGCTCGGTATCTGCCGCAATTTTTTCTAGTGGTTGCCCCGTGTGACCAGCGAGCAGCTCATTAAGGGTGCGCTTGAGATAGAGAATTTCTTTGGCTTGAATATCGATATCGGCTGCTTGTCCCTGAGCTCCTCCGATGGGCTGGTGAATCATAATCCGCGCGTTCGGTAGAGCCATGCGCTTACCAGGAGAGCCGCCTGCGAGCAAAAACGCTCCCATACTAGCGGCTAACCCATAGCAGATAGTAACCACATCGGAGTGAATGTGTTGCATGGTGTCGTAAATTGCCATGCCAGGGTAAATTGCCCCGCCTGGAGAATTGATATAGAGTTGAATATCTTTCTCCGAGTCCTCAGCGTCTAAATATAGCAACTGGGCAGCAACCGAGTCTGCCACCTTGTCATCGACTGGCGTTCCCAGAAAAACAATGCGCTCTCGCAGCAGTCGCGAGTAAATATCAAACGCCCGTTCTCCCATCCCAGAGTTTTCCACAACCGTAGGCATCACCCCGTCTGGCATGGAGTAGAATTGTGGAGAACGTTGGCTAATAATAGAGTGATCTGGTGATTGGGGGTTAAGCATAGAACTAATCTTGGCTCAATAATGACTCAATCTGCTAATCATTATGCCTCAATTAATTTTGAGATGGTGGTCATAGGGATGAGGGATGAACTGCTGCGGAAGTGAGGAGGAGATGGGTTGCTCCCCTGCTCCCCCTGCTTATGCTTATTTAGGAAGACTCCTCTGCTTGGACATCCACTGTAGCAGCAGCCGCTTCTCCGCTTTCGGTTTGGGCTGGGGCTTGTTCGGTTTCTTCAGTTTCTTCGCTTTCTGAGTCTAGAGAGCCTTTAGGAACCAACTCCACTTGGGCGTGTTCTTGGAGCCATTCCAGGGCTTTTTCCTTGCGTAAGTCGTCTAATACCAGCTCTTGCAATCGGTCTGGATCGTAGTCTTGCTCGGAGAGTTGCCCCTTGACTTCATTAGTTTTAGCCTCGATTTCCTCCTCAGTTGGCTCCAGGGATTCGCGCTTGGCAACTTCGGTTAGGGCGAGAGATTGTTTCAGGCGCTGAATTGCCTCGGGACGCGATCGCTCTTTCATTTGAGGAATCGTTTCTTTTGTAAACAACTGCCGCACATCCATGCCATAATTACTCATCTGCATGGCAGTTTGAGTCAGGATTGTCTCTACCTCCTGCTCAATCATTGTTTCTGGAAGGTCAATTTCGGCGTGCTTTAACAATTCCTCGGTTAGAGCCTGCTGAATGCTACTCTTGGTTTCTTGCTCGGCGCTTTCCTTAAATTGAGTTGTAAGGGATTCGCGCAACTCTGCCAGCGTTTCAGACTCGCTCACCTCTTGAGCAAACTCATCATCGAGTTCGGGAAGTTCTTTCTCCTTCAGTTCTTTCAGCGTTACTGTAAAGGTGGTATCTTTGCCAGCGAGATCTTCTCGGGGATAGTCTTCTGCAAAGGACACGGGGATTTCTTTGGTTTCCCCTGGCTTCATTCCCACAATCCCTTCCACAATTTCCTCGATGAACTGTCCTTGCTGGAGTTCCAGTTCATAATCTGTTGCCTGTGCTCCCGAGATGGGTTGGGGTTCCCCTTCTGCTCCCGTCAATTTTCCTTCGTAATCGACAACTGCCGTATCTCCCATCTGCGCCGGACGATTTTCGACTGGAACGATGGTTGCTTGTTCTGCGCGACGCTGCTCGAGATGCTCGTCTACCTGGCTGGGGTCTTGGGTGGTTTCCTCTGCCTGAATGCTCAAGTTCTTGTATTCTTCTCCCAGTTCCACTTCTGGGGAGACATCGACCGCAGCTGAGATAGTCAGCGGTTCTCCTGGTTGATACTGGCTAGTTAATTCCTCGACAGAAGACCGCAACTGAGGTTGTCCCAGTGCCTCAATTGACTCTTGCTCCATCGCTTCTTGAACACTTTCTTTAACCAGGTCTTCTAGGGCTGCTGACTTGACCCGTTGCTGTCCCATACGCTGGAGGAGGACTTGCCGGGGTGCCTTGCCCTTGCGAAACCCAGGAATATTAGCTGAGCGAGCCAGGTCTTGCACTACCTTCTCGTAGACCTGTTTCGACCTTTGGGCGGGAATTTCTATTTCCAGACCGATTTGGCTACCGGGAAGCTTTTCCTGGGTGACTTTCATGCTCTTTTCTCTAACGACTGATTCCTAATTTAGCATTTAGTATGGAGCCATTATAGAAAATGGAAATGCCTGTCCACTTAGTCTGCTAATCTTATCTAGAGTGCGACTATTTGTTACATCTAAGTTGCAGTGTGATAAAGACTTTTTAGACAATTATAAAAACAAGGAGGATATTCGCTTGTCTAGTCAAATTCGCGTAGCTATCCTAGGAGCCACAGGAGCAGTCGGCACGGAGTTAATCGAGTTGTTAGAAGCTCGTCAATTCCCGGTAGCAGACTTGAAGCTTTTGGCTTCTCCCCGTTCTGCGGGTCGGACGCTTTCTTTTCAGGGGGAAAGTTTGCCCGTTGAGCCAGTCTCGGAGGAAGCTTTCAAGGATGTAGATTTAGTTTTGGCTTCGGCTGGCGGCTCAACCTCGAAGGCTTGGGCGGCTAAAGCGACAGAAGCTGGGGCAGTTGTCGTTGATAACTCTAGCGCGTTTCGCCTCGACCCAAACGTGCCACTGGTGGTTCCAGAAGTTAATCCCGAAGCTGCTGCTAGCCATTGCGGCATTATTGCCAATCCCAACTGCACGACCATTTTGATGGCAATGGCAGTTGCCCCCCTACATCAGGTGCAGCCGATCAAGCGCTTGGTGGTGGCCACCTATCAATCTGCCAGTGGTGCGGGTGCTAAGGCGATGGAAGAAGTGAAAGCGCAAGCAAGGGCAATTTTAAATGAGCAAACGCCACCCACCGAGTCTTTTCCCTATCCCTTGGCTTTCAATGTGTTCCCGCACAACTCCCCTTGGAATGAGCAGGGGTACTGTGAAGAGGAAATGAAGATGGTTTCCGAGACGCGCAAAATTTTTGATGTTCCAGACTTGCGCGTTAGTGCTACTTGCGTTAGAGTTCCGGTACTGCGGGCGCACTCCGAGACGGTTAACCTGGAATTTGAAACGCCGTTTACTGTGGAGCAGGCAAAGGAAGTCTTGGCAGAAGCTCCTGGTGTCAAACTAGTAGAAGACTGGCAGGGAAATTATTTTCCCATGCCAATTGACGCCACAGGCTGCGATGATGTTTTAGTGGGTCGGATTCGCTCGGATATTTCTCATCCCTGTGGCTTGGAATTGTGGTTGTCTGGTGACCAGATTCGCAAGGGAGCTGCTCTGAATGCGGTGCAGATTGCAGAGTTACTGGTAAAGGATAATCTAATTCGGCCCTCAGCTTCAGTTGTTTCTGTATAATTAATAACAATGAGTCATGACCAATTTGGACGTGTGATCACTGCAATGGTGACACCCTTGGCTGAAGATGGCAGCGTGGATTATGGTGTCGCCGAGCAACTAGTTGACCATCTGGTGTCGCAGGAAACGGACGGGATTGTGGTGTGTGGTACAACGGGAGAGTCACCGAGTCTGAGCTGGGAGGAGGAGTACGAGTTATTTCAGGTGGTGCAAAAGGCGGTTACTCCTGGAGTGAAAGTCATTGCCGGGACAGGCTCAAATTCCACTACAGAAGCGATCGCTGCTACGCAAAAAGCTGCTAAACTAGGGTTAGATGGGACACTTCAGGTAGTCCCCTATTACAACAAGCCCCCTCAAGAAGGACTGTATCAACACTTTCGGGTGATCGCTCAGGCTTGTCCAGACCAGCCGATGATGCTTTATAATATCCCTGGTCGCACGGGTCGCAGTCTTTCCCTGGAGACAATCACCTCACTGGCAGAAATAGACAACATCGTTGCCATCAAAGAAGCAAGTGGCGACTTCGACCAAATTTGCCAACTTCGACGCCAGAGTTCATTGGCGATTTATTCTGGAGATGATTATCTAACCTTACCATTAGTTGCGGTTGGGGGAACTGGTGTAGTCAGCGTTGCCAGTCATCTGGTGGGTTCCCAACTCCAGAAGATGATTCGAGATTTTGAGGCTGGTAAAACGGCGGCTGCCAGAGAAACTCATCTAAAACTTTATCCGCTCTTCAAAGCTTTGTTTGCTTCTACGAATCCCATCCCCATCAAAGCGGCTTTGAAACTGCAAGGCTGGAAAGTAGGTTCCCCCCGCTTACCGCTGTGCGAACTTTCTCCAGATTTACAAAAGAACTTAGAAATTGTTTTAAAAGATCTCTATTTAATTTAACAACTAACGCGAAAAGTAAGAGATAAAAAAAACACCAGGCATTTTGGATTAACCTCTTATTTTTTATGTTACAAATGGAAATTTTGTATAACAACTGAATTATTTATTTATAAATCGTTAAGCATAGACAATTTTTGATGTTATACCAGTTGACAAAGAGGACAACAATAATGGGAAGTTATTGACGTGAGTAAAAAGCATTCTCGCCGCAACAAAACATAAAAAAATGGCAGGAACCGCGCCCAAGGAAGGACGTCTTCGGTACGAGCAGAAAGTGAAGGCATGATGCTGGGAAAGGTTACCTTGCTAACCCAACAGAATTAAAGACTTGATTGGCATAAAAAAGCCCTTAAAGGAGGCAAATGAGTAATAACGGAGCTGAACCCACCCTGAAGATTATTCCCCTGGGTGGACTATACGAAATTGGCAAGAATACTTGTATCTTTGAATACAATGACGAAATGCTCCTGGTAGATGCAGGCATTGGTTTTCCCAGCGAAGACATGCATGGGGTAAACATTGTCCTGCCTGATATGACATACGTGCGCGAGAATAGTCGCAAAATCAAAGGCACAATCGTCACTCATGGTCACGAAGACCACATTGGTGGTATCGCCTATCACCTGAAGCAACTTGACATTCCCATCATTTACGGACCTCGCCTCGCAATGTCTCTGCTGCAAAACAAATTAGAAGAGGCAGGCGTTGCCGATCACACCGAACTCAAAACCGTGCTTCCTCGGGATATTGTGCGGATTGGTCAGTCCTTTTTTGTGGAATTTATCCGCAACACTCACTCCCTTTCCGATAGCTTCACTGTTGCTATACACACTCCCCTCGGCGTGGTAATTCACACCGGTGATTTCAAAATTGACCATACGCCAGTCGATGGAGAGCATTTTGACTTGCACAGACTCGCCGAACATGGAGAAAAAGGGGTTTTATGTTTGTTGAGCGATTCCACCAACGCGGAAGTGCCAGGACACACCCCCTCCGAGCAATCGGTTTATCCCAATCTTGACCGCATTTTTACTCAAGCTTCTGGGCGGCTGCTAGTAACAACCTTTGCCTCGTCCGTCCATCGCATTAATCTAATCTTGCAGTTGGCACAGAAACATAACCGGACTGTCGCAGTTGTGGGTCGGTCGATGGTGAATGTGATTGCCCAGGCTCGCCACCTGGGTTATATCGACTGTCCAGACAGCTTATTTGAGTCTCTGCAATCGGCCCTCAAGCTGCCTGATGAAAAAGTGCTGATTCTAACCACTGGCTCTCAGGGAGAGACGCTAGCGGCAATGACCCGCATCTCGAAAGGAGACCATCCCCAAATCAAAATTCACGAGGGGGACACAGTGGTGTTCTCGGCAAACCCAATTCCTGGCAATACCATCTCCGTGGTGAACGCTATCGACCGACTGATGAAGCAAGGAGCAAATGTAGTTTATGGTCGCCACCACGGCATTCACGTTTCTGGTCATGGTTCCACCGAAGACCACAAGCTCATGCTAGCGCTGACCAAGCCCAAGTTTTTCATGCCAGTTCACGGCGAATATCGGATGCTGGTTAAGCATGCTGAGACGGCGCACAGTATGGGTATTCCTAAAGAGAATACTGTGATTGTGAATAATGGAGACATTGTGGAGTTGTCATCCCATCGGATGGGTGTGGCAGGTCAAGTTCCCTCCGGTGTGGAACCAGTCGAACGCGCTGGCGTGGTTCATGGCGACGTCATGAGAGAGAGGCAACAACTCGCCGCAGATGGAGCAATGACAGTAGCCGCCACCCTGAATGGGGAAGGAAAACTCATCGGTCAGCCCGAGGTGCAATTACGGGGAGTGGTGACAGTTTTAAATCCCTCGATGGTGCAGCAGGTAGTCGCTAGAACCATTGAACAAATTTTAAGCGATCGCGCTCAGGAATTTTCCCAACCTTCTGAGGAAAACCAAATTGAGGTTGACTGGGCAGGGTTGAGAGCCGAAATTGAGAGTGGCTTGCAACGACTGGCACGACGAGAATTTCAAAGCTCTCCTGTAGTGATTGTCTCCCTACAAACTCCAGCACCTTCTACTACCACCACCAAATCGAGTCGGCGGCGTCGGCGTTCTACTGCCACTCTCTCATCGTAATAAGGCCGCATGCGTGCCATCTGTGTAGCGGTTAGTGCGCGTGCTATTTGCTTGTCGCCTCCAGATTACTCTCGCTCAAGGGGATATGCTTAAGTAACTGTCCAGATTCTCGAAGAGGTGTCTTGCGAAAAGTATTGGATCACTCGAGAATTAAACCTCTTGGCCACGCGAGTTGAAAATATTCTCGAAGGAGGCGACGGAGCACTTTTCCCATGAGTGGATGAGGCACTTCCATACTCGAAATAGTTATATACCAGCTTCCCTGCGAATATAGCCGTTTGTTAATCAGCCCCTTCTCAGAGGGTGTTTTAGAAGTAGCGAAGGTCCCCGCAACTCGCTTGAGCATGAGCTCAATCATGGCCAGGTAGATGAAGGTCTCCCAAGTGCGTGGCAGCTTTTCATCGTCCTGGCTGAGCCTCCGGCACCGGGAAATCAGGCCAAGGTGCGCTCCACGAGCCAAGCTCGGGGCACCACTCGGAAAGCACGGCTGAGCCGCAGCCGATGGAACCAGCCTCGCCGGAACTGGAGCCGGCGCAACAGAGGCGGCAGCCCTTGCTGGTCAGCTTGGCGGCGGTAACGACCACCGCTAGGAGTAAGCCCATGCTGTCCACCAGCACGTGGCGCTTGCGCCCTTTGACCCGTTTACCTCCGTCAAACCCTCCTGCCCAGTGGGTGAGGCAGCCCAGCGACACCGAATGCGTGTCGGCCATGGCCACCCAGGGCGACTGGGGGCGCTTCACCGGAGCCGTACCACCCGCGTAGGTAGCGGTGAATGCGCTTCCAACTGCCGTGGTCGCGCCAGGGTCGAAGTAGCCATACACAGTCTGCCAAGGCGGAAACTCCCACGGCAGCATGCGCCAGAACCGGCGCTCAAGACGTACAGAATGGCTTCGACCACGGCTGGCAGGCTGGTGTTGCGAGGCCTCCCCAACTGGGAATCGGCGGCGAACTAGACCGCGAGTGTCGCCCACTGTGTCTCGCTCAGCCGCGTGGGAGAGGACTGAAAAATTTTGGCTAGACACGTAAAAAAAAGTACAACTACCTCGAACGAGATGAAAAACCCCGGACTGAATTCATGGAAAAACTCCCACTATACCAGCCAGAGCAACTAATTTATATGGATGAAAGTGGGATTGACAGCAATGAAAGTTTTCCTTACG
>PXPT01000112.1:0-28607 GCA_003021505.1 Cyanobacteria bacterium QS_4_48_99 | reverse complement strand
GCAATTCGAAAAGAGCTACCTAAATACCACTTTCATGTTCATCGAGCCGCCGATGCGGTGTTTCAGAAGTTGTAAATACTTCGCTGCTCACTGCTGTAATTTTGATTTGGGCGAGGGGGCAGGAACTGTCCTCTTCAGACGTAGAGCCGTCTAGCTCTGTTTCATGCGGAAGTATGAAAAAAAACTAGGGGCAAAGAAGCGCAGAAACAGCCATCACAGCGAAGCGGCTAGCTGTAGTTCATAAATCCATGCATCCATGAGCCATGGGACTGGTTGTTTGCCAGGGAGTATCGAGAGTGAGGAATCTATCGATGTCATCTGCCCCAGTGTCGTCATTCCAAAGTAACTTCAAATCGCCTGGTTGCTCGCGAAAGAGTACGCAGGGAAAAATTCCGAAATCAAGCTCGGGGCGTTGCTCCATTTGCTCAAACCGATTGAGAAGTGCCCACGGTGCCAAAAATCGTCTGAGTCGAGGTAAATAATATATTTTCCTTGTGAAAAATAAGTGCCTTCATTGCGGCATGCAGGCGCACCTGAATTTTGACGAGTGCGTTTTATATATTTAATTCGCCCATTTTCTCTGCTCATGGAAAGCATCTTTTCGGGAATCTCATCGTGGGACCCATCATCGACTACCAGTGCTTCCCATTCTTGGAAGGTCTGGGCACGAAGCGAATTTAAGGTTTGTTGAATAAGGTTGCTCTGGTGGGGTGTCGGTATAATAATCGATATTATCGCTCGATTCATGGAATTATTCTTTGGACTAGGACAATACGCCGCTTTCCATCAAACTCGGAATAATTGAAAAATTCTCTAAGAGCCAGTATAAATAAGTAGAAACAAAAGCTTGTAGAAATAAAAATGGCTTCGGTATGTCCCAAAATTGGCACTTTTATAGCCAGAAGTTATTGCTGAAATATAGCGGTTCTTAGACTCATAAGGTACAAATTCAGAATCGATCACTAGTCAGAGTGGACTTCAGGTGTACTCCACTTAAGTGAGAACTGCTATATATTGCTTTTGAGAAAATAAAAGTTTTCATAATACAAAGTTTAGTTTTAATCAGCTCCGAAACGTGTAGAACTATAACCGCGAGCGTCATGAGTGTCATCAGCGTGGATCACAATGTGCAAACTGAGTTATTCACTAAGTTAGTGCATCGACCTCAGCGCGATCGCGCAAAGAAAATTATTACTGGCAACAATTGCAGCGAAGACTACCCAATGTCTAACCCAGGGCTTGTCGCAGTCGTTGTTCCAAATTTTGTCGGTCTACTCCCAAATTTTCCAGCACCGTGGCTCCTACCGAGTCGTGTTTTTGTAGCAAACCCAACAGCAGATGCCCCGTGTCAATGTGGTAATGACCAAGCTGCTGAGACTCTTCCAAAGATAGTTCCATCACTTCTTTAGCGCCTGGAGTCAGGGGAATCTCTGTTGGTGTCTCTCCTCTGCTACCACCAATCATTTTTTCTACCTCAGCCTGAGCATTTTCCCAGTTTACTCCCACTGAGTTGAGGAACTGCCATGCCATGCCAGTCCTTTCCTTAATTAGTCCTAGCAAAATCTGTTCTGTACCGACAGATTGAAGCCCGAAACCACGAGTTTCATTTTGGGCAAGCTGCATAGCAGTAAGCGCTTTTTGGCTAAATCCTGTTAGAGATCTTGGCAGGGGAAACCCCCTAGGGAGAAAGCCGACCAGTCTATCTAAAAGTTGTTCCCACATGGACCTCTCCCCAGCACTGAATTACATCTGGCGCACTTTGGGCTGACCATATTGGAGTTCGCCGACTAAAACCAAATCTGCAACGCCCACAAATAAGCCATTTTCTAGGACACCGGGAAGGTTATTAATCTTAGTTTCTAAGCTTGCCGGGTCGCCTATGTTATCAAATTTTACGTCAATGACTAAGTTCCCTTGATCGGTCACAACTGGACCAGCCTTTTTAACGCCCATGCGAAGTTCCGGTTTGCCGCCTAGTTTTTCCAAGGCGCTCATCACGGGATTGACTGCCATCGGGATAACTTCGACAGGCAACAGGAAGTTAGACCCCAGTTTTTCGACGAGCTTGCCGCTATCGACTACGACGATAAATAGCTCTGCGAGGGAATCAACCACCTTCTCGCGGGTATGAGCCGCCCCTCCTCCTTTAATCAAAATCCTTTGCGGATCAACCTCATCCGCACCATCAAGGGCAACATTGATGTAATCGACGGCGTCCAGCGTGGTTAAAGGAATTCCGTACTGTTTGGCTAGGACTTCTGCCTGAAACGAGGTAGGAATCCCGTGAATATTGTTTAGCTCCCCGTTGTTGAGGCTATCGCCTAGATACTGAATTGCATACGCTGTGGTTGACCCCGTTCCTAGCCCCACAATTGAGTCGGACTTGACGTAATCAGCGGCAGCTTTGCCCACTTCCTGCTTCATTATCTTAGCTGGATCGTTTTTATCAGTCATTACCAAGGCTCCTTGAAATTCCTTTAACACTCTCAGTAGAAGTTCCCACAGGCTAGCAGTAGCCCAGCAGTTTTCCCTCTATCTAAGTTTCTAGAATACCAAGGAATGCCTTCCCAAGCTGAATGGGAATGACTCCAACTCTGCTACGAATATGGGGTTAGCATACAATAGCAGGAAACTTGCAGATCACCTAAAAAATGCTCCCAACCACTCAATGCTTATTAATTAGTTTTGTGAGCATTTAGCATTTCCTTGAGCTTGGCAAGTTCATCTGCCCAACGCGGATCGGGTTGAACGTTACCTGTATCGGGAGCTTTTTCGCTGCCACGTCGCTGCTTTTTATTGCTCTTGCGCCGCTTGGTATTCTTTTCACCCTCGGTAGGAGCTTCTTCTGAGCGGGATTCGGAGTCTTCTTCTGGTTTTTCCTTGGAGCGAGGCAAGGCTTTTTCGATTTTCAGCGGATTTTCCTGGAAAGGCTGACCATTATACTTCTCAATCAATTCATCGGCTTTTTCATCCGTGGGCACAGTAACAAAACCAAACCCTCGGCATTTGCCGGTTTTGCGATCTTTAATCACCTTAACTGAAACTGAGTCGCCTTCGTCGGCGAATATGGCTTGCAGATCGTCGCGCTCTATGGGTTCTTTGGGCAAGTTACCCACATAAAGACGAACGGACATAAAGGATACCTCCAAATTTGAATTGGTAAAAGACTTGCAAGGCAGGTGTTAGTGTAGTGCAACTTCAGGACGAATTGTTAAGCCTACTCTTTTAACCACCTGTCTACCTTTGAACAGAGCGGCTTACGTTGTCAATGTGAACTTGCTTCTATCTGCCAGGCTTCCGAGACTGAATGCCTAATCTGCGAACTCTCGGATGACTGGATACTCCAAGTTCGAGAAATTAGCATAGAAGCTGCTTCTTTTTTAGTAATTATTACAGAAAGTTTACACTAGCTACCAACATATCATGCTCTTACCGATTGAGCTAGTTTGACTGGCAGATTCCACTTTTGAACTTTTGACCAGACTTTACGCCCTGCCGCTTCACAGAGTATTGTTTACTCCAAGCATTTAGCTCCACCCGTTTACATTGACGCAGAAGTCAAGCATAGTGCGACTTCCAGCAGTAGGAAAGCAAGTATTTGTTTGGAAACATACACATTTTGTCAAGCTTTTGTTATATTTTTTAATACAGAGTAGGTAGAGCTGCTAACCATAGCAAAACTTGCTTTCCTGCTCATCTAGTGTATCAACAGGAGTTCGATATGTCTCAACCCAGAGAACTGTCGCTTGAACAAGAGTTTGATGTCCGTTCCTTTGAAACTCAAGTTCAAAGGATGAGCCGCGAGCAAGCCCAGGAGTTCTTGGTTAAGCTCTACGAGCAAATGATGTTGCGTGAAAATATGTACAAGGAGTTCATCAAGCACGAATGGGGACTAGACAAAGACCCCTTCTCTGACTCGTAAGCGTCCAAGCTCATGCTTGGCGACCTCTATCTCTTGCTTGGTTTGTCGAAGGCAAAAAAGCCGGGGATAATGGGGCGTCAACATCGGGTTTCTTGATTGAGCCGTGTGGAGTTGCAACAAGTAAGCTTAGATAGACTGGCTTCGGGAAATTTTAGGGACCCTGACATATTGACCGTGTTAACTCTAATTATTTATTTTGAAATGCCATAAGTCGAGGCTAGATTTTACCGTTGGCGATCGCCTGGGGAGTTATCTCACCACTCAGTACTGGAGGTAATGCTGCCAAGACAGACACGTGGAAACACCAAGATTAGTTAAGCTGGAGCTTAAGCCCAAATTTGCGCTTTCTCCCATTGCCTGATAGATTCCTTGCTAAGACAAAAGTCGCCCCCAGTGAGATATGTTCCAGCGTTGCCTCATCTGCACCGATTTTTCAGACGGCTTGCATCGCCTCGTCAAGTTTGTCCCAAGCTTGGCTGCTTGTGGCATTAAGCAAATTGTATTTTTACACAGCGTGCCCCTATCCGAGAAAGCAGCAGTTCCTAGGGCAGACGAAGAGAAAATCGAGCAAGCAAAAGCACGCTTTTCAGAAGCCCTTCAAGGGGTTCCCGAGGGGATAGAAGTAAAAATAGAAGTTCCCGCCGGGCGTCCGCTAGAGACGATTCCTCGGATTTTAAAGGATAATCAAACCGATGTTGTCCTAGCAGGGACACCTATTCGCAGTTTGCTGCAAGAAAAAATATTTGGCAGCACAAGTATGGGGTTGGTGAAATTAACCCAGGCACCGATAATGATTCTCCGCCCTCAGCTTATTTCTACTTATACCAGCGAAGAACTGGAACTGCGCTGCCAACACCTTTGGCGTAATTTACTAATTCCCTACAATGACAGTGAAGCAGCTCGCTATTTAATCGAGCAGATTAAACAGTATGCTCGCAACCGTCCCGAGAATTCGCTTGAGCGGTGTAGGCTCTGTTGGGTAGTCAGTAAGGGGGGGCGGCAAGAAGTGATCACAGATGCTCGGTTGCAAGAGGCACAACAGAAGCTAGAGTCGGTGAAAGCGGAACTGGAGGAACTGGATCTGCAAGTTGATACAGAGGTGCGGCAAGGAAATCCCCTAGTCGAAATTTTGGATGTTGCTTTGACTTTTGATATTAGCGCGATCTCCGTTGGGTCAGATTCTCATGGGACGTTGCAAGACTTAACTGTTCCGAGCTTTGCCAACGAGGTGCTACGCCAAAGTTGGTTTCCTGTGTTATGCTTTTCCAAAAATCAGTAGCGAGAGTAGCGAGTACGACTGCCTAGGAAGGGACTGGAAGGTAAATATCTCCCAGTAGCATGGGCTGTCGCGCCCCTGTGACTTGTGGGAGGTTCCCAGGAAACTTTGCCCGATACCGCCAGTATGCCAAAACAGCAAAAGCGATCGCTTCTTTAAACTCCCCACTCACTCCCGCTTCCTCGGTGGTTAACACCGCAGCCGGACTCAATAGTGCTTGTAGGCGTTGTTTGAGATACAGATTGCGGCTGCCACCGCCACACAGCAGCACCTCGTCCGGCATCGCAGGTAAAAAATTGCGGTAGCTGTGAGCAACCGAAGCTGCGGTAAGTTCTGTCAACGTTGCCAACCAGTCAGCCGCACTCAGTTGATAGCCTTGGGCATCTTGGGCGCACTGATGGAGGTAACTCTCGCCAAATAATTCTCGTCCCGTTGATTTCGGTGGTGCTTGTTGAAAAAAATCTTGCTGGAGCCACTGATTGACTAATTCTAGCTCTGGCGTTCCCTGTGCCGCCCAACTGCCATCCCCGTCGTAGGTTTGCTTGCCCGCAGTGAGTTGCTGCACAGCTAAATCCAAGATCGCATTGCCAGGACCAGTATCCCAACCGTAAATGCTCCGTTCCCAATTCTCCTCCTGCCGCGCTGGGAGGTAAGTAACATTACCAATTCCGCCTAGATTTTGAATGCAGCGAACTCGCTTGGGATGACTAAGTAAATAGGCATCGACTTTGGGTACAAGGGGAGCGCCCAGCCCCCCAGCCGCAAGATCTGCTGCCCGGAAATTACCCACGGTGGGAAGGTCAGTGAGATGGGTGATCACTTCTGGGCGACCGAGTTGGAGACTGTAGCCAAGCTGGATTTGGTGATTCTCCTCTGCACTTCTGCTCCTCCTCACCTCCGCTTTTCCGCTCCTCCGCCCCCTAGGGGGTTGATGGAAAACTGTTTGACCGTGGGAACCGATCAGTTCCGCTGGGGGATTGCCGATTTGAATATTTTGGGCAGCGAGGGCAAATTGGGAAGCGATCGCATCATCAAGCGCTGTCAAATCAGCGATTGAGAGCTTTCCTCCCTCGCAAACCTCTAAAATCTGCTCTCTCAGCTCAGTGGGATAAGGATAAGTTGCCCCACTCAACAGCCTTACCTGCACATTTACATCCGAACCCGTAATTTCGACAAGAGCGGCATCAATGCCATCGACAGAAGTGCCGCTCATTAAACCAATTACACGAGTTACCTGCATTACGAATTACGAACTACAAATTAGATAGAGGAACTTCCTCAATCTCAGCAACCGAGCTACACCAGTCTTTGCCTGTTACTAACTCCGAGCTTTCTGGTGTGCGCTGGCAACGCACTGCAAAGCTACAGGAGGGACAAAGCCCTTTTTCTTCCGCAACTTGGGGAAAGGGTTTCCCCTGTTCACGATACTCGGGCAACCAACGATCCAGTTTAGTTAAAAGAGTAGTTAAATCTTGCTGAGTTTTCTCATGCTGGGCGTTATCGTAGGTTAAGGTGAGACTAGTAGGAGCGCTGCGTTGCTTCACAAACCAGTAGGTCATGGCAATTTGTTCGGGCAAATAGGGAGAAGTTTCTGCCAAAACATAGAGATATAGGCGAGTTTGCCAGTCGTTTGCTAACTGATTTCGGTTTGTGGGTTGAAGATAGGTTTTCCAGTCGAAGATGTCTGCCTTTTGAGCATCGGCAAGCAGCAAATCATAGACAACAGTCAGCAAATACCCTTGGAAGTTGAGAGTGCGGCAATGCTCCGCTTCGCGCCAAGTCTCGGAAGCGGGTGTCAAGGTTTCTGGGGCAGCACGCACCAAAGCGTTAAGCGAATGTTCCAGTTGTGGATCTTCATTTAGCAAGGACTCAATAGGCAACCCAAGTTCCCGCTGCTGCATCAACAAATGAAATCGGTTGCCCCAAGTGATGTGCTCTTGTTGTTCCCGAGAGAGGGGAGACTTTAACTGGTCCAGGTAGAGATGCTGAAACTTACGTGGGCAAGTTTCTAGCAAATTAAGTTGGTTTTGGGAGAGGCGAGTGAGATTGTTCATTGCTAATTGTCAATTGCTAATTGTTCATTGTCCATTAGCGATTAGCCCTTAGCCCTTAGCCACTAGCTTTTTTCTTTAGCAAGCACAAATACACTACCTTTGTCGCCGCGTCCTATACGTAGATCCTCATCGAGATAGGTGGTATCCAGCCAGCCCTGTTGGTTGCGATTCTCGATGCTGTAGTCGAAAGGGAAAAATTGTTTGCCCGCTTCGATTTGCTGAATAAATTGGTTAGCAGAGCGATAGTCGAGCAAGCGTTGCAGCCCCAAAATTGAGCGCTCAAACTTAACGTTAATTCTCTGTTCAGAGGCGGGTTCAAACCTAGCCGAGACTGCCACTAATCCTTCTAGAAAAGGTACGCCCGCAATTTCAGCAATGTTATAGAGGCGAGTTTGGGAAGCGCGAATGCATTGATAGATTTGACCCGGTTGCAAGAGGGGATATTGATCGAACCCCAGCACTCCTCGGCTAGTGGTGTAAAGGAGTCGCCAATCGCCCTCTAGCAAGTCACTGCGCGCAATGGGGTTAGGAGTAGGATTTTGGTCTTCAATCTGTGCCACCGCCGACAGCAGTGCAACTTTGTCTATTTCGTTAGCGAGCAAGCCGCGATTTTTGCCAGCAACTGCTGCAAGTAGTTCTGTTTTTTTGCTCATGGTTGCCGAGTCTCCATTTTCTAGTAGTCTAGTTACAAAGTAGGGGCTACTACCGCTGGGTAGTTCTGCCGTTGTCATCTCACCCACTCAGCTATTTTCCACAGTATAAATTCGGTTATCCAGACAGGGAATAGTAAGTTGTTAGTGCTAAACTCAGAGCTAAACATCAAGATTAGTTAAGTTAATTACCCATCTATCCATGCAAAATCATTCTCTGCGCCAAGAGCCGCGTAATCAACCAGCACCCGTGATTCCTCTCCAGCAAGAGTATTCGCTACTAGATTGGTTGGAAGCAAACGATCGCCTGTTAGAGCGCGAAGTGGAAGGGGGAAATTCTCCCGTAGAAGAGGAAGAAGAAATTTCCGAGTTGATGGAGGGTGATGATAAAGACTATCGTACCTCCGAGGAGCCATCTGAGAATCTACTCGAAGACGCAGAACAATAGAAGCAAGTGCCACAGGCGATCGCTAGACGCAGTTCTACCGTCGCGGCGAAAATTAGGGATGGGAGATTGGTTAATTTCCCATCCTCGCTTTAAAAAGCTCGAAACTTGACCAACGGTACGGACTTTGTGAAGGTTCGAGGAAACCTCGAACCCCGCGTCCTTCAGAGCAGGCGCCGTATTCTTACGGCGGCGTAATCTCTGACTTTTGCAGAAAAAATATTTGCTGGTGTGAGTGAGTCGTGGAGACAAGATTTTTTTCACAAACGGCGCTAAATCCTTCGGGGACTGGGTTACTGATTCTGCTTGCTTGTCTATTGACTTTGTTCGCTGTCATTTTTGACTGGGCTACGGGTCAGCTACCGGGACAAGGAAGTTCAATCAGCTTACCGCTGGGAGTCTGCGCCCTAGTTACTAGCGGATTAGGTTATGGGGTTGTTCCTTTCCTACAAAGGCTGAAAGCGGGTCAATTCATTCGTGATGATGGTCCCCAAGCCCATTTGAAAAAAGCAGGCACTCCCACTATGGGGGGAGTGTTTTTTGTCCCAGTGGCGGTGGGAGTCGCCCTAATCTGGTCAGGATTCGCCCCAGAGGCGATCGCGGTATCGTTGGTGACACTTGCCTACGCAGCGATTGGCTGGAGTGATGATTGGCGCATCTTGCGACAGAAATCGAACCAAGGCATCTCCCCTCGCCTCAAGCTTGCTCTGCAAATTGCTTGTGCGGTAGTATTTTGCCTCTGGCTAGCTTGGAGTCAACCGGCAAGTTTAACTATCTTGAGTTTTCCTTTCGGTTTTGCTCTACCATTGGGAGTGCTGTTTTGGGCTTTGGCTGCATTTGCCTTGGTAGCAGAAAGTAATGCGACTAATTTCACCGACGGGATAGATGGACTAGCGGGGGGAACAGGCGCGATCGCTCTGTTAGGGTTAGCTGCGATCGTAGCCCCCACCTCCTCCAGCTTAATGATTTTCTGTGCTTGCATGAGTGGCGGTTGCCTCGGCTTTGTCGTCCACAACCGCAACCCTGCTAGCGTTTTCATGGGCGATACTGGTTCCCTAGCACTCGGAAGTGCGTTAGCCGCCGTAGGAATCCTCACCACCAACCTGTGGGATTTATTTCTCATTAGCGGAATTTTCTTTGTCGAATCCCTTTCTGTGATTGCCCAAGTTGGGTATTACAAAGCCACAAAAGGTGCTGATGGTCAAGGCAAGCGTTTGCTAAAAATGGCTCCCCTCCATCATCATCTAGAACTCACTGGCTGGTCAGAAACTCAGATTGTGGGAGCATTTTACTTAATTGGTGCGACGCTGGCAAGTCTAGGGTGGGCACTTTCTTAGGTTGCAGGAATTGCCTCAATTGCTGAATTTATCCTTCAATCTCTCACTCCCACAATTCAGCGGAGCAAAGCGATGCCCATAATAAAAGTATTCTTGCTAAATTAAAAATGAGTCACCTCGGCAACGAACCGTAAATTCACGCATTAGTTAGTTATCAGTGAAGAGCGTTTATCGAAGTTGTACGCGGGTTCCGGCGGGTCGCCCCTTCATGACCAATGACTAGTTTTGAATGCGTGAATGCGTGAATTTTTAATTGTTTTGTCATCCCGAGGGAGAGGACAATGGCTGAGAAAGAGAAACTGTTACTGGTTGATGATGAACCAGGACTACGCGAAGCAGTACAAGCCTATCTCGAAGAGAGTGAGGAATTTGAGGTTCAGCTAGCCAGTAGCGCTAACGAAGCTTGGGAGTTAATGCAGAAAAACTCTCCTGAGTTGGTAATTGCGGATATCATGATGCCCCAAGTCGATGGTTATCAGTTCCTTAAACAGATTCGGGAAGACCCTCGCTTCAAATCCCTTCCAGTCATCTTCCTCACTGCAAAAGGCATGACCTCAGACCGAATTCAAGGCTACCAAGCTGGTGTTGATGCTTATCTGCCTAAGCCATTTGACCCGGAGGAATTGGTTGCCATTATCAGGAACTTGCTGGAGAGAAGGGGCACTCCCTCAGAAGCCGAGGGAGGTTCTGAGCTGGAAAGCATTGCGCAGCAGATTGCAGAAATCAAGGGGATGTTAGGTCAGGGTTCGTCAAACGTTACACCCGAGCAAACCCCAATCAAAATGGAGTTGACACCACGAGAGCAAAGTGTCTTGAATTTGGTGGCAGAGGGTTTGATGAATAAAGAAATTGCTCGACGTCTCGACACAAGCGTTAGGAACGTGGAAAAGTACGTTAGCCGCTTGTTTAGCAAGACAGGAACCAACAGCCGCACGGAGCTAGTGCGTTATGCCTTACAACATGGTCTGACCAGTTAAATAAAAGGCGCTAACGCAGCTCCGGCGACATTTATTTAGAAGTCTTGTTTGAGGCGATAGCCCAAACCATAAACCGTTTCAATTAAATCGGAAGGCGCTCCCACTGACTTGAGTTTTTGCCGCAACCGCTTGATATGGGCCTTGACTGTATCTTCTTCTGGCGGTTTTTCAAAGGGCCAGAGGTGGTCGAGAATTTGAGTGCGGCTCAACACGCGGCGACCACTACGTAAGAACAGCTCCAGCAGAGAATATTCCTTCGGTGTCAGAGATAGGGGATGCTCTTCGTAGAGGACTTCGCAGCTACTCGGGTCTAGGCGCAGCTCCCCCCACTCTAGAACGGGCGGTGAAGTGGAACCTCCCCGACGCAGTAAAGCCCGAATGCGAGCTGACAATTCCTGAAGCTCGAAGGGTTTAATCATATAATCATCAGCTCCTGCATCTAGCCCTACTACCTTATCAGTAGTTCCATCTCGAGCAGTCAGGATCATAATGGGGGTGCGATCGCCTTTGGAACGCATCTGTTGGCAGAGGCTAATCCCATCCATCTTGGGTAGCATTAAGTCTAGCAAGATTAGGTCATAAGTAAAGGCAGTGACCAGTTCCCAAGCCGCTTCTCCATCCTCAGCTACATCAATAGCATAATGCTGCTCGCTGAGATCTTCTTCAAGCGCATCACTCAGGCGCTCATCGTCTTCCACGATTAAAATTTTCATAGCTTCTGCTTTGCATTCAACTTAACCGACGGTTGCAGCCCCGGCGGAGACTTCGCGGGCGCAAACCTGCGTTGCACCTAGGGACGATACGAAGGGATGAACTTTCCCTGCTCCATACCTCCTCCCGTGTTTTCCTCCGCCGTGACGATTAGAGTCCTTCTATCGTTGTAACCGCTCTGTTCATTCCTCACATGTGCCTTGATTAGTTCAAGCAGGCTTCCGTTGCTTTTCTCATCTTCGCCCACAAAAAGCTACTTGTTCTTATGCATTTTAATTAAAAAGGAAAAAAGGAGTAGATGCAATACAGTTTCAAAAACTTAGAGTTCGCATCTGCCCTGGCTTTAAAAGCACTGTTTGCAGTTGCTCGACTAGCCTCTCTAGGGGAAATAGCCTTTTTCAAGGAGCTAATTTAATTAAGACTAGTTAAATTAAGTTAATAAATATTTCTTTTTCTCAGATTACTACACGAAGTTTGCTACTGTTAAAAGTAATTAGAATCCGTTCAATAATTTGCCAGGAATTTAACCATGAAAACTTCACAACCCAAGCATTTAGGTCAGTCAATTAGCCTTGCCATTGTTTTAGTCTTGATGAGTTTGGCAATCTTTACTCTCATGAGTATCCAAAGTGGCATATTTTAAGGTCGATGCTCATTTTTTTACGAAAATTTTAAAATTAAGAACCGCTCTTCCCAAGAGCGGCTTTTCTGTTGAGAGAATTTTTATTGCTCCATATCCTGGCATCACAGCCGCCGAAGCAAATTTAAGCCGTGAGTATCCGTGCCGCAGGTATCGAACAAGCCGTATCGCTCACTGAGTTGTTTCACTCGACTGGTTCGGGCAGGACTAGGTTTCCAAGGTTCGGGATTGCGGTAAGCATAGTAAGTTTCTACACCTTCGATCCCTAAATGTGCGGCAGCAGGAATCAGCTCATCAGCGGAACGGGAGTAGCGGGCAGGGTGAGCCAAAACAGCTAAACCTCCTGCCTGATGTAAGGCAGAAATAACGCTTGCCGCCTGGGCATCATCTCCTTGAGCATGCTTTCCTTGAAGATAAGGCTGTATTGCCGGATGTTCTGGGTTAAAGGCATAGCCTAGTAAATGAACCTCGGTTCCAGCTAAATCAGCATTAATTTCAACCCCTATCCAGAGGCGAGGAAGAGTTAAATTCTGCTTTTGGCGGTGAGCCACCTCTAACCAATTTTGGGCAGCTTCATAGCCGTTAACAGTATGATGGTCCGTGATAGCCATGTTTTGCAAACCAATGGCAGTGGCTTGTTCCATCAAATCCTCGGGCTGAAGCCGTCCGTCTGAGCAGACAGTGTGCATATGAAAATTGTCATGCCGGGGACAGCTAGTTGCCTCAATCTTTTCCCAGACTTGCTGGAGGGCTTGGGAATCTTGAGCGGATAGCTGGCGTGAAGTGGAAACTTGGGGATTTGTTACCGACATAAGTGTCTTAGTGATTGAGCTGCCTTTTCTGAAGATGGGTTAACCGAGTTGTCGGAGCTACCCTACGAAGAGGAACAGTCGTAGGTTCAAGTTACACAATTGTTAATATCAACCTTAGCAAAACTTAGTGGGAATAGCTCGCCCCCTGACTACCAAGATACTTTGTTCTAAAAGCGCTTGGGTCAACGCTTTGCTGCGTGGATAGCTGCTTATTAATAAAGTAGAGGGAAGCCATCAGATGGAAATGATGAACAAGCTTGCTTACCTCGAATGTCCCACAGGAATTGCCGGTGATATGTGCTTGGGCGCACTGGTAGATATTGGTGTCCCTTTAGACTATTTGATTTCGCAGCTCAGGGGCTTGGGAATTGAGCAAGAGTACCAGTTACGCGCTGAAAAAGTCCACCGCAATGGTCAAATCGCCACAAAAGTGTATGTTGTTGATCTTGATCACCACGATTATGCACATGCAAGACATCTTCCCGAAATTGAGGCACTAATTCAGGAAGCTAAGTTGCCTCCACAAGCATCTGCCTGGAGCTTAAAGGTATTTCGCCAACTGGCAGTTGCCGAGGGGGAAGTACATGGGATTGCACCGGAGAAGGTTCATTTTCACGAAGTGGGTGCTACCGATGCGATTGTCGATATTGTAGGCACTTGCTTGGGATTGGATTGGCTAGGGATAAACAAGCTCAATTGTTCCGCTCTCCCCACAGGCGGAGGCACAGTGCGGGCAACTCACGGTCAACTTCCCGTGCCAGTTCCTGCGGTTTTGAAGTTGTGGGAGTCTCGTCAAGTGCCAGTTTACAGCAATGGGATTGACAAGGAATTGGTAACTCCCACGGGGGCAGCACTGGCAGTGAGTCTTGCCAGCAATTTCGGTGGTTTGCCAGCAATGACAGTGGAGCGCCTGGGTTTAGGGGCAGGCTCTCATCGGTTGCCCATTCCCAACATGCTGCGACTCTGGATTGGTCAAGCCTCAGAAACAACGAATTACGAACACTCAACAAATGATACTTCTTTAGAAACCATTGCCGTGCTAGAGACGCAAATTGACGATTTGAGTCCGCAGGCAGTCGCCTATACCTTCGAGATCCTATTTGAGGCGGGTGCAGTGGATGTATTTACCCAAGGAATCGGGATGAAAAAGTCTCGATTGGGGATTTTGTTAACAGTGATTTGCCCACCCCAGAAATTGGTAGCTTGCGAAACAGTGCTGTTTCGAGAAACTACGACTTTGGGCATCCGACGCCAGATTCAGCAGCGAGCCATCTTGCAAAGGGAAATCCAGCAGGTGACAACCCCCCTAGGAACAGTACGAGTCAAGGTTGCTGGTTCCGACTCTTCCCAAAAACCATTAATTGCCAATGTGCAGCCAGAGTACGAAGATTGCGCTCAGTTAGCGCGGCAGCATCATCAGCCTTGGCGCGTCGTCCATCAGATGGCACTGGATGCTTGGTCTGTTCAGTATCAACAGGAGTAATCTTGGACATCTATCAAACTGCCATTCGTCCCTTTTTATTTTCCGGCGTGAAAGCAGATCCGGAGTGGCTGCACCAACAGAGTTTGCGAGTGTTAAGTGGTATGGGAGCAGAGCATCCCCCAGCCCGCTGGATGCTTACCCAGTTAGAGCGCTCTTTTCGCTTTAAAGCTGGCAACCTCGAACAAAGTTTGTGGGGGATAAAATTTCCCAATCCTGTTGGTTTGGCGGCTGGGTTCGATAAAGATGGAGTGGCGGCTGGAATTTGGGGGGCAATGGGTTTCGGTTTTGCTGAAGTTGGTACTGTCACCTTTCATCCCCAGCCGGGAAATCCTCGTCCTCGCTTGTTTCGCTTGCCTAAAGACAAAGCTGCTCTCAATCGCATGGGGTTTAATAATCAAGGCAGTGCGGCATTAAGTGAGAGATTAAAACATCAGGAGCGATCGCCTGACCTTCGGTGGGGAGTTAATCTGGGTAAATCTAAGCTTACACCCCTATCAGAGGCGGCGGCGGATTATGTGAAAAGTTTCCGGCTTCTTAAGGATTGGGGAGACTATTTTGTAGTTAATGTTAGCTCACCGAATACGCCTGGATTGCGATCGCTCCAAGATGCCCACCAACTGAGTTTGATTTTAGATGCCTTACAACAGGAAAATCAGGAAGAAAAGCCCATTTTAGTCAAAATTGCCCCGGATCTAACTTGGAAAGCCTTGGATGACCTGCTAGATTTAGCAAAGACTTACCAACTCGCCGGGATCATTGCAACTAATACAACCATCAGTCGGGATAGACTGAAAACGCAGTTTCTCGAAGCGACAGGCCACCCCGTGACCGAAGAAGCAGGCGGAATTAGCGGAGTTCCCCTGCGCGATCACGCCACAGAAGTTATTCGCTATATTAGAAAGCAAACGGGTGGGTACTTACCGATTATTGGCGTTGGGGGCATTTTTAAGGCGGAGGATGCCTGGGAAAAAATCACCGCTGGTGCGAGTTTAGTTCAGCTCTACACAGGATGGATTTACCAGGGTCCAGCGATGGTGCGCCGGATTCTGGAAGGGCTATCCCAGCGCTTGGAAGAGAGGGGATGGGATTCAATTGCTGAGGCAGTGGGAACTCAGAATTTAGAACCCTGAATCTAGGAGCGCAACTTGGTATAAAGCCTCATTCGTGAGAGGATGGCGAATTGGACTCCTCTGCCGCCTCCAAGGCGGTACTCTTGCGGCACAACACAGCCCGATTGCCTTTTTGCTCCCCTGATTCAATATGCAACTGCAAAACTCCTCCCATCGGACTAAAATTGTTGCCACTGTGGGACCTTCTACCCTGCGTCCCGAGGTTCTCCGCGACCTAATCCAAGCAGGTGCGACCACCCTGCGGCTGAACTTTTCTCATGGCACTCAACAAGACCACCAGCGCAGCATCCGCCTAATTCGTCAGACAGCGTTTGAACTCAATCAGCCTGTGGGAATTTTGCAAGACTTGCAAGGTCCCAAAATTCGCCTAGGGGAGTTTAAAGGCGGGTCAATTGTTCTGAACAAGGGCGATCGCTTTATCCTCACTAGCCGCCCCATCAAAGGCACCCAAGAAATTAGCTACGTCAGCTACGACTTCCTTGCCGAAGAGGTTCCAGAAGGAGCCACCATTCTCCTCGATGATGGCAAAGTCGAGATGGAGGTAGAAAAAGTTTACCCTCACCAACAGGAAGTGCATGGTCGCGTGGTGGTTGGGGGAGAACTTTCTAACCATAAAGGAGTCAACTTTCCTAACACTTATCTCTCCGTCCGAGCTTTAACCGAAAAAGATCGGCAAGATTTAATGTTTGGACTGGATCAGGGTGTGGATTGGGTAGCTTTGAGCTTCGTGCGTAATCCCCAAGATGTCCTCGAAATTAAAGAACTTATCTCCAGTGCTGGAAAGTCTGTCCCCGTCATCGCCAAAATTGAAAAACACGAAGCGATTGAACAAATGGAGACTATTCTCTCCCTTTGTGACGGCGTCATGGTGGCGCGAGGGGATTTGGGCGTGGAACTTCCTGCCGAGGAGGTTCCCATGTTGCAAAAGCGCTTAATTGTCACAGCCAACCAACTGGGCATCCCCGTAATTACCGCAACTCAGATGTTAGACAGCATGGCTTATAATCCCCGACCCACCCGTGCTGAGGTTTCTGATGTTGCCAATGCCATCCTGGACGGCACGGATGCCGTGATGCTCTCCAATGAAACCGCTGTCGGGAAATACCCAGTTGAGGCTGTTGCCACAATGACACGGGTTGCCACACGGCTTGAGCGAGAACAACAAACAAGCGGCGATAGCGCTAGCAGCAAACCCTCTATCCCCAATGCTATTTCTCAAGCAGTCGGTCAGATTGCCAAGCAACTAGAGGCAGCGGCAATTATGACCTTGACTAAAACTGGGGCAACTGCTCGTCATGTCTCCAAGTTCCGTCCTCATACTCCCATTTTAGCGGTTACTCCTCATGTAGATGTAGCGCGACAACTACAGTTAGTTTGGGGAGTCAACCCCCTATTAGTTCTAGATCTCCCTTCTACAGGTCAGACCTTCCAGGCAGCAATCACTGTTGCTCAAGAGAAAAATTTGCTAGCAGAGGGAGATTTAGTAGTAATGACTGCTGGAACTCTCCAGGGCGTTTCCGGTTCCACCGACCTCATTAAAGTAGAAGTCGTGACAGCCGTTTTGGGTCGAGGTGTTGGCGTCGGTCAGGATGCAGTGACTGGTCGAGCCAGAGTCGCACATCATCCTAGGGAAGTGGGGAACTTCTCTGCTGGGGAGATTTTAGTTGTCCCTGCCACCAACGCCGAATTTGTCGAGGCAATTCGCAAATCCGCTGGGATTATTACCGAAGAAGAAAGCCTGACTAGCCACGCTGCTGTGCTGGGCTTGCGACTGGGAGTACCTGTAATTGTCGGGTTTGAAAATGCCACGCAAACGATTCGTGAGGGAATAATTCTCACCCTGGATGCTCAACGGGGTTTGGTTTACTCCGGTGCCATGCCAGCCAGTCCGACAAATGAGTCAGGGTGGCAACTGCCAGTTTTGTAATACTAAGTTGCTTTTATTTAGGAAGCAGGGGAAGCGAGGGAACAGAGGGAGCAGAGGAAGCAAGGATTCAATACAGGAATCTAAGTGGGTTTCAAGAGATTTTTAAGGTAGCCAATGTAGGTAAGGTTTTGACCGATTCTCAAGGGGATAAATAAAGCTTTAATTAACATCCAACCAATTCGCCAAAAAGGCGGATAAACCAAAAAGATAATATAAGCAGACACGGCTTGAGAAATTACTGTTGCTAAAGCTGCTCCCATTCCTTGATAAGAGGGAATTAAAACCAAATTTAAAACCACATTAACAACCGCTCCCAAGGAAGTAGTAATAAAACTAAACTTCGTCAAATTTTCAGCCACAAACCACTTGCCACGGGCTACTCCCAAAAACACAAAAGGAGTTGCCCAAATGTATAGAGCGAGGATTGTTGCTGCTTCGGCATACTGTGCCCCTAGTAAAGTCGTTATTAAAGTACCAGCCAAAAAACTCATCCCAACAGCGATAACTATAGAAACCCATGCCATAATGTCGTAAAGCTGTTGCCACCGCTGGTAATATTCTTCCTCGCTCCTTTGTTTGGCACGCATAATTGCTGGAAATACCGAAGAGCAAATTACTGTCGGGATGAAATACCACACTTCTGTTAACCTAACCGCTGCCGCATAGTTCCCCACTGCTTCATTGCTTGCCAAATTACCTAGCATCACCTGATCGATTTTCATGTAAATAGTCACCATTACGCCAGACAAAATCAGGGGCCAGGAATCTTTCAGCAATCCCCTAGCTTTTCCCCACTTCATTTTCCAGTGCGCCATTGATTGACCGTGGTGGAAATACATTCCCATCATCCCGACTGCCTTGAGCAGAATTTCTAATAACATCGCCCAGGCAAAAAAGATCAAAGGGAGTCCGAGTGCAATAAATAAGAGCTTCGCTCCGGCAGTTGCAAAGAAAGCAATAATTCTCACTCTCGCTATTGGTCCCGACAGCACCTCTGATTGGAACCAAAGCCCAATCACTTGAGTGGACTGAAGCACTAACCCAGTCGCAATAATTACTATCATCCACCGTACCTGGGGTTCCTCGGCGACACTCCAACTAGTACCAACAATTAAGGCGAAGATTCCTAAACTGCTCATCAGCCTTAACCCGAAAGCTGTTCCCAGTATTTCCTGCGTGGAATTCTCATCTTGCACTACATTCCGCACGACAATGCCATCTAATCCCAGCTTGGTAATCGCCTCAAATAACCCCACAAAGCTGGCAGCATAGCTGAGTTTGCCGTAAGCTTGCGGTCCTAGGTAGCGAACCACATAAATACCCACAAATAGGGTGACTGCCATTCTCAAAACACGTTCTCCAGAGAGCCAACCGACACTCTGGATGATGCGACGCAGCCCTGGGCTGAGTCTTTGACTTACCTTGGTCAGCTTAGTGAGCATAAAGACCCAAAAACCTCACTCGTAAATACTTAGGGTTTACCGAAAATCCGTCGTTAAATAAATTACCCAAGTTTCAGTGAGGAGTAATCGCGCTTGACTAAAATTTGTTTACACGGCAGGAGTGAGGGGTGAGGAGTGAGGAAGTAAATGGGCTTGTTTGCTCGAAAAATTTATTCCTATTTCCAATTCTCTCACGCTCTCACGCTCTTGCGCGCTCGCTGCCTCCCCTGCTTCCCCAGCTTCCCCAGCTCTCTCACACTCTCACTTCATTCCCCGCGTCTGGAACGTCCCCGTATCCGGTGCGTCCTCTTTCTCCTCTGCTCCTCTGCCCTAAGGTAGCAGCCTTCTAGTCTTGAGCTTCGTTAGTTAGTCCCAGCCGTTCGTGCCAGTCGGCGAGAGATTCATGGGGATAGCGTCGGTGATGATAGTCATTTGAAGTTTCAGGAATTTCCACCCAATTCGCTGCGAAATCAAGCATGATGTGGGTTCGCTCTGGCGGCTTGGGTAAGTCAGTGTCAATTGCTGAAGTGAAGGGATGCATTAGCTCTGGGTAGTTGGGATCGTAAACCCACAGAAATGATCCACAATGGCGGCAGAAGCGGCGCTCGCCTTCACTCTGGCGTGGTTGATCATGCTCGGGGTTCTGGAATCGGGCACGGTAGACGGTGATGTTTTCGGAACCCTCAACTTCTAAAGTCTTGTTGTCGCCAGCAAGGTTAATAGCGTAGCCGCCTCCTCCCGCTGTCTTGCGGCAAATGGAGCAGTAGCAGTGCATGAAGGGATAGGGTTGGTAGCTTTGGACGCTGAAGTGTACTGCCCCGCAGTGGCAAGAGCCTTTTAGCAACATCGCGAATACCTCCGTTGAAATTTTGCTTGCTTTGACAGCAGCAACCCCCTAATTTTTGGCTAGCATCCCTGTTGCGATCGCCCCTAAAATCACCCCTCCCACTGCTAAACGATACCAGACAAATATCCAGTTGCTCCGCCTTTGCAGATAACGAAGTAACCAGGCGATCGCCAAATAAGAAAAAATTCCTGACGAAGTTGTCCCCACTACCAACGGCATCACTCCCGCATCACTAAACCCTTCCTCAAAAACTTCCACTACTTCCACTAGCCCAGCAAGCGTAATCGCTGGAATGCCTAGTAAAAAGGAAAAGCGAGCAGCAATCTCTCTCTTTAAACCCAGGAATAAACCGGCAGTAATGGTGGAACCGGAACGAGAAACGCCCGGAATGATTGCCAGCGCTTGGGCTAACCCCACCAAGATCCCATCCTGTATGCTTAACTGCTTGAGGTTGCGCTTGCGGCTTCCTACCCACTCTGCCAGTCCCAGTAACAAGCCTAGGATAATCGAAGCCAGTGCGATCGTGGTCATACTTCGCAAAGCAGAGTCGTCGAAGTTGGGGACAAAGACTTTGATGAACAGTCCCAACAAAACTACTGGGATGGTTCCCAACCCAATCCCCACCGCCAAACGAAACTCACTAGAGTAGTAATTCGACTCGCGCACCGCTTTCACCATTCCGGCGGTAATGTGAGTCAAATCTTGCCAGAAATACCACAACACCGCCGCAATACTGCCTAATTGAATCACAGCCGTGAAAGTTACTCCCGGATCACCCCAACCCAATGCCACGGGCACGAGTTTTAAATGGGCTGTGCTGCTAATGGGCAGAAACTCGGTTAATCCCTGTACTATTCCCAAAATTACTGCTTGAAAGAGATTGAGCTGGGAGGTAGGTTCGGTTGCCTCCAGATTGGGCGCTGTTTGAGCGAGAGAATCTGATCCAGCTACGGAGAGGCTTTGCCGCAATCCTTCTGAGCTTAGGGTGAAGATAACGCTTAGCGCGACTGTACCGAGCAATTTAAACCACTGTTGTCGCAATTCGGTCATGCTGTTCAATCCGAGCGGAATTCAACCAGAAGCTAATTAAAGATTGTTAGCCGCTACTCTAACCTGTTCCTGGAACATAGTGAACATTATCCCCAAGTAGCGATCGCGCTGGGCTGTCTCTATCTAAGGTATGATTAATACTATCCCCCCCTAGGGGATAAACAACGGTATGTTATCTTGAGAAAGATTAAGTTAGTTAAAGAAATTAAAAACGTTTTGTTTAACAATACCAGGTTTCCTGCAACATCTATCACCGACGACTCAGGCAACCCTGGTATCTTCCATAGGGGAGCGCAAGCGCGTCAAGCCTGGTTAGTATTGGCGGCAGCAGCGTTTCTAGTCTCCGTACCAGTTTTCGCCCAAGCTCCGATGGTGCGGCATCTGCCGTGGCTAAGTTTGCTGCTGACACTGGGATGGTGTAGATTGGGCATGGTATTGCTGAAGCATCCTAAAACCCAGCTCTGGGGAGACCTACTCTTAGGATTTAGCTGGAGTTGGCTCGCCGGGTCAATTTATTGGGGTTGGTTGCGCTGGGAACCCCTAGTTCATTTGCCAGTCGAAGCAATTGGTTTGCCGTTTGCCCTGTGGGGGGTGCGGCGAGGCTGGGGACTCGTGGGCAACTTATTCTATCTGGGGTCTCTGTTTGGCACAGCGTTGACGGATATGTATTTTTATCTAACCGGTCTAATTCCTCACTGGCGCGAAGTTATGGGGGTTGATCCTGCCCTAGCAACCCCGATTTTCCAAGATGCGATCACGCAGGTACAAACTCCCTGGGGCGTGAGTTGTGCGATTGTTTTGGCGTTTATTCTCCTCAGCGTTGGTTTGGGTTCACTGCAAGAGCAGAAATGCCACTGGTGGGCATTTGGTGGCGCTGTGCTGAGTACGATTTTGGTTGACAGTCTATTTTTGGTGGCAGCATCGCTAGCTTAGGAAATCGTAAAGACGAAGACACGGGGGCAAGACAATTCAAAATGCAAGATTCAAAATGCAAAATTCATTTTTAACTTTTAATTTTTAATTGAAATTGTGTCACTGTTTTCAGATTTTCAACCCCTAGCTGCGATCGCGACTACCCCGAATGTTGCTGAGAAACTACAGCCGCTATGTCAAACTAGTGGGGCGACACTCTGGGTTCCCCCTGTTCTCGGAGAACTGGAAAACGTCCAGCCCTACGAAGGTTCTCTCAAAGAACATGTTGCTTCTCTGTGGCATCAGCACCATGCCTTTGTCTTTGGATTAGCATCAGGGGCAGTAGTGCGCCTCATTGCACCGCTGTTAGGGGATAAATCCCGCGATCCTGCTGTGGTAGTGGTGGATGAAAAAGGTCAGTTTACAATTAGTTTGTGTGGTGGTCATCAAGGAGGTGCTGACCAACTGGCACAATTAATTGCCCAGCAAATCGGGGCAACACCAGTCTTAACAGGGGCATCGACGGGATGGGGACTACCCGGTGTGGATAGGTTGGGCGTTCCCTTTGGTTGGTGTCGCGGCGAAGGAGACTGGACAGCAGTGAGTGCCGCAGTTGCTAGAGGCGAACCAGTAGAGGTGATCCAGGAAGCAGGTTCTACGCTGTGGCAAGCGCATCTGCCAGAAGGACATCCTTTGAGAATTCAGAACCGACGCGCAGGACGGAGTCCGAGCATCGCAGAATTCAGAGTTCAAAATGAGGCTCGGATTTGGATTAGTCATGCCAAACGAGAATTTTCACCGGAGTCTGATTTTTCCAGTGTGCAATGGCATCCTCGCGTATTGTGGATAGGCATCGGCTGCGAACGAGGAACATCGCAACAGCTTATGGAAGCAGCGATTGGGGAAATATGCCAACGCTATCATTTAGCAGAAGAAGCGATCGCAGGTATGGCTACAGTTGACTGTAAAGCGGATGAAGTGGGGATTATGGAATTGTGTTGCCGTCGCAACCTTCCGTTAAAAACCTTTCCTGCTGAGGTTTTGCGCCTGGTGGATGTCCCCACGCCTTCAACGGTGGTGAATCAGGAAATGGGAACGCCCAGCGTTGCAGAGAGTGCAGCATTGTGTGCAGCAGATTGGGTGCGGGACGACGCGGGGACGCGGGGACAAGGACACGGGTGGCGAAGTAATTCGCCACCGCGAGATGTCCGTAGCGGGGACGCCGAGAGAGGAAAGGCGGAGGAGGATAAACTTGCAACCTACAACCTTCAGCTATTAGTTCCCAAACAGATTTTTAAACGCGAAGGTCAATCAGGGGCGGTGACAATTGCGATCGCGCAATCACAACAGGAGTATACTGGAAGAACAGGGCAGCTATTTTTAGTAGGGACTGGTCCAGGAGAATTAGACCAGATGACGCCAGCGGCACGAACTGCCGTTACTGAAGCTGATGCGGTAATTGGTTATTCTCGCTACTTGGATCTCATTATCTCCCTGCGTCGTCCTGGGCAGATTGTGGAAGCCTTCCCCATCACTCAAGAAAGGCAGCGGGCACGGCGGGCGATTGATTTGGCACAGTGGGGATTATACGTAGCAGTGGTTTCCTCAGGAGATTCTGGCATCTACGGCATGGCAGGATTGGTTTTTGAGGAACTCCAAGCACAAGGCTGGGATGGTCAAACACCGCAAGTGCAAGTTTTCGCTGGCATTACGGCGATGCAAGCTGCTGCCGCGCGGGTGGGCGCACCGCTGATGCACGATTTCTGTGCAATTAGTTTAAGTGATCTTCTCACGCCCTGGGAAATAATTGAGAAGCGTCTAGAAGCCGCTGCCCAAGCCGACTTTATCACAGCTATTTACAATCCGCGATCACGAACTCGTACTGAACAGATTGTCACTGCTCAAAAGCTTTTCCTCAAACACCGCCACCCTAACACCCCAGTGACGATTGTGCGCTCAGTTTATCGAGAAGATGAGCAACTTACCCTCACCACCCTGGAGAACATGCTGCAAGTTCCCATCGATATGCTCGCCACAGTGATCATTGGCAACAGCAGCACTCGCAACTACGCCAACTGGATGCTAACACCACGGGGCTACCTCGGTTTCGATGCCGAAGCAAGTAGCGAAACCCAAGACTAGTCTAAGTTTGTAATTACTAATTACAAGTTATGAATTACTAACTACTCGGTTTCGATGCCGAAGCAAGTAGCGAAACCAAAGACTAGTCTAAGTTTGTAATTACGAATTACGAGTTATGAATTACTAACTATTTTCGTCTGGCAATAGTCGATTCAGTAAGCCAGAAATCAGCGACAGGACAATCGAACCAATTAAAGCGGGAACGAAGCCGCCCACGGTGAATCCTGGTGTGAGATAGCCCACAAGAGCAAACGCGATCGCATTTACCACGAACAGGAACAACCCCAACGTTAAAATTGTCAGTGGTAACGTTAGAATTACTAAGATGGGCTTAACAATGGCATTGACTAACCCCATCACTGCTGCTCCCACAACCACGGCTGTTGCGCTAGCTACCGCCAAACCCGGAACAATTTTAGCCGTAATTAGCAAAGCAATCGCGCTGATGAGCCAAGTTAACAAAAACTGTGGCATAAGTCACTTCCACAAAATTTTCCTTACTTCGTTTCGATTTTAATGCATTAGCTAAGGCGCGGATTAGAGAGTTAATTTTTCCACTTCTGTATCAATAGCAACATTGAGAAGCTAAACAAAATCACTCCCCAAGAGTATAGACTCACTGTCTGAGTTGATTTACTTTTTCATCAGGGGAAATAGTGATTTGAACCCAACCCAATGCACTCTTAGGAGCCACTTCCAAAAAGATTCTTGTGATGAGAAGAGTTGATGTAGAACACGACAAGGAGAAATGGCAAGTTTCGGAACAACTATGCCAAGTGATATTTAGCAACATTGGCGATACAGTTTTTCTGAGTGATGATGCTGGAGCATTCACCTATATTTGTCACAGCGTAGAAGAAATTTTAGGCTATTCCCCTCAACAAATACGAGCATTGGGGAATATCACAGCGTTACTGGGAGAGAATATATTTGCACCAGAACAGTTAGACGCTCTAGGAAAAATTTCCAATATTGAGCGAGAGATTACTAATCGAGCTGGCACTCAGCAGACGTTACTAATCGATGTGAAGCGGGTATCGACTCAATGGGGAACCGTACTTTATAGCTGCCGCGATATTACCGAGTATAAGCAGGCGCTAGTAGCACTCCATCAACGGGAAAATCAAATCAGAACTTTAGTCGAGAATTCTCCCGAAATTATTGTTCGCCTGGATCGAAAACTACGTTATGTTTATGCCAATCCTGCCGTTGAGCAGGCAACAGGCATACCAGCATCTGCCTTTATTGGCAAAACCAATTCCGAGTTGGAAATGCCAGCGGAACTTGTTTCTTACTGGCACGCCAGCCTAGAAAAGGTGTTCGAGACGGCGGAAGCAGAGTTAATTGAATTTGATTTTCCCACTCCCAGCGGTGTGAGAAGTTATCAAGCTCACCTGGCACCAGAGTACGACGAAGATGACTCAGTGGAATTTGTTCTGGTTGTGGTTAGCGACATCAACCAACGCAAGCAGGCAGAACAAGCCTTGCGGAAACAAGCTGAGCAGGAACGTTTGATTGCAGCGGTGGCACAGCGAATTCGCCAATATCTCGACCTTGCAGAGATTTTAGATACTACAGTAGAAGAGGTGCGGCAATCTCTTCTGTGCGATCGCGTCTTAGTTTACCGCTTTCACTCCGATGGAAGTGGCGTAATAGAGGCAGAATCAGTCGGGGAGAACTGGAGAACAGTTTTAGGCACCAACGTTGATGATCCCTGTTTTACAGAAAGCTATATTCTCCCCTACCAAGAGGGGCGTATCTCCGTTTTCGAGGATATCTACACTGCCAATATTAGCCCATGCTATATTGCTCTGCTAGCTCAGTTTCAGGTGAGAGCCAACTTAGTCCTACCAATTTTCCAAGGCGAACAGTTGTGGGGACTGCTAATCGCCCATCATTGTGCTGCACCGAGGCAATGGCAGTCCTCCGAAATTAATCTGCTCAAACAACTGGCAACCCAAGTGGGAATTGCCACTCAACAAGCAGAACTCTATCATCAGCTTGAATTAGCAAACCAACGATTACAGCACCTTGCTTTGGTGGATCAATTAACTCAAGTAGCAAATCGTCGCCGCTTCGATGAATATTTGGCGCTAGAGTGGCAGCGGCAGGCGAGGGAAAAGGGGCAACTATCCCTAATTCTGTGCGATATTGACGATTTCAAACGCTACAACGATACCTATGGACATCCTGCCGGAGATGACTGCTTACAGCAAGTCGCTCAGACTCTTACTCATGTTGTCCATCGTCCTTGCGATTTAGTTGCTCGCTACGGCGGAGAAGAATTTGCGATGCTGCTGCCGAATACCGAAAGCACGGGGGCAATGCACATCGCTGAAACTATCCAAACTGCGATCACAGCTTTGCGGATGCCTCATCTCCATTCTCGCGCGAGCAATTACGTCACCCTCGGTTTGGGCGTAGCGAGTGTTATTCCTGAGCCGAAACTTTCCCCGCACGAGCTAGTTAAGCGGGCGGATGGGGCACTCTACCATGCTAAAGAAATGGGGGGCGATCAGGTAGTTGCCTCCCAAGTGCCGAGTCCCTTACTGAAGGCAGAGGGGAATTAAAAATTAAAAATTAAAAATTAAAAGCCCCTCACTTTCCAACTTCTGCCCTCTGCTTTCGTTGTTCTGAAGGGAGGGGTCGTGGTGCGAGGTTCCCTCGCACCCTTGAGAGCCCCGTGCTGTGGTTCCAGGCTTTCTCGACCCCTTGTAAACCCCGTCCTTATTTATTAAATGTGATTAAGCTTTGCTTCAATCAGCTTGCGGACTTTACTACTTGCTCCGGCTAGACATACACCATCGGCTGCCAAACGCTCCACCACCTCTTGCTCGCTAATGAGAGCTGCATGCATTGCCACTCGCTGCTGGAGGGTAGCGGTTAAGTCAGGATAATATTGGGTGATCGCCTTGAGCTTTTCTAAAAAGGCTCTAGAGCGATCTTCATAAAAATATATGCTATCAGAGGCCACCGTAACTTTCACCGCACGCTCTTGAATGAGGTGATGCATTTTCCGCACCACCTTATGACAAACATAGGCAAGCGCACTTTCATACTCGTACTGGAGAATAAGAGAATGGGTTTGTTGGCTCTGCCGCTTACTGCCCCGTGCCGCCGCCTCACTCTGGCAAAACATTTCTCCCAGCGCGTCTCTAACTCCTTTACCGTTGGCAGTTGGGGAGGAATGCGGTTTGCTAAGACTGCATCCCGCTTCATCTCGATCATCAAACTTAATTTGTTGAGAACCTCCCTAGAGAGTAACCTTTCATCATAAAGATCCCGATAAGCGCGATGCTCAATTTCTAAAGCTTGCAACTATAAGACTTGACGCATCAGTTCCCGATTCTGACTGAGTTCCGCACAAATAGCATCAACAGACTGCTCCGCTGTATGGAGATTCTGCTGATACTTCTGTTCCAGACTTTCTACCATTGAGGGAGCGAATAGTCTCCCTGTTTTCAAATCCTCCATTCGTCGCAGTGCCGCCTGCTCGGCAAAAACGCCCGCCTGTGCCTCCCCCAGTCGCTCTAGGATTGGGGGGTTGTCGAGTTTGAAAATCCTAATCAGTTTTTTCGTGGTTGTGCCACCGATCAAAATTGTGAACAGCACCACTCCTAAAGTCATGGCAATCATCAATTCACGATTGGGAAAATCATTGCTCAAACTCAGTGCTAAAGCCAAAGCAATGGCTCCCCGCAAGCCTCCACAAAAGCTAACCATTTGATAGCGCTGATCAATCGGTGTGGAATGATAAAACCGATTCACTAAGGAGTAAGGGTGAAAACAACTACTCCGCGTGCTAGCAAAGCAGCAACAACTGCCCAAGCGATGGGACTCCAGAGCCTGGGAGTGCTACTATCGAACTGATTAATAAATCCGGCGGTAGTTAAGCCGAGTAGCAGAAAGATTAAACTATTGGCGATAAAGGCGGCATGATCCCAGAAGTCGTGCAGATACGTCCTGACTTCCCGAGAGAGGCGAAAGTCGCTAGCGCGCCCACCACTAACCCTGCTGTCAATACAGCAATCAAGCCAGAAACATGCAAGTAATGTTCGGCAACCAGGAAAGCAGCATAGGCAATAATCACAGAGACAGTAGCCTGAATCAAGTAGTCTTTTTTTGCCAGCGCAGCAGAGTATTCCATCACTGCTGCAATAATTCCCCCAGTCAAGACTCCGCCACCCAAAACCGCAAAGACATTTAGTGGTGCCCGCTCAAGCGCAGTGACAGCTTCAACTCCTTCACTGGCAACGACTGCCATTACCAGCTCGAAGAGCACAATCGCCGTTGCATCATTCAACATACTTTCCCCTTCCACCAACATTGTTACTCCTTCGGGGACACATAACTCTTTAAACAAGGCAATCACCGCCACCGGATCAGTGGCAGCAATCAAAGTGCCAAAAGCAGTGCATCCCCCACTGAAAGGGGAGTTAGCCACGACAGGAATCCCCCCACAATTGCTGCTGAAAGTAGCAAGCCTGGTCCAGCTAACACCAGCGCAGGGACTAGGGTTCGCAACAGCAACTTATTATCTAGATTTAATGCCGACTCGAAAATTAAGGGGGGAACGAAGACGAACAGAATGATTTCACGAGAAAGGCTCACGGTTGAAAGGGAGTCAAAGGGAGGACCAAACTGGCTTAAAAAACCAAGCCAAAGCCCACAATCACTAAACCACCGTGTAGGGAAAGTGAAGGCGTTTGAAAGAAGCTGTTCCCAAGCAATCCACCAGCAGCAAAAGTAAGATATAGCAATCCTGACTCACTTCTGAACGAATCCATACTTACTTAGCATGGGAAAATCGAAGTATTCATAATTGAGAATTAGCTGAAAAAGCAAGTTCA
>PXPT01000111.1 GCA_003021505.1 Cyanobacteria bacterium QS_4_48_99 | reverse complement strand
ATTTAACAACACTCTGCGGCAACGGGTAGGGCGCTTGCTACGCCAGTCACTTTCCTTTTCCAAAAAACTGAGTAATCATATCGGGGCAATTTGGTATTTATCCACTGCTATAATGCAGCGCTCACTATCTGAGTCATTACTATGCATGACTACCCAACTATCCCCTCTATCTCCAAGCCCACTACTTCCCTTGCACTTGCCATACTTTGACGGTTTCGTCCTTACTTCCACTGACAATGGTTCGTCCATTCGGGCTAATGGCGACGGAATTAACCGAGTCTGAATGCCCCTCTAGGGTGTGTAGCAGCTCCCCGGTGTCGAGATTCCAGACTTTGATAGTGTGGTCGTCACTCCCACTAACAATTGTCTGCCCATCTGAGCTCATCGCAACGGAATTAACCGAGTATGAATGCCCCTCTAGGGTGTGTAGCAGCTCCCCGGTGTCGAGATTCCAGACTTTGATAGTGTTGTCTCGACTCCCACTAACAATTGTCTGCCCATCGGGACTCATCGCAAAGGAAAAAACCCAGTCTGAATGCCCCTCTAGGGTGTGTAGCAGCTCCCCGGTGTCGAGATTCCAGACTTTGATGGTATTGTCTAAACTCCCACTAACAATTGTCTGCCCATCGGGACTCATCGCAACGGCATCAACCCAGTCTGAATGCCCTTTTATGGTTCTGTCTAAAGTGATATCTTTGGGATGTGTGCTAACAGTTTCCTGAGAGAAATCTTCCGCTGTTTCTTCTCTAGTTGATATAGCAGGAGGCTGAACAGAATCAACATATATCTGGTTTAAATAAAAGCCCAATATAACGAGAATGAATAGGCTGATACTAGTACCAGGTATTACCCACTTGACTAGGCGCTCAGAAGGGGAATTCTGATTTTTAGAAGCTTGATTGACAGGTTGTGCTGATTGAGAGGAGTTTAAAGAGGATGAGCTAGCACTAGATGCAGCTTGAGATGAATTTGCTACTTGGCTTTTAGAAGAAGTATAGCTAGGTTGATGGGGTTTTGCTTGCCCTGGAAAAATATCTACTCCGAGATGACGAGCGCGATCACACCAGTAGCACTTACCATAAATACGACTGTAATAATGGCTAACCACCTTGTCGCATTCCTCTAACTCCTTCACCGCCAATCGCAGCGCCTTCATCCACTCCTCTGCACTGGGGCGTAAGTGAGGCTGAGTGTGCCCATCATTAAAACAGCGTAGAAAGCAGCGCTTCACTTCTGGGTGAACGACTTCTAGCGGAATCGTTAAATCGCTAGGTTGAATTAAACTGTTGGGAGCATAACACCAAAAGCCACGGCGAATTAGTTCACTCGGTTCTGGAGAGTCCCCTGTACCTATCCACTTTCCCTTGAAAGGTTTATCTCCAAACAGTAAGCAATGAATAATTATCGCCAAGCGAAAGCAATCCTGAACTTGGGTTTGCTCTACCTGCGAGACATCTTGGCCCAACAGTTCCACAGGCGTAAAATCTTCAGAAGCGACTAAACAGTGATGAATATTTCCAGTGGAGGGATGGCGCACCTGAAAGGAATCGGTATCGATAATCGAGGGCAAAGCGCGATTGTTGACTAGGATATTCTGAGGTTTGATATCGCCTAAAACATAGCCTTCGGCATGAATCGCTTGGATAATCGCAGCCACATTTAAAGCAGTGACGTGGAGAAAACGCCAGTCTATTTCTAGCTTTTGCCTTTGACGACGCTGAGGATTATAAATCTGAATTAATTCTCTTCCCCCCTCAATTTCTGGCATCAAAAAACCCAACACTCGACCATATTTGTCTTGAAGAAGGGATTGGGGCCACGCGAAGGAAGTATGATTAAGGTGAGCGTTTGGCTCATGGGGAGGATGCGCCACCATTACCTCTAGCTTTTCAATTCGCTCAGGGGTAGCAGAGTTATAAATTTTCGCCACATACCCCTTGCGATTTGTCGTCCAAACGGCTCCTTCTCCCCCCCTGGAGAGTTCTTTTTCCAGAGCAATTGATTCACCTGTAGAGGTAGTAAGAAAAACCATTATAATTCGTAATTGTTAATTAGTAATTCGTAGTTAAACTTTACATAAAAAGCTGGGTACGTGGAATTTTGTTGGTTTGCTTTCTGTAATTTTCCATAACTTAAATTACAGGCATGCAAAATAATCACGAATTACGAATTACTAATCATATCGGCTCGCAAGAGATAGAATTAAGGCACAACAGCAACGTCTTATCGTCGCTAGTGCGACGGTTCAATCGCTCTGATGCGAGGAAGTTCTGAATGTACTCGTCCTTCTCTTGTTGGGAAGTTGGCTCCCGCAAGCACTCTTCTAGCGGCTGAAAAAATGGAGAAAAGGGAGTCCAATCACTCAAACGAATGGCTACCCGCTCTAGTCCATCCGTTGCTGCACAGATGAATTCTTGCTGATGAGGAAATACCTGCACCTGCATCTCCTCCAAGGCATTTTCTGAGGTGATAAAAGTGGTTTCGTTGGCAAACTCTCCTTTATCGGGCTGAAACAATAATTGCGGAACTGATTCAGGTGAGCGCACGACAATAAACCCATCTCCGATTTGCATCGCAGTCAGCCAATCAGGAGTAGCGATGAAAACTAAAAGCGTACAGGCAAGTTCGCTTACGGCATAACCATCTTTTTCGGCTTGCTGATCTAACGATGCCAATACTTCTTTGAGTCTCTCAGTAAATCGCTTTCTTGCCTCTTGCTCAGAAAGCGGCTGGGAGTACTGAAGCCTTTTTTCTATCCCGCCGAAATAGCGCAGTACCTCCTTAACCGCTAACTGAGCGCCCACATCCGAATGTTTTGCACTTCCTGCTCCATCCGCCACCGCCCCAACCATTACATCCTTGAAAAGGCGAAAGTCTCCGTAATCTTGGCAGGGCAGTCCTTGCTCTTGATGGTTTTTGCCCATGTCAGAACGGGCAACAGCAGTCCAAATCATAAATTTTCCCCTTTCAAAAACAATGACAAAACGGACATCTCACGGTTCCGAAATAATTAGGAACCCGTGTCCTCCTCAATCAAGTCGGTTTAAGGTTAAAGGGAAAAACGCAACGCGCGTGGGCAAAGGGAAAAGGAGAATTCCTTTACCCCTTACCCCTTCACCTTTACCCTGCCGAAGGCATTCCCCCTTCCCCAACTCAAAAATCTCACGCGCGACTAAAGAAAATTAGTATTAAGTGCTGATTTGTCCCCAACCGACAGGGGGTAGCTCGACTGCTTCTCCTACCTTGCCGCTTGATACCCGCTTCATGGAGGTACTGAGCCAAACGAACAGGGAGCGAAAATCTAAACCATTCAACCAAACTGGTGGACGTTCGGGTGGGGCAATTTCTTTAAGCGTATTCATATCTGCCCCCTCAACCGCTACTGTGAAAAAGAGAAGCCGTCTACTCGCTTCAGCCTCTCTGAGTCGTTGGGCTGCTTCTCGCCAAGGGGAATCATGATTAGGCGCTCCATCCGTAATTAAAAATACCCAAGGGCGATAATACTGGATGCCACTCTCTTTGTAAGTATTTTTCCTGTCTTCGAGCAAGTCCAGCGCGCACTGAATTGCTTCTCCCATTGGTGTCCACCCACCTGCATCGAGCCCGGAAGGCGTAAAGTTTTGAATCGTGGTAAAGTCTTGAGCTAGTTGTGGTGAACCGCCAAACTTGACTGTGGCAACTTCGACACTGAGAGAGGCTTGCTCATCTTTAATCACGTCTTCTTTAAAGGCGGCAATCCCGCGATTCAATTCCTGTATGGGAGTCCCTGACATGGAGGCAGAGGTATCTAGCAAAAGAATTACAGGGCAGCGATTTTCAGGATTCTCGACAAATTCCGGCAGTCCTACAGGCATCTTTGACGGTTCCATATGTAGTTAATGACACATGGATCTTTCCCGATACGTAAGAAAATCTTATCAGAACTTTTGATTGGGTTTACGCAATCAGTAGGTTTAATCAACCGCAGAGGCACAGAGAACGCAGAGAAAAAGTACACAGAGAAGAGATTTTGACACTCCCACAGCTTAAAGCGCGTGGGATTCTTGGGTCGTAGGGGAGCCTACGCTTAACCCCTCGCCAAGGATCTTGACGGTGTGTCCCACCGCTGCAAGCCCGCGTTGGGCTATGATTTGTGCTGCCGCCACATCTCTACCGCCTTGATGATGGCACTCTGGGCAAAAG
>PXPT01000110.1 GCA_003021505.1 Cyanobacteria bacterium QS_4_48_99 | reverse complement strand
TTTGCTAAGTTGGTCAAGCTTGGTTGTCAGAAATACTCTCAAAGTCTTAATTTGATCCAGTTGACCAAGCTACTGCAGATACAGCTAAAAGTCTCGAGACTCCTAAGAAGGTAATTTTACTCTTTCAACCTTCCCATTCTCCAGAAATTCCTACCATAGAAGGCAGTATCTTAACGACCTTCTCAGTTGGGAATGATTTCATTGCTGAGAGAACTTACGAGTAGAGAGTGGGAGAAATCCTAGACAATCAAGTTTCTGCCTGTGTCATGGCCTCTTTAACAGGCCGAGACTCTCTTTTCACTTCTCTGAGTGTCGCAGGTATTTAGCAAAATGGTATCAAAAGCATTTTCTACCAGAATGGCGATTTTTCGACCGTTCAATTCTTGAGCCATGTCTAAGTCTCCTTTTGTGCTTTTTTACTTTTTAAGTTCCCGGTACAAGTTCCACCTTCATCCAACCTGCCTGTTGCTGGTCAAAGGCTTTGTAGGCATCAATCACCGAAGTCATGGGTTCGACTTTGGTGAGGATCTCTGTGGGAGTAACTGTGCCACTGCGAACCCAATCGACCAGTTGGGGAATGTAGCTGCGATGGTTGCAGTTGCCCATCTTGAGCGTAAGGTTCCGATTCATCGCCATGCCGATGGGGAAGGAGCGATCGCCCGGCGGATAAACTCCAATAATGGAAAGGGTTCCTGCCTTGGCTAGTCCCTGCACTGCCCAGTCCAAAGCCTGAGATGGCGCATCGCCGACCTGCCAGTTATCAGCAGTTTCAGGCGCGATTTGCTGCAATTCCTGCTGATGCTGTTGTACCTGCTGCGTCTGCGGTGCTGCTGGACCGCTATGAGGACGGGAGGCATCCACACCAACTGCATCGATCGCTCTGTCGGGACCAATCCCGCCAGTGAGATGCTCCAGTGCCTCAACGGGATCTTCCGCGTTAAAGTCGATGATTTCCGCTCCCTGAGCCTGTGCCATATCCATACGGGAAGAGACAGTATCAACCGCTAAGACTCGTCCTGCGCCCAAAAGATAGGCACTGGCGATCGCAAATTGACCCACTGGACCACAGCCAAACACTGCTACTGTGTCGCCTGGCTGAATCTCGGCTAATTCTGCCCCAAAGTAGGCAGTCGGGAAGATATCAGAGAGGAGAATTGCCTGATCGTCATCGACTTCCTCTGGCAGCTTAATCAGTCCGGTATGGGCGAAGGGAATGCGGGCATATTCCGCTTGCAAGCCATCGAAAGAGCCAGTTTGTTCTGGTCCCCCAAAGAAAGAAGTTCCCCCTTTGAGTCCGTTCGGGTTAGCATTGTCGCACTGTGCCTGATAGCCAGAACGGCAATAGGCGCAATACCCGCAGGCAATGGTGGAAGGGATGACCACGCGATCGCCCCGCTTCAAATTTCGGACATCTTTGCCCACTTCCTCTACTACACCAACTCCCTCGTGACCAAGAATTGTTCCGGGCTTCATCGGTGCCAATGTCCCCCGGATCATGTGCAAATCTGTGCCGCAAATTGCACTGGCAGTGAGCTTGACAATTGCGTCACCCGGATGCTGGATCTTGGGTTCCGGCACGTCATCGACGCGGATATCACCGACTCCGTGAAAAACGACAGCTTTCATCTCGCGTAATCTCCTTTAAGGCTAAGGCTTACTGCTCTCCCATGAGTTCAACTCAGGTTCTATTAGCCTATACTTGGTGCTTAAGTGATTCTTCACTCTTGCGATAGAAACTTTCAGCTCAACAGAGATGGGAGTCGCTCTCGGAGTCAACGAGGATGGGGGAATATAATGGAGCCTTCCCCTGCTTCCCATGCTTCCCCTGCTTTCCCTTGTCCCCATCCTCCTAATCACGAGAGAGATTCAATCGGACTCACTCATCCATCGGCGAGAACCGAAAAATTGACAAGAACGAGAAGCAATTTGGGTGGCGGATGCCAGAGCATCAGGAAAATTCTGTCGTAGAATGTAATGGCAAAAGGCTCCGTGAAAGATATCCCCTGCCCCAGAAGTATCAATGGCTTCAACTTGAGGCGCTTCTAGTTGCCCCGCCTTGCTGTGACTGCGATATGGAATTGTTTTTTCGCCCTGGGTGATGGCAATGTGGGTAATGCCAGCGCTAGAGAGGTACGTGAAGACATCTTCCTGGCTGTGGCAATCGGGGGGGTAGAAATTTGCCGAGGCGATCGCATAATCGACAAAGGGCAAAACTTTTTCAAATCCTGGTTTCCAGCTACCGCCATCAATCGCAACTGGGATGTTTTGAGCTTGAGCTTGCTGGGCGATCGCTTCACTAACTGCCATTTGATGTCCATCGATCAGTACGATCTCTACTCCTGCCAAAATCTCGGCGGGGAGTTGCTCCACCGAAGCTTGCAGATGAGTGGCATTGATCGACATAACAGCGCGATCACCAGTGGCGCGAGTAATAATAATTGAAGAAACAGGCGGAGATTCTAAGCGGTTCGCATCGAGATCTCGAATGCTTATCCCGTATTGCTCTAAATCGGCTCGAATTAAATGACTGGTGGGATGATTACCGACTACTCCCAAAAGGCTTGCCTGGTTGCCCAAATGACTAAACGTAACTGAGGCATTAGTGGCTGGTCCACCAGCAGCGATCGCACAATCGGAAGCAACCATCTTCTGGTTTTGTTCAGGAAAATGTTCGGATAAGTAAATTAAGTCGAGAGTAACAACGCCGATAAAAAGTCCCTGTCTGGTCATTTTTACCTATTATTCCAACTCGGTTGTGATGCCCAATTCTCCAACACCAGCAATCCTCTATCTAGTCGGAACACCCATTGGTAATTTAGAAGATATCACCTTCCGGGCGGTGCGGATTTTACAAACGGTGGATTTGATTGCTGCTGAGGATACTCGCCACACAGGAAAACTATTGCAGCACTTTGAAATTGCTACCCCGCAGGTGAGTTATCACGAACACAATCGGCAGCAGCGCACGGAAGCGTTATTAACTCGTTTGAGCGAAGGAGAAGCGATCGCTCTCGTCACAGATGCCGGGATGCCGGGAATCTCAGATCCTGGCTATGAGTTGGTCAAAGCCTGTGTAGAAGCAGGAGTGCAGGTAGTACCGATTCCCGGTGTTACGGCTGCTACAACTGCCTTAGCAGCAGGGTTGCCCAGTTCGCGCTTTGTGTTTGAGGGATTTCTCCCTACCAAAAATAAGGACAGGCAAACTCGCCTCGATGCCCTCAAAAGTGAAACCCGAACCCTGATTTTATATGAGTCTCCCCATCGCCTACGGCAAACTCTCAAAGATTTAGCAGCGGGTTTGGGCGAATATAGACAAATCGTCCTGGCACGGGAGTTAACCAAGCTGCACGAAGTGTTTTGGCGGGGAAAAATCGGGGATGCGATCACTCACTACACCAGAGAGGAGGAACCCAAAGGAGAGTTTACCCTGGTGATTGCGGGGGCTGAACAAACAGAAACTCTGAATTTATCCGAAACTGAACTCAAAGCCGAATTGCAGCAACTCTTAGAGCAAGGCATGACGCGATCACAAGCCAGCCGACAGTTAGCTCAATTTAGTTCCCTCTCCCGTCGCCAGATTTATCAGTTGACAATTAAAGAAGAAGGATGAGTTAGTCATTAGTGATCAGTCATGTTTTGGCTAACGCATATAGGATTTGGCTGTGGGTTACTAAGGACTAATGACTATGGACTCAAGACTGTCCCGAAGGGACGAAGACTTAGAACTGCTGCGAAGGAGCGAATTTCATCCCTCATCCCTCCATCTCTCACTCTAATTAGTTCTGAATGATTTGCTGGATTTGTTGCTGAAGCTCAGGATTGTTTCGGATAGCTGCGAGGATTTGATTAAAGCGCTGTACCTCTAAACCTTCATCTTCAACCACTTCCTGCATCTGCGACTGAGTCTCTTTCTGGATTTCTGCCAGCCTGGCGCGCGCCTGTTCAAATTGTTGTAATTCCTGCTCACCTGCTTTTGTAGTTTGCTCGGAATCAGGATTTTGCTGCGATTGCAAAATTGCGCTGAACTGTTTTGTTGTCAGTCCCTCGTCCTGGATTGCCTCACTCATTCCCTGAAAAGATTCCTCTTGAATTCCTTGCAACTTTTCTACCACACCGGCGAATTGCTGCAACTCCTCTTGGCTAATTTCTATTTGGGGAGCTTCCTGCTGTTGAAATTGGGGTGCTGTCTGCTGAGTTTGGGCTAAAGCTGGTAAACTGCCACTCAGTAAAAGAATGAGAGCTACACTGCCTGCCAGAATGCTTCTAAGCACGATATTTTCTCCTTTTTGAGTCTGAGGCTTTACTAGCTAGAGATTTAAACCAACGCTAAATTCTAACTCTTAAGAGCCAGATTCCGTTACACAAGTAAGGCTCTTGTTACAAGCTCAACTTAACAGAGGAAAATAGTCATTAGTCATCACTCATGAGGAGGACATTCAGATGCAATCTTCCTGAGACCAATTTTGATGACCACGCCCTGGCCGACACTTGAGTTGGGAACCTGCCCAGACCATTTTCCACTGCTTCTCAGTTTGAGAAGATGGCTCTGCTCTTAAAAATTCTACTCGATACCGAATACCAGCAACAGAGTCGTCTGCCAAGTCAGTTTGGGTGTAAGTGACGATCGCTTGCTCAGGCACAGAAGAATTTAGAGTTAGTTGTTGGTTGGGACTATGTGAGGGGGAAGCGCTAAAGGCTTTCAGGGCGATCGCCAGTGGTTTTTTGCCAGTGATAGACTGAGATTTAGCTATCTTCGCTAAGGAGAGCGAGCGATAATCGTCTCGTGCTGGGGTCGTTTGCCTAGCAGAGGCATTCAGGTTAGAGAAACTTGGGGTTGTCAACCGAGGCGATTGCAGCCCCAGGCGATTAGCCAGTTTTGTCTCCCAATTAAAAAATACCCCAGCGGTCGGAATTAATTTCGCGTTCTCGCCCACTCCATCCCAGACAAGAAGACCAATCAATAGACAAGCGAATAATAAAGTGGAAATCCTTAAATTGTTAGCTCTACTAGCCACGACTTTTCATCGTTGCTTACTACTCTTGATTAATTGTATATAATTTATACAAAAATAGCAGCATTTGCTCGACATTAAGTCAACCCCCCTGTTCTAATTTATTTTTGGTGATCGCACTTCTGGTGTCAGATCAGGATAAAATAAGACTGAGCTTCGCTATTGTTGTTCTCTGCTTGTCGATTGGGAAGACCGCTCCATGATTCACGAAATTTTTATGCCCGCTTTGAGTTCCACCATGACAGAAGGCAAGATTGTCTCCTGGGCAAAATCGCCTGGTGACAAAATAGAAAAAGGTGAAACAGTGCTGGTGGTGGAGTCGGACAAAGCCGATATGGATGTAGAGTCGTTCCACAATGGCTATTTAGCCACCATCATGGCTGATGAGGGTCAAGAGGCTCCTGTAGGCGAGTCCATTGCACTACTTGCAGAAACAGAAGCAGAAATCGAAACAGCGAAAAAGCAAGCGCCCTCTTATCAACAAAGTTCCTCTGAACCTGCCCCAGCCGCCCCAGAACCAGCAGCAGTCACTTCATCTAGCGAAACTGACAATTCCAGTACTGCCACCTTAACCAGTCCCAATTCCCGCAACGGGCGAACTGTCGTTTCACCTCGCGCCCGCAAGCTGGGAAAAGAGTTCAGTATCGATGTGAACTCCCTCCAGGGGAGTGGTCCCTACGGGCGAATTGTCGCTGCCGACGTGGAGGCAGCAGCAGGCAGGTCCAAAACAGCCGAACCAGAACCCGCTTCTGCGCCGAAACCAGCCCAGGCTACCGCCTCAGCACCCGAACCCTCTCCTGCACCAGCCGCCGCTCCTGTGGGCAAAACTGTGCCCTTCAACAGCTTACAAAAGGCAGTGGCCAACAACATGGTTGCTAGCTTGCAGGTTCCCACTTACGGTGTTGGCTACACCATCACCACGGATGAGCTGGATCAGCTTTATAAGCAAATTAAGTCTAAAGGCGTGACCATGACTGCCCTGCTAGCAAAAGCAGTAGCTGCAACTTTGCAAAAGCATCCCCGGCTCAATAGCAGCTACACAGAACAGGGAATTCAGTATCACAGAGCGATTAATATTGCTGTGGCAGTGGCAATGGAAGATGGGGGATTGATTACGCCGGTTTTACAAAATGTTGACCAGCTCGATATTTATTCCCTATCTCAGAATTGGAAAAGCTTAGTCGAGCGTGCCAGAGCCAAGCAATTGCAACCGGAAGAGTACAGTAGCGGTACTTTTACTATCTCCAACTTGGGCATGTTTGGCGTTGACCGCTTTGACGCGATTTTGCCCCCAGGACAGGGAGGAATTCTCGCGATTGGAGCCTCCCGTTCTCAGGTGGTAGCGACCAATGAGGGGATGATCGGGGTGCGGCGTCAGATGAGCGTCAATATTACCTGCGACCACCGCATTATCTACGGCACTCATGCAGCAGCTTTCCTGCAAGATTTGGCGAATTTGATCGAATCTGAACCGCACTCGTTAACACTCTAATAGGGCTTTGTCGTCACTACAAACGAAATTGTTTGTCCCGGACTTGTTTTACGTTGCCCTAGCTTTGCAAGTAGAGGCTCCCTTGCTCACCCTGGATGAAAAGCTGGTGAGTGCGTGTGCGAAGAGTGTCTTAGAGATGCACTCGTTCGAGTACTTCGAGCTCCCGTCTTCGCCCCAGGTGTAAGCCATGCCCCATCCGAGCGCAGCTCTCCTTAGGTGATGGTGTTGATTTCCGCCTCAGCGAACCACTGCCGCTAACCCGGCATCCGGCAGCAGTGTGTCTCTCCGGGTTAGGGGAGGGTTGACACTCCCCAGCCTAAAGGCGTGGGGATTCTCGCTTCTAAGGGAGAGTCTAGAAAGCACGGAACTAAATCCAGATACTTTCCCTGATCTCAAAACCGCTCAGCGAGCTTTTTTCGGGATAGCCCATCCCTACTTAGAAGTAGTTATATCACAGGGCTTCCTAAAGGAAGGGGCTTGAGACCCATGATTTTTGGGTCAAAGTGAAGGTGGGGTAGGGGCGAGCCGGCGGCTCGCTTTTACAGGAGTGAGGAGTCAAAGAGGTGAGGGAGTGAGGAAGTAAATTGGCTTGTTTGCTCGAAAAATTTCTTCCTATTTCCCACTCTTTCACGCTCTCACGCGCTTACGCCTCACTTTCCCCAGCTCTCACGCTCTCACTTCTTCCCCTTGTCCCCTTCTCCCCTTGTCCCCTTGTCATTCCCCTTACCTTGCTCAGAAATTGCCCACTCCACCTGCCGAAGAATTCCTCGCAGCATGGCAACCTCCTCTCGCGTGAGATTGGCTCTGTTATACAGACGCCGCAATTTCTCCATCCGCGCCGCAGCAGTGTGAGGATAGAGAAAACCAATTTTTAACAATACTGCTTCTAAATGCTGGTAGTATCCATCCAAGGTATCGATGGGAGCAGCATCAACGTTAGGCTTAGGAAAACTTTGCGCTTGAGTTGCTGGCTGCTGGGATGCCTGATTCAGTTCGTGAGCACAAATAGCAACTGCACTTGCCAGATTTAGGGAAGGATACTCGGCACTGGTAGGAATGGAAACAAATCGCTGGGCGTAATTGAGTTCAGCATTGCTCAATCCTCTTTCTTCGGGACCGAAAATTAAGGCAGAGGTAGTCCCTTGTGCTAGTAGCCAGGGTAAGGCAAGGCGCGGGGATTCCAACTGAGTGAATTTAGTGCGTGTGCGCGCTGTTGTGGCGATCGCTCTTTGACATCCCGTCAGTGCCTCTGGCAAGCTCTTGATTTGCTGTGCCTGTTCTAAAATATCCCCTGCATGAACTGCCATCTGCCGAGCCTCTTTTCCCAAGGGATCGCAGAGAGGATTCACCAGCACCAATTGCTGTAGCGCCAAATTCTTCATTACCCGCGCCACAGCTCCCACATTGAGAGCGCCTGCTGGTTCCACTAGCACGATTCGTATTTTCGAGAGGGGATTAACGTGGCTTCCCAAAGTTTACCAATTTTGTAGGATTACATTAGTAGTGATCGCTAACCTAGCATGGCAGCTCGGCAAGCTACATCAGACCTCCCTAGCAAAATTTGTCCCGTCTGCGGGCGTCCCTTCTCCTGGCGTAAAAAATGGGCTGACTGCTGGGATGAGGTCAAATATTGCTCCCAGCGTTGTCGTCGGCGCAAGTCTCAAGTTCGTCCTTAGTCATTGGTCATTAGTAATAAACAACAAACAGCAAATGACAAACCCCAAATTAATTATCCACGGTGGTGCGGGTAGTTCCCTTCAGGGAAAAGGAGGAGTAGAGGCAGTCCGTCAATTACTCCACGCGATTGTGAAAGAAGTTTATGATTTACTCCAGAAGGGGGCAACTGCTACCGATGCGGTGGTGAGAGGATGCCAGCTTTTGGAAAATGAACCTCGCTTCAACGCTGGGACAGGTTCGGTGCTGCAATCGGATGGACAAGTTCGCATGAGTGTTGCTTTGATGGAAGGGAGTTCGCAACGCTTTAGTGGCGTAATCAATGTCTCTAGGGTACAAAATCCGATTGACCTTGCCCAGCTCCTCCAAACGCAACCAGATCGCGTCTTGTCCGATTACGGCGCGTCTGAGCTAGCGCGAGAACGTCAGGTTCCCATCTACGATCCCTTAACTGAGCGGCGATTGCAAGAGTGGATGCAGGAGCGGCGAGATAACTTTAGTAAAAACATGGCGGGAGTGGTGGCAGAAGAAGAATCGGCAACTCCCAGCGAGGCTCAACGGGGCACGATAGGCGTAGTTGCTCTTGATAGCCACGGGCAGCTCGCTACTGGCACTTCCACAGGAGGCAAGGGGCTAGAGCGAATTGGACGGGTGAGTGACTCGGCAATGCCTGCGGGCAATTATGCCACGAGCAAGGCGGCAGTAAGCTGTACCGGGATCGGGGAAGATATCATTGATGAGTGTCTCGCTGCCCGGATTGTGGTGCGGGTGAGTGATGGAATGTCTCTGTATGAGGCAATGGCGCGATCACTGCAAGAATGCCACGAGCATCAGCGAGATTTAGGGGCAATTTCTCTCGATGCCACAGGCGTGATCGCTTGGGGAAAAACTAGTGAAGTCTTACTCGCCGCTTATCACAACGGTGAAGAAATCGGCGACACTCTGGAATGGACGGCAGATGAATTAACCGGATACTCCTTTCAATCTGCGGAGAAAGCAGAGGAGTAGGTAAGCAGGGGAAGACGCGGGGACGCGGTGGCGCGGGGATGGGGAGAGAAAAAACTGTCCCGCATCTTCGCGTTTATGTCATTTAAACCTTCAAAGAAATTTTCTCATCTAACCTTGTTATATTTCCCTTAGCCTGGGGAACTCTCGGATCAAGAAAGCGAAAGGACAACTTACTGCTGCTTAGTCAGCCTACGGGAATCTCTGCAAGAGTTTCTGTAGTAGGCGAATCCTGGAGCTTTTGATCACAGTTGATCAGGATAAGGAAAAATCAATGTCAAGTGCTGGTTTAAATAAATGGATTGTCAGTGGCAACCTCGCGGCAGACTCTCAAATCAAGACTGTCACTCTCCGCAGTGGCGAAACTGCTCAGGTTGCTGAAGCCACCTTGTATGTCCGCAAAGTCCGAAACCGCAAGGAGGCTTTTACGGTATCGCTAAGTATTTGGGAGAAATCCGCGGCTTGGCGCAAGCTCCCCTACCTTAAGAAAGGATCTTTAATCATCTGCACAGGCAGTGTTGAACCTAGCCCCTATATCTCTAGTAACGGCAATAGCCCCAGAGCAGGCTTAGAGATGACTGTACTCGATGTTGATCTCGATATTGTCCGAGAGGAGGAGGCTGAACCAGTGCAGGGCGATCTCAATGAGGAGATTGCAGAGGCAGAGGAGGAGAAAACAGCCACAGCTTAGAAACTCCCATCTACTCAAATCTAGAACAAGGGGAAAGGACTGCAATCCTGGTCTTTTTCCCTGACATGGTTCTCTTGTTTACCACTTGCTCAGGCAGCCCAAGGCTACAACAACTGCGAGACGAAAAGTTTGCATCCTGATAGGGCTACGGCTTGCGGAAAAACTACAGAAGTTGCTAAAAAAAAGCTGATGCGCGATCACAACAACAGCAAGGAGATCAGGAAACAGGCAGCTCAAATTTGGGAGGAGAAACTTAAATTTTGGCAAGAAGCTGCTCACGCTTGGGAACAGGCAGGCGAAATGGAAAGAAGCCGCTGACTTTGCGAGAGGGTAGTTTAGGCTTGTGAGCAGCAACTTAGACAGCGCAAAAAATAAGGAGATGACGCCTTGTTTGTTTCAGAAAAAGTTGTTTTCGTAGAGTTGCACAAGACTGGGTGCATTCATATTCGTAATGCATTGAAAGAGGTATTGGTGGAGAATTTGTGGGAAAACATAATCAAGTAAGCTCAGATTTATTTACCAAAGGGAAAATTTTTCTTGGCTCAATACGACATCCATGGGAGTGGTACATTTCGCTTTGGGCATTTGGATGTGATAACCAAGGAGGGAGGAGTTTTTAGCAGAGTCACAAAGAGTAAGGGGTTCAATTTTAGGGAGGTTGGCTGAAAAAAATAATCCATATGCTGCTTTTCAGGCTTTTCTTTTCAGTTTTTATAGAACCCCTGAAAAATGGAAACGTATTTATAGGGATGTTAACTACGCCAGTGCGTTCAGGGAATGGTTATACATTATGCACGATAAAGAATACTGCCATGACTTGGTGAGGGGTATGGCACTTCGTCACTGAGTAAAATTGCGGGACTCCTTACATATCGTTATATGAAATTGTTCTGCTGTAAGTATGGTGAGATAGCGAAAATGAACGCCATTTCAAAAATTGAAACACTTATGGAATATGAAAAAGAGAATTGTTAAATAGACTACTTTATTTGCAATAATAAAGTAGAGTCCACTCTTTTTAAAGCTCTTTACTTTCGGGAATCAAGCTTTCAAATAACAAACAAGCCGAAATCATGTCGATGCCTAGAAAAATACCTCTTCCCGAAAATGGGAACCAACCTTTTACTATGACAGCGATTCAGAAAATCTAATCTTCGAAAGGGAAAAGCTTATTATTGAAAAGTTCGGGTACGTTGCTCCTAGTCTGCGAAATTGATGCCTAAAAAGCAAATGCACTCGGACTCAAATAGCGCCGCTCCTTCCTCCTTGTCTGTGAGAGGCGAAGGAAATGGCGGCAGGCTGGTGAAGCTTGGGCAAGAATAATCAACTTTCGCAAAGCAGCCAAGCGATTTGAAGAGAATGGAGCGTGGGCAGAGGCAGAAAAATGCTGGGAGCATTTGGGTGAGTGGGAATAAACTGCGATCGCTTGCGAGTATCAAAACAAGCTCAAAAAGTGGCACAAAGCCGCCGAAATTTGGGATGAACAACAGAAGTGGCAACTGCTGCCCAGGCTATATGAGCAAGCCCAAGAAGGGATAAAAGCAAGGGGGCAATAGCTCAAGAGCGGTAATAAACTAAGAGCTATGTGGGCTGTTACTCAACAGAAGATTTTTGAAGACTAAGGTTAAGCTCAATACTATGTCTTCAACTTTAGTCAACGATGCAGAAAACTTGCTCTCAATCCTATCCTTCTGCTGCCATGCACTTAAGCGTCGAGGTTACAGGAGAGGGGTTTCCCATTCTGTGCTTGCACGGGCATCCTGGTCATAGTAGCAGTATGTCCGTGTTTACCCAACACTTATCACAGCACTTTCAAACCCTGGCTCCCGATTTGCGAGGCTATGGTAACAGCCGCACTCGCAGCGACTTTCCAATGAGCGCTCATATCAGGGATTTGGAGGCACTTCTGGAGCGATGGGAGATTCATCGCTGTCTGCTGCTGGGATGGTCTCTCGGAGGGATTTTAGCGCTGGAATTGGCACTGAGAAACCCGCAGCGCTTTAGTGGTCTAATTTTAGTTGCTACAGCGGCACGCCCGCGCGGTAGTCATCCCCCCATCAGTTGGCAAAATTTGTTGTATACCGGGATAGCAGGAACCTTAAATTGGCTAAAGCCAGGATGGCAGTGGAATATAGATACTTTCGGCAAGCGATCGCTCTTTCGCTACCTTCTTCAACAACACAGTCTTGCTGCCTACCAACACATTGCCTCGGAAGGCACTCCCGCCTATCTTCAAACCTCTAGGGCTGCCCACAAAGCACTCAAACAGGCTCTTAAGGCAGGATATAACCGCCTTCAGGATTTGCCATCTCTGCAGTCCCCTTGCTTAGTGCTTGCTGGAGCCGAGGATCGGCACATTACGTCTGAGTCGAGTTGGGAAACTGCTCAATCCCTCCAATATTGTCAATGGCAGCACTACCCTAATACTGCCCACTTATTCCCGTGGGAAATTCCCACTCAGATGCTAAAAGACATTGACCGCTGGCTTGAGGCACACCCTGAGGTGGTGGAGAATTAGAAGGAGGCGCGGAGAGGGCAAGTGAGGAGTGAGGAGTTAGCTGATTTGATGCAAGGATTATATCAGTATTTCTAACACTCTCACCCTCTCACGCCCTCACTTCTTTTCCCCGCTCCCCCTGCTTCCCTAAGAAGGCTGACCACTAAAAGTAGAAATTCTTTTTCGCTCAGTCTGTTCTTCTTCCTCGTCAAAAATTGTCAGTTTATCCGGCTTGCAACGCTTGACAGTAACTCGAATGCCTGTGGCTCCCTCGTTTTCCAAATCCTCTACATACCCTGCTTTGACGGAATGGCCATATTTTTTGCTTAAAAAGGGACCAAAGTAGTAAATACAGCGAGGATCTTCGGTAACAATCTCCACCCAGCAAGCTTTGCCGCAAAAATTAAGAAAATCAATCAGGTATTCGTCCATATTCGTCTACCGTTTTGCAGGATTTATGAGTAAGCGTAATCTGCGACTCTTCGTTATATTGTCACTTTTTTGACACTCCAACGACTTCCGACTAGCGTCTCAAGTCGTGGGATTATTGGTTCTTAGACAAAACTTTCCAACTCAGGCTCTCACCTGAGATGAAAGCGGTCTCGTCTCCCCAAGCTTGAAATTCCGTCTGCCCGACGGTATTTGTTATTTCTATCCCTGCTAGCCTTAACGCTTTAACTAGAATGTTAACTGCGGCGTTTTGGTCACAGTCTAAAACTGTTCTGCATTTAGGACACTCATGAGTTCTAATTGATAACGATTTTCTCACTCTAGTTCCGCAGACAGAACAGTCAGCAGAAGTATAATCGGCTGGAACAGCAATCACAATTCTCCCAAATACTTTTCCAAAATATTGGAGGTAGGAGGTGAACTGTGACCAAGCTGCATCTGAGATTGACTTGGCAAATGAGCGATTTAAAACTAGGTTTTCCACCTTCAAGTCTTCATAAGCCACAACATCTGTCGATGTCACTACGCACCTTGCTAGTTTCACAGCCAAGTCTCTACGCTGCCTCTGAACTTTCAGGTGTTTCCTACCTAGTTTCTGCTTCGCTTTTTTGTAGTTGTTGGACTGGGGAAAACCTCTCTTAAACTTCTTAGAACCCCGTCTTTGCAAGCGTTTTATGGCTTTTTCTGATTTTCTCAGGTATCTAAGGTTGTCAACTTTGTTCCCCTCCGAGTCGGTGTAGAAGCTGGACAAACCTACATCTAAACCGAGACTGCGACTAGCTCGTTCTAAATTCTCTTGTCTATCAACCTTCACGCAAAACTGCGCTCCGTTTTCCATCCGCTCGTCTGACTACTCTCACTCGTTTAATTAAATCTTTGCCATACCAATCGAGTTAATACCCTGACCTGAGCTTAAGAGTGCCAATGTTGTTTTTGTAAGTGAAAGTGATATGCTTCCGGTCATCTGAGAGTTTCCAGCCAGCGGTTTTATATTCAACCGAGCGACAGTTTTTCTTAAATCTCGGGAAACCTTTCTTTCCCTTAACTTTTTTCTTGCAATTGCGAGGCGCCGTCTTCCGAGGTTTCCTCGGAACTTTATGAGCGCCGTCGTAGAAAAGACTGATTGCAGACCAAGCACGGTCGGCTGCTGACTGTCTGGCTTGAGAACTCAGACGGGAGGCAAAGGAAAACTCACGAGCTAAAACTGCACAGAGCTTGCTGAGGTCGTACTTGCCGAGTCCCTTCTTATCCATCCAGTGTCTAATACATTTATTGCGGATGAACTGAGAGGTGCGAATCGCCTCATCTATCGCCCGGTACTGCCTTGATTTGCCGTAGAGTTTTGCCTCTAAAACCAGCATGGTCGCAGGGAGTGTTTACGCTGCTTACCATAGCATAAACTTATCCAAAAAAACATCCCACCCTTCCGGCTTCGCCTCAAGGGGTGGCTTTCGTTTGCTGTAATACTTTGTCATGCTTGTTTTTTAAAGTATCTTATGAGCGTCTGCTCGTGAGATATCTGAGCGCCGCTGACGGTAAACCTCGTAAAGTGCTATTGATGCTGCTACAGAGGCATTGAGACTAGGAGTCTTTCCAGCTAGGGGAATCGACACTAAGGCATCGCAGTGGCGTTGGGTTAGCAAGCTTAAGCCTTTCTCCTCAGAGCCGACTACCAAGGTGACTAAATCACTGAATTTGACCTGATGTAGGGGTTGACTCCCTTGGGCAGCAGTGCCGTAAATCCAAAAGCCCGATGCTTTCAATTCTTCCAAGGCACGAGAGAGATTGACTACCCTGGAAACACTGAAATTTTCTAAAGCGCCAGCGGCAACTTTCATTACTGTTGAGGTAACGCCTGCGGCTCGTCGTTGCGGGATGACCAATCCCTGTGCCCCGAAAGCCTCAGCTGTGCGAATAATTGCCCCTAAGTTGTGGGGATCACTGATGCTATCGCCAACCACTAACACGGGTTGATTACTACGAGACTTTGCCTCAGCAATCAAATCAGTTAAATCTTTGTAGGTATGAGGGGCAACTTGAGCAGCAACGCCTTGATGATTAGCCCCTTGAGTGATTTGATTCAGGCGACGGAACTCCACTTCGTCAATGGCAGTGCCCTTGGCTTTGGCTTGCCCGACGAGAGAATGAAAGTGAGAGTCGTAGCGCAGCCTAGAGGTAATCCAAATCCGATTGAGTTGGCGATCGCTCTCTAGTGCCGCTAAAACGGGACGACGACCATAAATCAGATCGCTATCTTCGCTTTGTTCCTCGGAGGGCTGGCGACGCGGTTTGGGACGCTCTTGCTTGCGGTGAGGGCGTTCCTGCCGCTTCGAGTGAGATTTCTTTCGTTTTGGCTGCTCAGCCATTTTATATGGGCGGTCTCGCTCTGCCATATTTTTGATTTAATCGAGTTCTAATGGTGCTAGTAACTGGGTTAAGCGCTGGGGATCTCTCAGAAACAAGTATCCAATCAGAGTCTCTAGACTGGTGGCTTGTTGATATATTTCTGGGGATAGGCGCTGGGGACATCCTGTAGTAGCATTCCGTCCGCGTCGCAGGATTTCTCGTTCTGAGTCAGTGAGGTGAGGTTCTAGCACTTGCAACTGCTTAGCCTGACTCTCGGCTCGCACTTGCGCTACAACCTGCTGATGATAGGCAGAAACCCGCTTGGGCGGAAGGAGGTAGTGAGCGCGGACATAGACTTCATAAACCGCATCTCCTAAATAAGCTAGAGATGCTGGTGAAAGCTGCTCAATTTGGGACAAGGACTCAGCAGCCGCCCCCATTACCTTTAGTCGAGCTTCTGCTGATGCTCGCTTGGCACTGTCTTGCTGTTGGGGTGTCACACCTTCATGTCTCGATTTTAGCGTTGCCTGTGCAATTCCGGTGGCTCGAAATAACACGCAGGGCGCTCAAGTCCCTACGCGGTTACTTATTCTCCAAACCTTCTAGAGCTTCTTCCATAGAAGACTGCAACGAGAGAAACTTTTCTAAACGAACCAACTTCACGGTTTGAGTAACGCGGGCATTTGTCACAACTTGTAGGCTTCCGCCGGCAGTTTGAGCTTTCTTCACCAACTGCACGAGAGCGCCCAACCCAGAGCTATCGATAAAGTCGATCTGGGAAAGACCCATAATAATATTGTTGGGACCTTCGTCAATGTAGTTACCGATTACCTTCCGAAACGTTGGTTCGGAAAAGGCATCTAGTAAGCCAGTAAGACGAAAGATCTGACAATTTTTTCTGACTTCGCGGGTACCCCTTAAGCTAACTGTTAGGGTTAGTGGCTCAGGAATAGCGTCCTCCTAAACTCTAGACTGTAGCGCAATCAAGTTATCACTCTAGTTTATCTATAAATTCTGATTTCCGCCAAAGTTATTAGTCATTAGTAAACTCCGTAAGCGTTAGCACTAAGGACTGATGACCGGTGACTAAGGAGTTTCCATTGGCTTTGATTGATATTTTCGCATCAACTTGACAAACTGCTCGAACAAATAGTCGGCATCGTGAGGACCAGGACTGGCTTCTGGGTGATACTGCACCGAAAAGAAGGGCAAAGATTTATGACGCAGACCTGCCACAGTTCGGTCATTGAGGTTGAGATGAGTAATTTCGACATCTGCACTTAGGGAATCGGCATGAATGGCAAACCCGTGGTTTTGGCTAGTAATCTCTACTTTCTGCTGGAGCCCTGCGGGCTGGTTTAAGCCCCGATGCCCAAATTTGAGCTTAAAGCTTTCTCCGCCCAGGGAAAGCCCCATAATCTGGTGTCCCATGCAAATCCCAAAGGTGGGTTTACCTTGCTTGAGCAGTTCCTTGGTGGTTTCGATGCCTTCGCTAACCGTTGCGGGATCACCGGGTCCATTGGAGAGAAAAATTCCATCCGGGTTGTATTGGGAAATTTCTTCGGGGGAGATGTTAGCAGGAACGACAACCACGCGGCAGCCATAACTAGCAAGGCGGCGCAGTTGATTGCGTTTGAGACCAAAATCAATTGCCACTACCGTCAACGTTTCGGCATGGGAAAAATCACCAGCCGGACGAAACTCCCAAATCGAGTCTGTGGGATCAGACCATTCGTAAACCGACTGGGTGGTGACTTCCCGAACTAAATTCAATCCCATCATACCGGGCGCTGCCTGCACTTGGCGGAGTAATTGTTCGGCATTTTGAATCTCGGTAGAAATTCCTCCGTTCATCGCCCCTGCTGAGCGAATTTTGCGGGTGAGGGCACGGGTATCAATTCCGTAAATTCCGGGGAGATTGTGTTGGTTGAGGTAGTTGGATAAAGTGTCGCGCGATCGCCAATTACTGGGACGGTGGCAGATATTGCGGGCAACCACACCTTTAGCGTGAGGTTGTGGGGATTCTTCGTCTTCGGGGTTGACCCCGGTATTGCCTAATTCTGGATAGGTGAAGATGATAATCTGACCACGATAGCTCGGATCAGTCAAGACTTCCTGATATCCGGTCATGCCAGTATTGAAGACCACTTCTCCAATCGCAGTGCCAGTGGCTCCAAATGACCAACCTCGATAAGTGGTTCCGTCAGCAAGAACTAGCAGAGCTGGTTTAGCCTCTGATATCGGCATAGGGATTGTTAATGTAATTGAGTGGGTCAAGCCTAATGTAGCAGCTTATCTCTCTTGCCATGTTAAGCTTTGCTGACTTAGTAAGTCGACTGTAGTTGGGATTGGGAATCAATTTTTCAATGGCTAAAGTCTGTTTCCTTGCCAGACAGAGCACATCATGAACAGAACTTTATTGGTTGTAATTACAGGACCGCCAGCAACGGGGAAAACTTGCCTCGGAAAACTCCTAGCCAGGAAATATTTTCTTCCCTATTTTTCCAAAGATATTTTTAAAGAAATGATGTTTGATTGCGCCGGAGATATTGATTGGGAAGCTTCGCGTTTTTACAGCAAAACTAGTATTGATACCTTAAACATTATTACTAAGGAACTTTTGAGTAACCAAGTTTCCCATATAGTGGAAGCGAATTTCAAAACCGAATCACATACTCCCTACCTGCAAGCTCTTAAAAATGAGTTCGCTTTTGACTTAGTACAGGTGCAACTCAAGTGCGAGGGTCAGGTATTAAAGCGGCGTTTTAAGGAACGAGCTACTTCTGGAGAGCTACATCCAGGACATCAGGGACTAAGATTTTTTGAGCATTTAAAACATACCTTAGCAAAAGGTGAATATGAACCGTTTGAGATCGATTCAGAGATTATTTATGTTGATACAACAGACTTATCCAAAGTAGATTACGATTTCCTGTTCAAAACAATTGAAAGTAAAATGCTTTAATGATTAGATATCGCGTTATGCGTCCCCAAAGTACGAGGAGATTATAGAGGAAGAACACCGCCAACGTTAGGGGGAACCTGCAAGCTTTAACCTGTAACCTGCAACCATCAGGCATACAAATTTGCCACATATTCTCCATAGCCGTTGTAAAGGAACGTCTCTCGCATTTCCCAAGACAAATCTGGACCTTTGCTAATAAATCGTTCTGTGGCTTGTGACCAGCGGGGATGAGGTTGGTTGGGGTTCACATTCGCCTCAAAGCCATATTCGCTCGGCACGACGGTATTCCAGTAGGTGGCGGGTTGGTTGTTAGTGAACTCAACTTTCACAATCGATTTTGCCCCCTTAAAACCGTACTTCCAAGGCAATACAGCGCGAATCGGCGCACCATTCTGCTTGGGGAGTTCGTGACCGTAAATCCCAACGGCAAAAAAGGCTAATTCATTTGCCATTTCTTCGATTCGTAGTGCTTCGGTGTAGGGCCAGGGAAGAGACCCCAAGTGAAAGCGAGGACCAGAAGTAATCTGGGGGTCATAAAAGGAGGTGAAGCGGACATATTTTGCCTCTGAAGTAGGTTCCACTTCCTCCATTAATGCTTTCATGGGAAATCCCACCCAAGGTAGTACCATCGACCAGGCTTCTACGCAGCGGAAGCGATAGATGCGCTCTTCTAAGGGAAACCTTTTCTTGAGGTCATCAAGGTCATACGTGCGGGGATTATTTACCAATCCTCCTACTTCCACCTTCCAGTCTTCTGTGGGCAAATCCTGAGCATTTTGCCAAATCGATTTACCGCCGCCGAACTCATAAAAGTTATTGTAGCGTCCAGCTAGAAGCTCGTCTGTGATGGGGCGCTTGAGAGAGGCAAAGGCAGGATTAGTTTTGAGTGGTTCCAGACTGGGTTGATTAAGCGTTGCTTTCAACTTCTCCCGAAATTGAGCCTGCTGACAACCGAGCATGGGCATGACGCTTGCTCCGATGCTAGCACCCACCAGGGTTTTGAGAAAGCGACGACGGTTAAAATAAGCGCTTTGGGAGGTAACTTCTCGCTCAGGAATTTGCCAAGATTTGGGGATGTGGATGAAGGTCACGTCGCTGCGCTCAGAATTGAAAATTGATCTCCTCCTCCTTACCCTAGCCCCTCACCACCGCTAAGATCGCTTTAACCGGAGGAAAATAAGGGTCTGAGAGGATAGGAATTTTTATGCAGGGTGAAGGTTTTCGGGAACTTCAGAGTCAACTGTGCGATCGCTGGCAAAGTGTTGACCAATTTGATCGCGACGATTGCGACATTCTGGTGGTTCCTTCCTTTAGTATTGACCAGCAGGAAGGGAAGAAGATCCCAGGCTTTCTCCACTACGAGGAGCGACTATTATTTTCTCTGATTCGCCTACGCAATCCTCACACGCGGCTGATCTACGTGACTGCCCAGCCTCTTTCACCAGTAGTGGTGGAATATTACTTGCAGCTTTTACCAGGGATTCCTTTTTCTCACGCCCGCGATCGCTTGCTGCTGCTGAGTACGTACGATAACTCTCTCAAACCCCTTACTCAAAAGATTTTAGAGCGTCCTCGCCTCCAGGAGAAAATTCACAAGGCAGTGCGACCTCAAAAAGCCTACATGGTGTGCTACAACTCCACTGTCCTAGAGCAAGAATTGTCCCTACGGCTGGGGATTCCTTTACTTGCTCCCAGCCCGGATTTACTCTACTGGGGGTCAAAATGTGGCAGCCGAGGGATCTTTGCTGAGTGCAATCTTCCCCACGCCGATGGCAGTCCCAGGGTTTGGAACGTGGAAGAGTTGGTGGTTGCTGCTGCCCAGTTGTGGGAACGTCGCCCCGACTTAAGGCGCATCGTGATTAAACTCAACGAAGGCTTTTCCGGAGAAGGAAATGCCCTGCTGGATTTAACACCCCTCCAAGATTTTGCTCCTGGTAAAACCACTCATGCCCAAAGAGTGGCTGCCATCCACAAATGCCTGGAAAATCTGCGGTTTCAATCGGAGAGCGACACTTGGACGCAATTCCAACAACGCATTCCCGAATTGGGAGCAATTGTGGAAGCGTTTATCGAAGGAGAGGAAAAGCGATCACCTAGTGTCCAAGGTTATATTACGCCTAATGGTGAGGTAAAAATCCTCTCTACTCATGACCAAGTTTTAGGCGGACTCGACGGTCAAATTTATATCGGTTGCAGCTTTCCTGCCGATGCAGCTTATCGGCTACGCTTACAAGAAATGGGTGTCAAAGTGGGCGAAGCCCTAGCAAAAAGAGGAGCAATTGAACGCTACGGTGTCGATTTTATGGCGGTGCGCCAGCCTGATACCGACGACTGGGAAATTAACGCCATAGAAATAAACTTGCGCAAGGGCGGAACCACCCATCCCTTTATGACGCTGAAGCTGCTAACTAACGGTTACTACGACTCTTCCACGGGGCTATTTTATAGCCAGCAGGGTCAACAGAAATACTACATTGCCTCTGACAATTTACAACAAGACCATTACAAAGGATTGCTGCCTAGCGACTTAATGGATATTGTTACTACTCACCGCCTGCACTTTGACAGTAGTACCAGAACTGGCAGTGTTTTCCATTTGATGGGAGCGCTTTCGGAATTTGGTAAACTAGGAATAACCAGCATTGGCAATTCCCTGGAAGAAGCAGAGGCACTTTATAACCAGGTAGAAGAAGTGCTAGATGCAGAAACGCAAGCCACCGACAATTCTTCCCACTCCTCTCCCACTCTCCCGATTACTTGGCTAGGAAGAGACTAATCAAGAGTTACGCAACCAGGAATATAATAAACCGCAGATTCAAAAGAAGGCACGCATGCAAATGGCAAAGGGCACTCATGAATAAAGTAGAGGGGCACGCAACTGATGATGCTCAACAGTTGAGTAACTCAAAAGAACTTTTGCCTCTTGCCTCTAGCCTTTTGCCTTCGTTTATTTTGTCGCTCTTGAGTTCCCAAACAGGATAAGATCTAATTTTGTCCACTTAATTGAGAAGTATAAATTGTGGAGTTACTTGGGTAGCCTTAGTGAGGAGAAGATATTAACTGTAGGGAAAAGATATTAACTGTAGAACGCCGTTAGGATAGGAGATGAAATATCGGGGTTTTGAAATTCACGTTCAGTGCGACGAAGCCGGCTATCGCTTTACTATAGAAAATGAATGGGGAGTGGCTCCTTCTCTAAGGTACTACTTTTCTGAGCCAGAAGCGATCGCAGCCGCCCAAGAAAAAATTCAGCGGATGCTAGCTAAATTGGCACTGTCGCACGTCGTCAAGGATTTTTTCGAATCTGGGAAAATTAGTATCCGCGAGTACAATCGCTTCACCGGTTGGTCGTAAAAGATAATTCGTAGTTCCTAATTAATGCATTTGTCTGTGAGTGAAAATGCGTGTTCAAAGCGCCCGCCCCAATTGCTCGATGCTAGACAACTCCAAACCTTAAGCCAGAGGCAAGATGTAGCTGGGTTACTCCGCTTGTTCTCGCACCTGACGCTGTTAGTTGCGCTATGTCTTCTCGTTCAGTTGAGCCACAGTCACGGGATCAGGCTACTGGCAATGACAGCAGAAGGGATTATCTTGGTTGCGCTGTTTGCGCCGCTACATGAATCCATCCATCGCACCGCCTTTCGCACACCTGCCATAAATGCTGTGGTAGCTTGGCTGTGCGGTTCAGTACTGCTACTGCTGCCTGGTTACTTCCGCCAATTTCACCTTGCCCATCACCGTCACGCCCAAAATCCCGAACTTGATCCCGAATTGAGCGCCCCAAAACCACAAAGCTGGGGGGCATACCTCTTCGCCCTTTCTGGTTTGCCTTACTGGTGGGAGCGCATCACCACGACTCTATTGCTGGCGGCTGGGGGTGGGGATTTAAACAATTGGCACTGGCTGCAAACTCCCCAGGCGATTAGAAAAGAAGCGCGGCTGTTTGTAGGGATTTACGCCACTATCTTTGTGGTTTCATGGCTACTAGGGAGTACCGCTGTTTGGGAATTCTGGATAGTTCCGGCACTGCTAGGGATGCCAGCACTGCGAGGATATCTGATGGCAGAACATACGGGTTGCGCTCAAGTGCCTAATTCCCTACTCAACACTCGGACAACTCCAAGCATGGCGATGGTGCGTTGGCTGATGTGGAATATGCCCTATCACGCCGAACATCACCTTTATCCCTCTGTCCCCTTCCATGCCTTGCCACAGTTGCATGATGAAGTTCATCCCCACCTCCACTATCTGGCTCCCGGTTATAGTGCCGTGCATCGCGCGATTCAAGAAAAGTTATAAATAACGAAAGCTCTCCGCATCTCCGTGTCCCCGCATCCCGCCTCATTTGGGGCAAAATTAGTACCGTTCATCGCCAAACCCTTTTCATCCTTGCCCTTGCATAATCCCCATCCCATCTGGCACATAGAAGGCAAGGCGAAGTTCCAAGTAGGCAAGGCCTTTTATCGCCCTGCCGCGCAGGTAGTAAGAGATTTAGGCATTCTGGCAGCGGCAATTGATCAGTCTGATACGGGCAGTTTGAGAGTATTAGATGCGATGGCTGGTTGTGGCGTTCGCTCGCTGCGCTACTGGCTAGAGAGTGGAGGGAATTGGGTGTGGACGAATGAGGGAAACCCAGAGATAAGCGCAATTCTGCACCAGAATCTTGGGGATGCTATTGAGGCAGGAGAGTGCCTGGTAACTCACCAAAACGCCAATCGGATATTTTTTGATTGCCACAATCGCCAAGACTACTACGAGTTTGTGGATGTTGATAGTTTTGGTTCGCCTGAGTCTTACTTGGACACGCCGCTTTGGGCGACAAAATTCGGGGGGCTAATTTACTTTACTAGCACAGATGGGCGTACAGTAGGAGGGCGATCGCCTGGAAAAAGTTTGAGTGTCTACGGGGCATATGCGCGTTCTCACCCGGCTATCCAAGAACAAGGATTGCGGCTGATGATTGGAGGCGTGCAACAGCAAGCAGCAAGGCAGGGATGGGGAATTCAGCCTGTTTTTTCCCTATTTACGGGCGAAACTTATCGAGTGATGCTGCGTTTGGTTGCCACTCGGTTGTTGACGGCGCAAAACTACGGATTTCTCGGTTATTGTCACCACTGCGGTAATTTCCAAACGGTTTCTTGGGGTCAGTTGGGGCGAGTTGTTTGTTTTTATGACCAAAAGCCTTTGGTTCTCAGTGGTCCCATGTGGCTAGGGGCTTTGCATGATTACCATCAGCTTGGGCGCTTGAAATCCCTTGCACAGGAGTGGGGCTGGTTGAAGCGGGTACAGTTACTTAGCCTCATGGAAGCGGAAGCGGATTTACCCCCTTACTTCTACCCCCTGGCAGAGATAGGACGGCGAGGTGGAATGGATATCCCCATGCGATCGCGCCTCATTCAAGCTTTGCAGCAGGGAGGTTATCGCGCCACTCCCACCCATATCAATCCCCAAGCGATCAAAACTGATGCCGATTTGAACACTTGCATTGCTACCGCTAAAAAAGGTGAGGGGTGAGGGAGTGAGGAGGTTTCTGTGCAGAGGTGCGGGGGGGGCGGGGTGCAGGGGTGCGGAGGTTCCCAGCAGAGGGATTGATCTGCTTGTTTCCCCTCTGCCCCTGGAGCCTCTCTGCTTTTGCCCCTGGAGCTCCTGGAGCTTTTTCTCACGTCCTCACGCTCTCATGCCTCACCTCTGTTGTGGCTAATTAGATATCTCTAAGTAGCACCCATCGACTGCACAGCGTTACGCGAGAAAGTCGTTTGCTGCCCGAGATCCCTTGACTTGAGTGCATTTAACAGATTTTTTGCCTCAGCCAACATTTGGAAGTCAGACGGCACTGTCACCTAAGCGTCGGCAGGAGGCACACTCCATAATCTTTGATTATGGCGTTGTGAGGAATGTCCACCCGGGTGTTCTACTCACTACAGTGAGATTTTTAACGCGATGGAAAAGGTACTAACACTAGTCGTAAAGCTAGACACAAGCACAGAGCAATCCTCCCGAGTTAATGATACTGCTCAAGCTTTTGCTAGTGCCTGTTCCTGGATTAATCAAAATGTCGATCCCAACTTAGCTAACCGTAACTCCGTACAAGCTGTCTGCTATAGAGATGTTAAAAGTCAATTTGGTTTGACTGCCAACCATGTAGTGAGAGCTTGTGCAAAAGTAGCAGCTAATCGGCAAACAGCCAAGCAGACAGGTTTGAGAATCAAAGGATATAAATCCACTAGCTTTGATTGCGATCAGCGTACTTTTTCTTTTAGAGAGAAAGATTGGGCTGTCAGTGTTAGCACTATAGGTAAACGGTTAAGACTACCTTTGAGAGCCAGCAACTATCATCGAGGTAAGCTATCGGGACGAAAACCGACATCTGCTCAAATTTGCCTACACGGTGATGATTGCTGGTATGCTCATATTGAACTTAAATCTACACCTTAAGTGAGAACTGCTATATAAAGATTGACCAACGGTCGCAGCAGGTTCCGCCGTGAAACGACGGAGCTTGCTGCGACGACAGTTCTGTTTTGAGATCGCGCTTTGTAGCTTGGAGTGAACGCTGATGCAGATGGAAATTTGGGGGAAACTTGCACGGTTATGCACAAATTCTTATATGTTGGAGCCTTGGGCTGGCTGTGCGCCCATTTTGATGACTGACTCTCTTAGAACAGTGATTTGCTGCTCAAATTCCATCGTCTCAATCGCTGCCAATAAATTTTCCGCTTCCTGGGAAAGCTTATATTCAGAGGGCATGGGAATAATGGTTTCCTCATCCATTCCTCTAGCTAAGAAATACCAGAAAGCTAGTTTGGTATCAGAACTTAGCGCCCCATACTCGCGGCTGATTTGGGTGTCTTCGTTGGCGACGATATTACGCTGAATCTCTAGCTGTTCTTGATGGGGCTTTTGCTTGACTTGCTCGAATAGCCCGCCAGCGATCGCTTCTCCAGAGGAACCGGGAGCGGCTGGTGTGATCTGGCTACCCATTTGTTTGTAGATGTACCAAAGCACGGCGAGTTGATTATCCGTACTCAAGCGAGTCAGAGTGTCTACTGCTCGATTGGGATCGCTGACTGCTGCGTTGTAGCTAGTCATAGATTGCTCTCCGAAGTCTTTCTAGGCTGCCTATCTCACCAGGGAGACTGGTTTTTGGGGATTCTTCATAAAATTTAAGAAGGAGAGGGCAGCAGCTTCATCTAACTTAAGATAGACTCTCTCTCTACCAAAATGAAGAGAAGCTTCAACAAAGCATGGGTTGAGGTTTTTTGGGTCACCGTTGGGAAACATTATGCTTCCTCAGTTGGTTCCATTTGCCACCGCTGCCATTCCTGCTGTAAGTGCTTTCCCCATTGCGCTGCCAGAGAGATTTCTGTAAAGGGAATTTTGATGACAGTAACTTGCTCAGACAAGCGAAATTCTAGGGCTGGAGAACCTTTGCTGGGTGGTGAATCTATCTCAACTGGCTCGCCGTCTACCAGTAAGCGAATGGATTCGACATCCTGCAGGGAAAAGCTTTGCTGTTCCACAGGTTCTTTGCGGGTTGGCTTGCCCCAGGTGAGGTTGCTCCCTATTTGACCTAACACAGCATAGACATCGTACTTTGCTCGGTCAAACTGTTCTGCCCAGCGTCGATATGCCTCGACTTTTTGATACTCATTCCAACCTGCCCCAGCCAGCCAGAAAAATAAGACTAGTAGGGATAACCAAAAAAGACCTCGTTCCATGTTTAAATTTTACTAACCACGTCTACGAATATTTTGCATGGTCAAAAGCATTGCTTTCGATTGCGCTTAAATAGTATATCTGCATGGGTCGGAATTTTTCTGGGGACTAACAGATAGATGAACCGCACGCGTCGCAAAGGCCGCTAAATTAGAATGAATTAGTGGTGATGAGGAGGTTAGGGTTGTGTTCAATTTGAAAAGTATTGTTAATCTAGACGAGTTCGATTGGAAGGATATTTCAGCCCAAAAGATTGCTGGTGAACTGGAGGCGAACGCAAACATGAAAAATATAACTGTTCTTTCGCATCATCAATCTGGAGGTGGACAACCACTTGATTCTCTCTGGTTTTCAAGTCCAGAATGTGAGCGTTATGGGCTTCAACTTAATTTTTTATGGACTAAGGCAAAAACTAGCCTTTGGAGATTTGTAACTTCTAAAAAAATAATCTTTGATGGTGCTCAGTCTTTAGTAAATCATCGTGGATACAGGTTTTATGCCTTATCACAACTGTTAGGAATGCAAACAGCAATTTATTGGCATGAAACAGAATGGGGAGTAGAGAGAGCGATTAATAAGCAACCTCATTCGTATCCGGTTATACATAAAGTTTTAACTAATCCGAAACTAGTTCATTTTCATGTTTGTAATTATGGTTTGAGAATGCTGCATGAAAGTTACGGCGTGAATAGCAAAAACTTATATTTATTAAACAATATTTCTGAAGAGTCAGGTTTACTACGATATCAGTTGCCTATAACCAGTGAATCTGGTTTTTTTGTTGCCTGCGGAGCAGCGGTAGAAAAAAAGGGAGTAGATCTATTTCTAGACATTGCCGACAAGGTGATTTCTAGGGGAGTGGAGGCAAAATTTGTCTGGGTTGGTTCATTTAAGTCTGGAGCGTTTTCGCAAGAAAATATTGCTAAAGAAGTTGAGAGAAGAAAGATTAAAGAAAACGTATTTTTTACTGGACAAATGTCGAATCCAACAGAATTTATTGCTAAAGCAAGTGTTTTTTTGTTAACCAGTAGGGACGATCCCATGCCAAAGGTTTTGATGGAGGCGTTGGCTCTGGGTAAGCCTTGTGTCGCTTTTGGGGTGGGAGGCGTTCCCGAACTACTGGATCACTTCGGAACGATTATTCCTCCAGGTAACACCGAAGCGTTTACTGAAGCTCTAATCCGTAAACATAATGAAAAAGAGGATGAGTCAGAACAACATCGCCGCAGGGAATGGTATCTTCAGCGATACACTACTGCTACTTTTGGGAGCCGCTTTGCTGAAGCTGTTCAGTGGTGGGATAAAAAGTGAGCAGAAAATTAGTGTTACTGAAATATCCTTTACTTGACAATTTTGTAGGAGCAATATAGAGATGCGATCACTATATCAACAATTTGAACAGCAAGGTTACATCATTGTCGAAAATTTACTATCTCCCTCAGAAGTTTCCGAATATATAGGCAAACTACAACAGATTTCTGGACTAAGTCATCAAGATTATGATTACGCTTGGTCATGCGCCAACGGAGTTTCCAAACATCCAGAATTTTGGTCTTTAATCCAGCATCCTCTACTTGTTAGCAAAGTTCGGGAAATTTTCGGCGACTCGGCAGGCTATACTCTCCATTCGGACCTCCACGTCCATCGCAAAGGGGCTGGTTGGCATCGGGACTGCGCTCACCGTACCTATGGGAGTGGTCCAGACTGGGATGAGAGCCAGGAAAAATACCAAATCGCTCGCGTCGCTATTTATCTACAGTCCTATGAAGAAAGTGGCTCTTCTTTAGTTTTGATCCCAGGAAGTCATCACTATGAATTCCCTCTTTCCAAATGGGAAAGAAGGTTCTGGAAATATTTCACCAAAATTCGTAATCGCCTTAAACTTACCCTACCCAATCAATCAACTCAAGAAAATTCTCCCCTCCAGAGTTTGGTTCGGACTACTCCCTCCCCTTACTTTATGCAACCGCCAACTCCACCCGTTTATATTAAAACTGAACCGGGAGACTGTATTATTTTTGACCCCAGGCTCATTCACTCTGGAAGTCCAATTTACGGTCCTAAATATGCTATATTTCTCACCTATGGAATTAACAATAAGCATGCTCGCAACCATATGCACTATTACCTCTATACTCGCACGGACTTAGACTACGAGAAACCCAGTCCTGAACTAGCCCAGAAATTAAAGGAAGAAAACCTACTAATGGAAGTGTAGACAGAAATCAGTGCTAGTTTGAATTAATTAGCACTTAAAATCCACGCTCGAATGATCCAAGTAATAGCTAATTCGAGGGAATGGAAAACCCATAGAGTTTTTTAACTAGCAAATGTCACAATTTTGATTTGAAAAAATGAGGTTTTGGTTATGAAATCTATGAAACGCCTCCTAGAAAATGGTCTACCTAAAACTGGGCTACGAAGTAAAAGTACGCAAACGATCTAAATCTAAAATGGGAGACAACCTGAAAGTTGTATTTATACACATACCAAAATGTGGTGGAACTTCAGTCGTTAAAGGTTTCAATGAATATGATGATGGCAATTATTTTAGAGTTAATTCTATTGCTACTCCCTTGGCTACAAAGATATTAACATCTCAAACCGCGCAGCTCGACGAAACCATAAATAATACCGATCCAGATTTCGGAAAAAATTTACACCTGCTTCGCTCTTGTCTGGTTTATGAAGCTGCCTCTGAAGGAAAAAATTTTTTTTCTGGACATGTAGCTTTCGAGGAGCGAATGGAAATCTTAAAAGAAATGGGTTATAAGCTAATAGTTATGTTAAGAAATCCCGTAGACCATTATTTTTCTTATTACTTTTTTAATCGCTACAAAGAAACTAATCATTACAAAATAGACAGTGATTTTGATGATTTTATAAATAGCGATCGCGGTCAAGCAACAGGCTCTATCTACATTCGCTACCTCGCGGGTAAAAGGAAAAATTATGATTCTCGTTCAGCCGAAGCAATTGAACAAGCAAAACGTAACTTAAGTGCATTTGACATTATTGGGACTATTGAGGATGCAGATGTGTTCAAAAGAGAAATTTTTGAAAAGTTAGGAATTGAATTAAATCTTCCTAAAAGCAACACCAACCCAGCTTCCAAGGATTTAGTTACCAAGTACAAGCAGTCAGAAGAGTACAGAAAAACTATTGAAGAAATTTGTCGTCCTAACATAGAATTGTATGAATATGCTCGTTCCCAAATCATAATAAATTAATATTTGCGTCACTATTGCTATGCGAAAATTTTAGGTATTATTCGTTTTATATAAATCAAAAAATCCCTAATTACAATCTATTCCGAACGGGAAACTCGCGCTTATGAATATGCCGAACTTTCTGGTTATAGGCGCTGCCAAAGCTGGCACCTCATCGCTTTACAATTACCTCAAACAGCATCCACAAATATATGTGAATCCTGGAAAGGGGACAGGTTTTTTTTCTTGGGAAGGGGAAGAAACAGACTTCAAGGGTCCCGGAGATGATCAACAGCTACTCATCAATAATCTTGAAGATTATCGTTCCCTGTTTGAAGGAGTTTCTCAGGACGCTATCGGGGAGGTATGTACAGATTATATTTATGGCTCTAAAGATCCCGAACGCATCTACCACCATATCCCTAATGCGAAGTTAATCGCCATCCTCCGTGATCCCTCAGATCGGGGTTATTCCCAATTTTTGGGTAATTACAGAGACGGCATTGAACCCCTTACAGATTTCGCTGATGCTCTTAGAGAGGAAGATGCTCGTATCGCTAACAACTGGCATTATCGTTGGCATTACAAGCAAAGAGGGTTTTATTACGCTCAGTTAAAAAGATATTTTGATCGCTTCGATGACAGGCAAATCAAAGTGTATCTCTATGAAGACTATGTGGATCACCCCGTAAACTTGATACAAGACATATTTCGTTTTTTGGAAGTTGACGATACATTTATACCGGATATTTCCCAAAGAAGTAATACCGCTAAAGTCCCTAAAAATAAACAACTGCATCAATCCTTGAAAAAATTCAGGAAGCTAATGCCTCGCGGAAAGCGAGTAGTTGACTACTTAATTAATCGCAATCTTTATGTTTCCAAACCTCAGCTTTCACCGGATATACGACAGCAGCTAATTCAAGCGTATCGAGAGGACATCTTGAAGCTTCAAGGACTGATCCAGTGTGACCTTTCTAAATGGTTAGAGTAGTTTTAACTTTAGGTTAAAGGATAAGGGGTAAAGGGGAAGGGGTAAGGGTAAAAAGGCGAGGAGTGAGGATTGAGGAGAGGTTACAGGGGTAGTCCTAAACTGGTAAGGATGCGTTGTAGTGATGAACAAAGTACGCCTATTGCCCCGATGTGGTTCTCTCATTTTTTAGAGAATGATCAAGTCTTT
>PXPT01000109.1 GCA_003021505.1 Cyanobacteria bacterium QS_4_48_99 | reverse complement strand
ACTGCCGAAAGAAGCGTTGCAGACGTTGATAGTGGGACTCCCTCGGCGCCTTTCCACAGACGCCCACTCACTCCAGTTGATAGTTCTGGCCCGTAGTAGGGCATCAGTAACATTGACACCAAGCTCAGGCGACCTCCATGCTATCTCCCATGGGGGCGCAAGGTATCGCGCGCTAGAGTAGCCTGATCATCGATCGGGTTTTATGGGGTTGCTAGCAATTCCATGAAACCCTTTTCCTGCTCACTCTTCCAGCTTTAGTCCTGTACGGAGGCGGTTTTTTATACATCGTTGTTGTTGCACACAACTCCTCTGCGTAGAAGCTATATCCATAACGGATTAAGATAGGGTGGAGTGAATCAGTTTTTTAGAGGAGTGATAACTTATACCCGCAAACTGGGTAAGCTCACGGTGAACCCAACCCTCGGACTTCTGACACCGAATTTCTCCTCCTTTGGGTGTTATGGGTTGGGTTCTTTTCTTGAGTTATTTTACCCAGAAGTATTATCAACCTCCCAGGCAGCACTAAAGAAGTCTTTCTCGCAGAAGAGAGCATAGCGATAGGTCGATTGCGCTTGCGCTGTTGCGCTGCCGTAGCGCTCAACGAGGCTCTCTAGGGTTTGGGCGAATTGCTCAAAGTCCTGACTACTATAGGTACGAATCCAATCGGCATACTGATGCTCAGGAATTCCCCCTTGGTTTAGTTGTTGACCTAAAAAGGCGTAGAGACGCATACAGGGACTCATCGCCACCGCTGCTAGACCAACATCACTTCCCCAAGCCGTTGCCAGTAAAAAATCCGCATAGCGACGGTTGGCGGGGGCAGGCTTAACCTCTTGCAAATTTACCCCCCACTCGGCAGCATAGCTTTCATGAAGATGCAGTTCTTCCAAAACGCTATCCGCAAGGCGATGGAAATTGCTAAATCCTTCCCAATCAGGCGCTTTAGCAGCTGCAATACTGAAAGCTCGTGCAAAGGCTTCTAGGAAAAAAGCATCTTGAGCAACATAAAAGGCGAAGCACCGTCGCTCAAGGGTTCCTGTGGCAATTCCTTGGACAAATGGATGTTGAAGACTGGCTTGTACTAAGTCTTGATTACTTTGCCATAAATCGCTACTGATGCTCATAACTTTCTTTTAAGCTGGAAGCGATCGCTACACCTGGAGTATATGGCAAAATTTCCTCAGTTGGTCTAGCCTGCCCGCCCAATTCTGCGAACAAGTAAAGCGAAAACGTCATTGCGAGAGCAAGTAAGAATTTTTCCAGCATTCTCCTGCCACCCAATTCGAACTCTCGAAGCTCCGACAAATTTTCCTCATGTATAACCGATCAGACGTGCTAGCCCCTGTAATAAAAGAGACAAAAAGTTACACCAATTCGCAATTAACAATTGTTTTGTCAAGCTATAGCAGTTGAGGAGTGAGGAATGCGGAGGTACTGAGGGGAAATAGTTTCCGAGTGCGTTAATCTCTTCTCTGCCCCTCTGCTCACGCACTCACTCTTTCACACTTCACTTCTTTCCCCTTTAACCATAGAGTGAACCGCCATAATCTTACAAAAATAATTTCAGCAGAAGAGAGCCAACTCCTCCGATGACTTTCCCGATGCCTCCAGAGTCACTTTGAACCTCAGAGGGCTTGCGGGCTAATTCCATCGTTTGAATAAAATTCTGTGCTGCCCGGATTCCAGAGGGATTTTGCTGCTTCTCAAACAGTTGAGCAGCGATTTGAGCATCTTGGGTGGCGCTTGCTTCCTTCCCGACGCGATAACGGGCAATTCCACGCCCTAGGTATGCAGGGGCAAATTCCGGGTCGAGGCTTAATGCCCGATTATAATCTTCGATAGCGCTTTGATAGTTCCCTTCCTCGGCTTCTGCGACTCCCCAGCGGTGGAACTGTTCTGGGGTTCCAGCATAGTTAGGAATTCCTTTTGCTCCCTGCACATAGGCAGCATCGAGGCTCACACCGACTAGATTGGCATCGACCAGGTAAGCACCCCTGAGGTCAGTTCCAGTGAGGTTGGCTCCCGTGAGATTTGCACCTGTGAGGTTAGCACCATTGAAAGAAGCTCCTGCAAGATTGGCTCCTCTAAGGTCAGCACCAGCGAGATTAGCGCGAGAGAGGTTTGCCCGCGTTAAGTCTGCTCCCTTCAGTTGAGCACCAGGCAAACTTGCCATAACTAAACCTGCACCGCTCAAGTCGCACTGAGAGCATTGCTGGGTAGAAAGGAGCTGTTGAATGTTTTCGAGATTTTGCGCTTCGGCAGGAGCAGAGAAGCTGATAGTTGTCAGCACAGCAGCGGTGGCAAAAGGAGTAAGTCTCATTTGTTTACCTCAGTAAGTTCAAGCAGCGGTAATGCTTGCACCAAGCCTTTTCGACAGTAAGGGGAGAGAAACTATTCCCCCCCCCCTTGGCTTCGCGGCGGAGTAATCTGCGACTAACTATTCCCTCAAAAGGGCGAAAAATGATCTAAAAATCCAAGCTAAGATGCGGTTAATTAGCTTTCTACATGCGCTTGCGAGTTTGCTAGGAATAGCATCTGAGGTGAGAGCAACCAATTTATGAGCGAACCAACCCGTTCCCATTACCGCACCGAGCGGGATTCGATGGGAGAGCGGCAAATACCGAGCAGCGCTTACTACGGAATTCAAACCCTGCGGGCAATTGAGAATTTTCCCATTAGTGGGATTAAGCCGCTGCCAACCTATGTGGATGCCTGCGTGCTGATCAAAAAAGCAGCCGCGATCGCTAATTCGCAACTAGATTGCATCCCCGACGATATTGCTGAGGCAATCATCCATGCAGCCGATGAAATCCTCGCCGGGCAGTTTCGAGATCAGTTCGTGGTGGATGTTTATCAAGCTGGGGCGGGCACTTCCCACCACATGAATGTTAATGAGGTGCTGGCGAATCGAGCACTGGAAATTCTGGGGGAGGATAAGGGAAATTACCAGCGTGTTAGCCCCAACGATCACCTCAACTATGGTCAGTCTACTAATGATGTGATTCCCACAGCGATTCGGATTGGGGGATTGCTGGCGCTAGAGAATTCCTTTTACCCAGCTTTATCAAAAGCGATCGCTGCTTTAGATCATCAAGCCTTAGAGTTCCAAGATATTGTCAAATCTGGCAGAACTCACCTGCAAGATGCCGTACCCGTGCGACTGGGTGAGAGTTTTCGTGCCTGGGCACAAATTTTGAGAGATCACCACAGGCGCATTGAGGGGGCAGCGGAGGATTTACAACAACTCGGTTTGGGAGGGAGTGCGACAGGAACGGGTTTGAATACTCATGCAAAGTATCGCGATCGCGTTGCCCAAATTCTGGCAGAGTTAATCGAGCAACCCCTGCAACCAGCCCCGCACCTCATGGCAGCGATGCAGAGTATGGCTCCCTTTGTGAATGTTTCCGGGGCGCTACGCAACCTTGCCCAAGATGGTGTCAAAATTTCCCACGACTTGCGGCTGATGGATTCGGGACCTAATACGGGTTTAAGAGAAATTCAACTGCCGCCGGTGCAACCGGGTTCCTCGATTATGCCTGGGAAGTATAATCCAGTGATGGCAGAGATGACTTCAATGGTGTGCTTTCAGGTGATGGGGTATGATAGCGCGATCGCCCTGGCTGCCCAAGCGGGACAACTGGAACTGAATGTAATGATGCCACTGATTGCTTATAACCTCATCCACAGTATTGAGATTCTTGGCAACACCTTAGACGCACTTGCCCAACGCTGTATTGAGGGAATTCATGCTAGAAGCGATCACTGTACTAACTATGCAGAAGCCAGTCTCGCCCTCGTAACTGCCCTCAATCCCCACATTGGCTATCTCAATGCCGCCGAAGTCGCCAAAGAATCCCTCGAAACAGGTAAATCCCTACGAAAAATCGTCCTCGAACGTGGGTTAATGAGCGAAGCAGAACTAGCGCAAGTGCTGGATTTAAAAAAAATGAGTGCCTTACCTGATAGTTATGAGTTATGAGTGCAGAGTAATGAATTCATCACTCATATGAACACCTTCTGTGTATTGATGAAACTGGAGACCAAAAAAAGGGCAGAACGACTGATATTTAATCTTCCGGGAATGGGGCGGGGTTTTGTCAAACTAATCGAACTCATGAACAAGTTTCAAGGTTTCTCTTTTCAGAGAGTCTGTGCCCAAGAGAATCCGCTCGCGATCGCCTGCTAGTTTTTCCCTTTTTATCCCAAAGTAACAAAAGAGGGATAAAAAGCACGAATCGTAGTTCGTGATGAACCCTCAATTACGAGTTATGAGTTACGAGTTACTAACTAATTATTATGCCTGAAGTTCCAGATGTAAAGAGCTTCAGACAATACCTGAATTCGACCTCAGGTAGTCCTGTAGAAGTAGTGATGGAAGTCTAAACGGCTAAACAAGCATTGTAATCATGAACAAACTTCCAAATGGCTCCTAGGTGATTTTCC
>PXPT01000108.1 GCA_003021505.1 Cyanobacteria bacterium QS_4_48_99 | reverse complement strand
CGCTTGAGCAAAGACTATGAACTCCTGCCACAAAGTGAGGAAGCGTTCATCTACATTGCGATGAGATGATTCCACTGATGGCTAAACGACTCGCGTAGCCGTTGAAACTTTTCAAACGCCCTCTAAGGTTACTTGGATAGGATTTATACGAAGCTTTCATGGTTCTGTCGTTATTTCTTCGTACTGACAGATTAGCCATGAAAGCTTTTCTACTTTTCCAACACCCTCTTAGTATTGGGCTTTAAAATCAAAACAATTAAAAGAAATCATTTATTGAGCATAAAACAAATTATTTGAGTATGTAATGATGAAGAAAAAATAAAACTTAATACATAAATTCAAGGAGATGCTATATGGTAGCGACTGCCGAAAAGAGCGAACAGCGCTTATCCATGCAGACAGACGAGATTGCAGCGGATACGACGGTCATCCGCTCGCTAGACTGGGATCGCGATCGCTTTGATATCGAGTTTGGCTTACAAAACGGTACCACCTACAATTCCTACCTCATTCGCGGCGAGAAAACAGCTTTAGTGGATGCCTCCCACGAAAAGTTTCGTCAGCTCTATTTAGACACGCTCAGGGGCTTAATTGACCCCACTGAGATTGATTACTTCGTGATTAGCCACACCGAACCAGATCACAGTGGCTTGGCTAAAGATATTATGCAACTGGCTCCTCAAGCTGTGGTGGTGGGGGCAAAGGTAGCAATTCAGTTTCTGGAAAATTTAGTGCATCAGCCCTTTGAACAGCAGATTGTCAAAGGTGGTTCCGAGTTGGATTTGGGGAATGGACATGTCTTGCAATTCGTCAATGCCCCGAATCTACACTGGCCCGACACCATGTTTAGCTACGACGTTAAAACTCAGGTCTTGTTTACCTGCGATGCGTTTGGGCTGCACTATTGCTCGGATAGCCTCTTTGACGAAGATTTGGGCGCTATCGAAGCAGACTATCGCTTTTATTATGACTGCTTGATGGCTCCCAATGCTCGCTCGGTGCTGTCTGCCCTGAAGCGGATGGACAAGTTGGGCGAAGTGACCACGGTTGCAAATGGTCACGGACCGATACTTTACTATAACGTAGACGAGTTGGTGGAGCGATATCGCCGCTGGAGTAAGGAGCAAGCGAAGGCAGATACAACAGCGGCAGTGTTTTATGTTTCCGATTATGGCTATAGTGACCCACTTTCCCAAGCAATTGCCCGAGGCATCACTAAAACGGGCGTGGCAGTGGAGATGATCGACCTCAAATCGGCTGACTCGCAAGACGTTCAGGAGTTAGTTAGCCGCACCGCTGCGCTAGTTATTGCCATGCCGCCAGCTTCAGGCAACAGTGCTAAAGCTACAGTAACCACGATTAGCACCATCTTAGCGGCTGCCAAAGCAAAGCAAGCGATCGCGCTATTTGAATCCTATGGCGGCGATGATGAACCCATTGACCCACTGCTGAATAGGTTCCGGGATTTGGGATTGAAAGAAGTTGTCCCCGCCATTCGGATTAGAGAGACACCAAGTGAAGGGATTTATCAGGAGTGCGAAGAAGCTGGAACTGATTTAGGACAATGGCTAACGCGTGATCGCTCCATTAAGCAAAGGAAATCCCTCGACAGTGACCTTGATAAAGCAATGGGACGCTTGAGTAGTGGGTTGTATATTATTACTGCTCAAAAAGGTGACATGACTAGTGCTATGCTTGCCTCTTGGGTAACGCAAGCCAGCTTTCAACCCTTAGGCTTAACGATTGCAGTAGCCAAGGATCGAGCAATTGAATCTTTAATGCAAGTAGGCGATCGCTTTGTCCTCAACATCTTAGAAGAGGGCAACTACCAACACCTCATGAAACACTTCCTCAAGCGCTTTCCCCCCGGTGCTGACCGCTTTGTTGGCGTTAAAACTCAAACCGCCGAAAATGGCTCTCCTATCTTAACGGATGCTCTCGCTTACCTAGAATGCGAGGTGGTTAGCCGCATGGAATGTAGTGACCACTGGATAGTATACAGCAAAGTCAATCAGGGTCGCGTCTCTAAAGCGGAGGCACTCACGGCAGTTCACCATCGCAAAGTCGGTAATTATTATTAAACCGCGAAGGCGCAAAGAACGCGAAGAATTAGTAGGTAGGGTGGGCAATGCTCACCTTACACTCAAGTCAAAAGATGATACTTGGTTTAGAAAGAGGGGTACTCAAATTTCTTCTCTACAACCCGGACTGGAAAAGGTTGTTTGACGAAGAGAATAAAGTGTTGCAATCTGCTGTTGGCAACGACGTTTTGGATATCTAACATATAGGTAGCACTTCTATTCCTGGCATGATTGCTAAACCAATTCTAGATATTGGGATAGCTGTTTCCAATTTTGAAACAGCAGCAGTATGTATCGAACCAATCGAACAGCTTGGTTACACCTACAAAGCTGAAAATGGAATACCGCGAAGACATTTTTGATCAAAGGCAGTCCCAGAACTCATCACATTCATATGTTTGAAATTAATAGTCGGGACTGGGAAAGACATATTCTGTTTCGGAATTATCTGATTCAACATCCAGAGGTTGCCAAACAGTATGCTGAACTGAAGCTGAAATTACTTGAGCAACATCAAGGGGATCGAGAGGCATATCAGGTAGGAAAAGCTTCATTTATTGAACAGATTGAACAACAAGCAAAATTAGGGAGATAAAAATAACAGAAGAATAAGTATGCATTATGCAATAGTAATTGAAAAAGCAGAAGGTGATTATTCCGCCTATGCGCCAAATCTACCAGGGTGTGTCACTACAGGTGCAACTATTAAAGAGGTAGAGCAGAATATGAAAGAGGCGATTACGCTGCATTTAGAAGGGGTACGAGAAGAAGGTTTGCCCGTTCCTGACTCTACAACTAACTGTGAGTACATCGAGGCATAAATCTTAGTAAAGATAACAAGATCTAAATAGAATTACCGGATTAAATAATGCCACAAATTGAAAAACGCGACGTTCAAATTCTTCCGATTGCTGCGCAAACCACGGTGATGCGATCGCGCACTTGGGATAGACTTAAATTTGAAATTGAATATGCCTTAGAAAAAGGAACCACTGCGAATTCTTTTTTGATTGAAGCTGATAAAACTGCTCTGTTTGACCCGCCAGGAGAATCATTTACCGAGATTTTTCTCAAGGCATTGCAGGAACGCATTAATCCCCAACAGATTGATTATGTCATTTTAGGACATGTTAATCCCAACCGGGGCGTTACACTCAAAGCCTTGCTAGAACTAGCGCCTCAAATTACTTTTGTTTGCTCCAATCCTGGTGCAATTGCGCTACGGGAATTTTTGTCGGACCAGCAGCTCAACATCACTGTTGTGAAAGGGGAGGAAACCCTAGATTTGGGCAAAGGTCATTACCTGGAATTTATCCCCACACCTAGCCCCCGCTTGCCAGATGAGCTTTGTACCTATGACCCCCACACCGAAGTTCTGTTTACTGACAAATTCTTTGGGGCGCATGTCTGCGGTGAACAGGTCTTTGATGAAGGTTGGGCAACCTATAAACAAGACCGACGCTACTATTTCGACTGCCTAATGGCTCCCAACGCGCGGCAAGTGGAAACAGCCCTGGAAAAACTGCGTGACAAACCCGCAAGGCTTTATGCCACGGGTCATGGTTCTTTAGTACGCTATGGCTTGCGAGAAATTACTGCTTCCTATTGGGAATGGGCAAAACTCCAAAAGGGAACCCAAACCACAGTTGCCCTCATGTATGCCTCAGCTTATGGTAATACCACTGCCCTAGCACAGGCGATCGCGCGTGGCATCACTAAAGCAGGTGTGGCGGTCGAATCTATTAACTGCGAAATGGCTGACCCGGCAGATATCCAAACTGCTATCGAAAAATCGTCTGGATTTATTATCGGTTCTCCTACTATCACAGGTCATGCCCCCACGCCGATCCAAACTTCCCTGGGAATTATCCTCTCCACTGCCAAAACCACTCAACTGGCTGGAGTCTTTGGTTCCTTCGGTTGGAGTGGTGAAGCTATCGACCAACTAGAAGGAAAGTTGCGCGATGCGGGATATCGCTTTGGGTTTGAAACGATGCGCGTCAAATTCAAGCCCACAGATGCCACACTCCAACAGTGTGAAGAAGCGGGCACGGATTTCGCTCAAGCTATCAAGAAAGCGCAAAAACGCGCTAGTAAGGCTTCCCGTTCCTCAGCAAGCGATTCTCAAGCGCCACGAACCGAACAAGCCGTTGGGCGGATTGTGGGTGCGCTATCTGTTATCACCACTCAACAAGGAGACCTCAGCAGTGCCATGCTTGCCTCCTGGATTTCCCAAGCCACCTTCAATCCCCCTGGTTTTACCGTCGCGGTTGCCAAAGATCGGGCGATCGAGTCTCTACTACATTCGGGAAATCCTTTAGTTCTCAATATTTTGGAAGAAGGCAAGCACGCGGGGTTAATGAAACACTTCCTCAAGCCCTTCAGTCCTGGGGAAGACCGCTTTGCTGGTGTTGCCGTCGACCAAGCGGAGAATGGTAGCCCCATTCTTAGTGATGCCCTTGCCTATCTTGAATGTCGCGTCGATAACCGCATGGAATGTGGTGACCACTGGGTTATTTATGCCGTCGCCGAGCAAGGTAAGGTACTAGAACCGCAAGGCGTTACTGCCGTTCATCAGCGTAAATCGGGTAGCCATTATTAGCACTTAGTGCGTTGCTAGCGGGTAGTAGTAAATACGTAGTGACGCAAGAAACTTGCTAATTTAAAATTATTTGACCTTAACAAGCATAATGGTGGTTAAATGCTCAGAAAAAACATAGAGAATTCAGGCGATCGCATAGTTGGATAGAATTGTAAGAGTTAATCTGAGCGACGTAGCATTTTCTTTAATTTAATGTCAGAATCGCAGTCACCCTGTCCAAGTTGTGAGTCTTGTCAAACAGTAAAAAACGGTAGCACCCATCACAAAAACCCCAAACTTAAGTGCCCTTGCCTGCGGACGACAGTTTGTTCAAGATTCTTCAAAGAAAACAGTTTTCCCTGAAACTAAAAAATTGATCGATAACTTTTTACTAGAAAAAATCAGCTTAGCTGGAATAGCTCGAGTCACTGATGTTTCTGAAAAATGCTTGCAAGATTATGTCAACGCTCAGTATGCTGAGAGTTCTCGACAAGCCCAGTTCAACTCAAAAAAAAGGAAAAATAATTCTTCAATGCGACGAAGCTTGATCATTATTCATGGAAAAAAACTCCCACTATACCAGCCAGAGCAACTAATTTATATGGATGAAAGTGGGATTGACAGCAATGAAAGTTTTCCTTTCGATTGGTGCGAACCAGGTCAA
>PXPT01000107.1 GCA_003021505.1 Cyanobacteria bacterium QS_4_48_99 | reverse complement strand
AAGAAACTATTGGAACTGTTTATTGAGTACCGATTGTTTACAGTTCCTGATTGGAGTACCTCTCATGCTTTCTCTAATCTCATTTAGGACTACTATATTACACCTCAAGAGCAGATCCAGTTTCTCCGCCATCTCTATGAAAATGATTTACCTTTATCGGAGTGATCTCTCTCAATTGTTAAAGATATTATGATTCTGGAACAGACTCTAGACTACACTATCAGGGGAAAAACCGGATTGATAAATCAAATCGGATGGTATGTGGGTGACTTAGAGAAGAATGAAAATGTTTACTTTTTTGCCACCAATCTCGACATCCGCAATGACAACGAGCCAACAGCAAGAGCGGAAGTAACCCGCCGCTGTCTGGAGACACTGCAACTATTGTCGGTGTTTAACCAAGGCACACATTGAAACTGCCGAAGAGAAGTTCGTACGGTTCCGTCAACGCCGTTTGACAGTCCCGTGATACCAAACGTTAAGTATCTTTAAAGTTCTACCTTGCGTGTTTTTTTCTATCATGGTATTAGAAACTTCCTTCAATACTTTCGTATCTTGAATTTTGCACTCTGCATTCTGCATTGGAACGAAGTAACGTGACGACATCTGCGAAGACACTTCCCCTCACTAAAGACCCAGAACGGCTCGAAAAACGCTTGCAGGAGATCCCCCCACAACCGGGGATTTACCTGATGCGTGACTCAAACAGTAACATTCTCTATATTGGCAAATCCAAAAAACTGCGATCACGTGTTCGTTCCTATTTTCGAGATTCTCAGCACTTAACTGACCGCATCGCCCTGATGGTGCGCCAGGTGGCAGATATTGAGTTCATTGTCACCGACACCGAAGCGGAATCATTAGCATTAGAAGCAAATCTTGTCAAGGAGCATCAGCCCTACTTCAACGCACTGCTCAAGGACGACAAGAAGTATCCTTATCTTTGCATCACCTGGTCGCAAGATTATCCCCGCATCTTCATCACCCGCAAACGGCGCTCCGGTAAAGAGCAGGATAGATACTATGGTCCCTACGTAGATGCGGGTTCGCTACGCACAACGCTGCAACTCGTGAAGCAAATCTTTCCACTACGGCAGCGTCCGAACCCCTTGTTTAAAGACCGCCCTTGCATTAATTATGACCTAGAGCGTTGCCCAGGGGTCTGTCAAGAGCTAATTAGTCCCCAAGAGTACCGCAAAACTGTGCAAAAGGTGGCGATGGTCTTTCAGGGACGCACAGGAGAGTTAATCGAGATGCTCCAGTCTCGGATGGATCAGGCAGCCGAGGAGTTAAACTTCGAGCAGGCTGGGCATATCCGGGATCAGATCAAGGCACTCAAAAGTCTTACTGCCGATCAAAAAGTTTCCTTACCTGATGATACCGTATCGCGGGAGGCGATCGCCCTTGCCGCAGATGAGCAACACGCCTGTATTCAGCTTTTTCAGATTCGTGCTGGGCAACTTGTGGGACGTTTGGGCTTTTTTTCGGACGCATCTGCCCTAGAACCAGGAGCAATTTTACAACGCGCGATTGAGGAACATTATGCTAATGCTGAGCCAGTGGAAATTCCCTCAGAAATCCTGGTGCAGCACGAGTTACCAGATGCAGATATAATAACGAATTGGTTGAGTGATCGCAAAGGTCGTAAAGTCGCCACAATGGTTCCCCAGCGGCAAACCAAAGCGGAACTAATTGCAATGGTGGAGCGAAATGCTAAGTATGAACTAGAGCGCACCCAGCGCAGTGTTGACCGCAACACCAAGGCAATGCAGGATTTAGCCACCATTATCGATTTACCGGAGTTGCCCAGGCGAATTGAAGGATACGATATCTCCCATATCCAGGGAGCAAATGCCGTTGGATCTCAGGTAGTATTCCTTGACGGCGTTCCGGCAAAGCAGCACTATCGTCATTACAAAATCAAGAACCAAGAAGTCCAAGCGGGGCATTCGGATGACTTTGCTAGTCTTGCTGAGGTTATCCGCCGCCGCTTTAGGGGAATTCAAAATGAAAAATTAAAAATTCAAAATAAAGAAGAGCAATCAGCAATCAGCAATCAGCACTCAGCACTAAAAGAAGATTTACCCGATTTGGTAATGATTGATGGCGGGAAAGGTCAGCTTTCGGCTGTTGTTGCTGTTTTGCAAGAGATGAACCTACTCCAAGATGTGCGAGTAGTGAGTTTAGCCAAGCAGCGAGAGGAGATCTTTCTTCCTGGGGAATCTTTGCCCTTAGCTACCGATGCGGAACAACCAGGCGTGCAACTGCTACGACGACTGCGAGATGAAGCGCACCGCTTTGCTGTCAGTTTCCATCGCCAGCAACGCACTAACAAACAAAGGCGATCGCGCTTAGATAATATTCCCGGTTTAGGTTTCGAGCGCCAAAAACAACTCCTGGCGCATTTCCGCTCGATTGACTATATCCGCGAAGCTTCTCCTAAACAACTGGCGGAGGTTTCCGGGATTGGTTCCCGTTTGGCACAGGAAATTTACGAATATTTCCATCCTGCTTAGAGCTTTACGGAGCGGAGATCTTAAAGCTTCGAGGAAACCTCGAAGCCCGTGTTCTTGCTTACAAGCGCCGGAAATAATTCCGGCGACAGCCCCTCATAAATTAGCAATCTGTTGAGCAAACCAGAGAGCCGCAGTGCCATTCGTTTGGTGAGTGAGCTTCTCTAGAGTCTGCTCTAACAAAATAATCGGTAATCCCTTTAGTGCCACAGAAGATTCGCACTGCTGATACTTGCCGTCATCCTGCAAGCGAAAAGCCAGCACTCTTTTACCTCGGATATCAACAACCCAATACTCAGGAATTTCTAGGGCAGCATAGAGTTGCTTTTTCTCGTCCAAATCAGTAGCGAAGGTAGTATCACCTACCTCGCCCACCAGCTCAGGCAGCCGCCACTCATCCAGATTAATTCGACGTGGCTCTCCCTGCTGGTGTTGCGGAGAATCCTCACCAAGGTACAAAACTAAGTCAGGCGATGCTGCTCGCTGATTGGGCTTTTCCAGCAAGCAACCCCCTAGTAAATCGAAGTTCTGCTCAGATTGGCGACTAAACCAGAAAGCAAACAGCATTGTGAAGAGTTCGCGAAATCTGGCATGGTTAATTCCTTCTGGTGACATGTCAACGAAAAGATACCCCTGATCGAAAAACAACCTCACTCTCTCTGGGGTGGGATTGTCCCGATAAGCCAAATAATTTTCCCAGGTGGCTGGTTTCCATCGGGGTAGAGGGGAATCGAGTTGATGGGAGAGTGCGGCTGGGGGAGTGGAATGACTCATAGAGCAAGTTAGAATTTTTCCCTTTGCTAATCGTGTGCCCTGTCAATCAGGATACTGTGAGGTAAGTTCTCTTTTTGGGCTAACCTTACCGGAGAGGGAAGAGGTTTCTACCAACAAAGTACAAAATGATGACGAGAGTTCTAAATTTCGTTTAGCAAGCACTGCAAGCGATTCCAACTTGATGGGATAGAAATATCGAGTAACAGCAGCATTTTCTAACTATTTCTATGGAGCAGTTCTTAGCGGGAATAAAAAGTTATAGCGAAGTCATCTCGATTTTAATCAACACTTCCGTTTTGGGAGTGTGGATCTTCTATGCTCAACTGTTGTACCTAAATTTTGCCCGACAGAGCCGCCCTCGGCTGAGCATCAACCAGACTCAAGGAGACGACTACAACAACCACTGCTTTCTGGTCAACATGAGCAAGGAAAATATGTATGTCGAATGTGTCATACTCTTTGCGCAAACATCAAAGGGCGACTCTTCCCAACAAATCACTGCCTTTTACCCTGATTCAGAGCAAAAATTATCTCAAAAGTCACCATCTGTGACCCAGCCGGGTCCACTATATTCAGGCGAATACCAATATTTAGGAACATTCGGTGAGCTTTTGCAAAGCGCAGTAGAAGAAATACCAGACCAGTTAACGCTTCCAAAAGAGAAAGAGGATAAGGGGAAACAGGAAGAGGAGGATGGGAAACAGGAAGAGGAGGATGGGAAACAGGAAGAGGAGGATGGGAAACAGGACTGGGCTAAACAGATTGATACTTTTGAAATTAGGGTGGTGGCAATCTGTGGACCAGAGGAGCGCCCAGTTGGGGGGGGGCACGCCGACGGTTTTCCGTTACTCCCCGTGAAGATAGTATTAAGGTCATTCCCGAAAAGCTAGTGACAACGCAGATGAGTTCGCGCGCGCAACGGAGCGAGGTAGAAAAGTGGCTAGAGGAATGCTATAGCAGTTCTCACTTAAGTGGAATACACCTGAAGTCCACTCTGACTAGTGATCGCATTCTGAATTTGTACCTTATGAGTCTAATAACCGCTATATATACAGCAATAAACAATTAAAAATTAACAATTAAAAATTGTTATTAGTTATCGGTTATCAATCATGAGTTATAAGTCAAGTTTTGCCAACGTTATAGCAATCCTATAGCAGCGAGCTAAGGATAGTTGACAATTAAGGGAAAGTCTAGTTTGATCAGGGCACCTCTAAAAATTAAATTCAGGTCGAATTATGGGAAAATAGAATGTAGCAACCAGGATTAAAACTAATGGGACAGCTAGGGTTCTGGGATCGAGAAAAGCGACAGCAGAAGCTGGACAAGAAGAAAGCTCTCTTGCAACGGCTCAATGAAGTCATTCCCTGGCAAGAATTTCCTCCCCTGCTCGAGCGAGTCAATCAGCGAGATACTACCAGTCGGGCCGGACGCAAGCCCA
>PXPT01000106.1 GCA_003021505.1 Cyanobacteria bacterium QS_4_48_99 | reverse complement strand
CAGCCATGCTCTGCCACCTACAACATGGCATGGAGTACTTGCCGGTGACTTCAGGAAACGTTCCGCGCTGGCGCGGCAGCAAAGCCTCGATCTGCTGGTATGTTTCTTCTGCTAGTCTCAGATAGGCAGGATGGCAGATTTTGTGTTCACAAACCCTTGGTCAGTGGGCTTTCCTTGCCGACAGATAATGCGCGTTCGTCCAGTTTTTCCGAGGCGATCGCGAATTTCTCTTTCCATTTCCACTTTGTCTTTGTCGCCGAGAACAACAATAGTGGATTGCGGCTGGTTTTTACGTGCCCTTACTAACTCCCCAAGAATCATAAACACCTGACACTACCACCCAAAATCGCCGTGTGATCTGTTTCTAGGACAACTGAGCGACCCCGACGCAATTTATTCAGTCTTCTTTCAAGTTCAGTGACAATCACGCTAACCAAAACGCTAACGGTAAAAAGATTCACTAAAATTAAAATCAACATGCTGGCACGAGTTAGCCAGGGCTGACCTGCTGTCGGGTCCCAGGAGATTAAGGTTGTAATCAAAAATGACCAGATTTGATCTGCAAGAGTCGGTTGCGAGGATGCAACTGCCCAAGTTGCCACCGAAATAATCAGAACGACAAGCCCGACAATCGCCGCCAGCCACCCCATCAAGGTGAGGGACCCTTTCGAGACAATTTCGTCGAAGCCGTACCGCGCTCGCTCACTCCAGGAGTTTTTTGTCATAGATGCTCTCGCCCTCCAGCACTGATGGGATCAGGCTTGTACTCCTCATGCGAACTCTAGTAGTTCTCCCAGGGCTAAACGACTCCCATTTCATGATCAGCCCTACCTGGGGAGAAAATAAGCGTGCATTCAGAATGGGGATTGGTGTCAGCAGCTTACCAGAGCAAGTGTGTGTACAATCCCTCTTTACACAGATGGCAAATTCGATCAGTGCGAATAAAAACGAGAAAAAGGCAAAAAAAATCGACAATTGTGTAACTTTTGTCATTGTAAAGCTCCATTTTTGTCGATAGCATTAGTGTTATTTCTCTTTACTGTTCCTGAAGCGGGAATCCCGTTTGTTTCTCATGGAAATCCAATTGATTAACATCGGTTTTGGTAATATTGTGTCTGCCCATCGGGTAATTGCTATTGTTAGCCCTGAGTCTGCTCCTATTAAGCGGATTATTACAGATGCACGCGATCGCGGACAACTAGTCGATGCCACTTACGGTCGTCGCACCAGAGCTGTTATTATTACTGATTCATACCATGTGGTTCTCTCAGCAATTCAACCGGAAACCGTCGCCCATCGCTTTGTAATTAGCAAAGATGGTCAAAGTAGTAATTGAAGCCCCGATGTACGAAGATGCAAGCTGCTAAACTAATTGTTTTAACCGGACCCAGCGGCGTTGGGAAAGGGACTTTGGTGCGATCGCTGCTCCAGCGTCACCGAGAGCTTCATCTTTCTGTCTCTGCGACTACTCGAACCTCTCGTCCCGGTGAAATTGAAGGGAAAGACTATTACTTCCTCAGCCGCGAGCAATTTGAGGACATGATCCAAGCGGGCGAATTGTTGGAATGGGCTGAGTATGCGGGAAACTACTACGGAACTCTCCGCTCTTCAGTCGAAAAACGGCTTGCTCAGGGCAAGTCAGTGGTTTTAGAAATTGAAGTGGTTGGGGCGAGAAAAATCCAACAGAGCTTTCCCGATGCCCTACGGATCTTTATTCTTCCCCCTTCTATGCAACAACTAGAGCGGCGACTCCGCAGTCGGGGTAACGATAGCGAGGAAGCAGTTGCCAGACGACTTGAGCGTGCCCACCTAGAGATTGCCGCCCAGGATGAATTTGACCAACAGATTGTTAATCACGATTTAGAAACCGCTCTCCAAGAGATTGAAGCTGTCATTTTCAGTACAGAATTGCCGAGGTGAGTCGCTTTACTCCTAGCAGTGGGAAAGTGAGGAGCGAGGAGGTTTCTATGCAGAGGTGCGGGGGTGCGGAGGAGAAAGATTGATCTGCTTTTTTCCCCTCTGCTCCCTGAGAGCCCCTGGAGCTTTTTCTTGCTTCCCTGCCCCTGGAGCTCCTAGAGCTTTTTCTCACGCTCTCACGCCCTCACCTCACTTTCCCCAGCTCTCACGCTCTCACCCCCTTACTTGGTGTCCCCGTGTCTTCTACAAAACTAGCTTCCAGCAGACACGCCTGCTGGCAGACAGCTTTCAATCTTGTTGCGAAACTCACTCTTTTGTTTAACGCCTCTCATTTGATCCACGATGTCCTGGTCGCGGAAGAATTGGACGGTGGGAGTTCCTGTTACCATTGCTGTCTCGGCAATTTCAGGTTCCGCTTCAATATCAACCTCGACAAAGTGAATTTTGTCCTCGAATTCATCCACCACTTTGTCTAAGATGGGCTTGAGTGTATGGCAAGGACCGCAGTTGGGCGAGACGTACTTCACCATAATTAGGCGATCACTCTCGTGGAAAAGCCGACGCAGTGCATAGCCACCGACGTGGCGCGTCTCGTTGACATCGAAGGTTTCTGGGGTATCGGCGTTGGACTCTTCTTCTTCCATCTGGTAGGATTCCTGTGCCTCCAAATCCTGATGGAATTCCTGAATTAGCCCATTGAGAGAGAGCCAGCGTTCTGCCAACATGGCTGCTTGACAACCCGTACCAGCCGCAGTGACAGCCTGACGGAACTCGTGGTCTTGAACATCCCCAGCAGCATAAACCCCTTCGACGTTTGTTTCTACCGAACCGGGCTGAGTGACGACGTAGCCCACCTCGTCGAGTTCAATTTGTCCTTGGAATAAGGAGGTATTGGGAGTGTGACCAATGGCGTAGAAGAGACCTTTGACGTATAGGTCGCTCTCTTCATTAGTTTCTCTGTTGCGGATTTTCACTCCTTCCATGTGACCCCCATCTTCACCAAAGACATCAACAGCCTCGGTATTCCAGTGAATAGTGATTCTGGGGTTATTGAAAAGTCGGTCTTGCAGGGTTTTACTCGCCCGCATTTGGTCTCGACGCACCAGTAGGTGCACCTTGTCGCCGTACTTGGTGAGGAAATTCGCTTCCTCGGCTGCGGAGTCGCCGCCACCGACGATTGCGAGTTCAGCACCGTGGAAGAGGGGGGTAGCGCCGTCGCAAATGGCACAGGCGGAGATGCCACGACTCCAGAACTTATCTTCGCAGGGTAAATTCAGGCGTTTGGCGTTTGCCCCTGTCGAGATGACAACGCTATTGGTTTTAAATTCCCGTTCGGCAGAGCGAACTGTATAGGGACGCTCACTCAAATCAACGTAGGTGACATCTTCGGTATAGCACTCTGTTCCCCAGCGCTCTGCCTGAGCTTTCATCCTTTGCATCAACTTGGGACCAGTGATTCCTTCGGGAAAACCGGGGTAATTTTCCACCTCTGTGGTCGTCATTAGCTGTCCACCCGGTAGTCCACCAGTTTCAAATCCTGCAAACATTACTGGCTTCAGGTTCGCCCGTGCGGCATAGACGGCAGCAGTGTAACCTGCTGGTCCAGAGCCGATAATTACCATGTTTTCTACATTTGAGGTTGCCATACTTTAATTAAACTCATAACGACTACGCCTAATATATTATAGCGGCTTGAGCGAAAACGTGCTGTGCCTAGTAATATTCAAAAACTCCTCCAGCAGACTAACTGAAGGAGTTGATTCGGTATTGCTGACAACATAGTAGGTCAATTCTACTTTACCTTAAGCTTTTTGCTTTGCCCTGCTTCCTTTTAAGGAAAGTTCCCAGTCCTAGAGCTGTTGCCATACAAGGGTAGTGGTAGGTTCAGGAACAGACTGAGGCTCAGAAACGGGTTCAGGTTCGGAAATAGGCCGTGTCTGGGAAGCGAGTTCAGAAACAGACTCAGAAGCAGGTTCAGGCTCGGAAACACTAGAGGGAGCCTCAGTAATTAGATCACAGAGCTTCCTAAAGGAAGGGGCCTTAGACCCATGATTTTTGGGTAATTTGACCAAGAACTTGGGCTGTAGTGGTTTTGCCTTCAAGAGTGCGGAGTTGGTCTACAGTAGCATCGCTGTCTTGGCTAAATCCAGTTAGCTCAAGCGTGTAGTCAGTTCCATCTACATTGAAGTTGCGATCGCCCATGTCACTGACAAGAGATACAGAATTAGCTTTCTCCTCAGCAGTACCCTAGAAGTGCTAACGAGATTAAAATCGGAGCTAAAAGCTTCAGTGGAACCATTGGGAGCGGTGAATTTTAGTTCAACTCTCAAGGGAACAGAACTAACTCCAGTATTGTAGAGAGCTTTTCCATTGAAGTAAGTTAAGTTTCCGAGTGAAAATGTATTATCATTTTCAGTAGAAAAAGAATATCTCTCAAAACTCAATTCAGTTGAACCTGTCTCGAATGCTGTGGCATCCCCCAGTTAATGTGTTTTTGCTAACACCAGAATACTCGGGATTCTCATTCTCTCCCGGATTGGGTTTTCCCCATGTACCACTAGAGTTGCCTGTGAAGGTTAAGCCTGAGCATGGTTAGATATTACTTTTAAAGCAAAATAGATCACAATAGAAGGAAAATCTGGCAGCGAGGGAGTATGGAGTTTGCAGACCCCCCAAGCCTATCGTCGGGGACCCAGCCGCCAGGGGGCCGTCGCCGCCCTGGTCGATCAGGGCCGAACTCAGGAGCAACTCGCTCGGGAGTGGGGCGTGGCCCTTGCCACCGTCAAGCGCTGGGTGCAGGGGGAACGCGCCCGTGGGAAAGCAGCC
>PXPT01000105.1 GCA_003021505.1 Cyanobacteria bacterium QS_4_48_99 | reverse complement strand
GTTGTGCTAGTTGTGGTTGCGAGCCTGGTTGGTTTGGCCATGCTTCAATCACACAGCGACCTCCATCGGTAGAGTAAGCAACAGGCATGCTGGAACAAGTGTGAAAATCATCACACTATCACTCTACCACTGTTGTGGTTCCATTACCTGAAAAGTGCTGTAATCCAACTGGACAACGCCAAAGCCCATAGCGCTCAGATCTTGACAGTAGCTAAAAATGTTGTCAGTAGTGTTTCAGCCTCCCTACTGCCAGGAGGTCAATCCGATGGAGCGGGTTGGCAGCAATTAAAGCGTTGGCTACAGTGGCGACACTTTGATTCTATTGCAGATTTACAACAGGCGATTAGTCGATGGGTTCCGAGACTAAAGCCTCAACAAATGCAATCGCTTACTCAATGGGGTTGGCTAGTCGATGGTTTATGTGTAGCTGCTATTTAGAGACTTGGTATTAAGTCACAGTTAGATTAGTATTGATGCGGCACGTAGCCTATTTTTGAGAGAGTTTTAGAGAATCAATCTGTGAAATTGTGCATAGTGATCGCCTACTCAAGTGAAAGTAATTAGCGATTGTTTAGTGGTAGATTAATTGCGGATTTTTCAGGTAACAGGCACTCTACTTCAAAAATACTAGCAACATTGCTCAAAACATATTCAGGGATGGACATCTAGTCAGAACAAGAGCAGGAGCCAAGACTGGTAGATGAGCAAATTTTCAAGGCGCATCTTTTTAGGCGCTAGTGCGGCCACAGCAGCAGCCGCCGCAAGTCAAATTAGTTGGGTCAAGCCGGGATTAGCTCAGAGTGGGGAAGTCAACCTTTATTCCTCTCGCCACTACGATACAGATGAGCTACTATACAACAACTTCACAGAACAGACGGGGATTAAAGTCAATGTGCTCAAGGGCAACGCAGACCAATTGATCACGCGCATTAAAAGTGAGGGTCGCAATAGCCCTGCTGACCTTCTTGTCACTGTCGATGCCGCCCGTCTCTGGCGGGCTGAGGAGGCGGGACTTTTTGCCCCTATCTCTTCCACCGTGCTAGAGGGAAGAATTCCTGAAAATCTACGACACCCTGAAGGTCTCTGGTTTGGTCTCACTAAGCGGCGCGGGTGGTTATGTACAACCAAAATCGCGTCAACGAAGACGAGTTATCAACTTACGAAGCGCTAGCGAATCAGGAGTGGCAAAACCGACTCGCCGTCCGCTCATCAAACAACGTCTATAACCAATCCCTAGTCGCATCCTTAATTGAGCATTTGGGTAAATCGGAAACTCAGGAGTGGTGTCGCGGTCTAGTTGAAAACTTTGCACGCCCACCCCGGGGAGGTGACATGGCACAGATTAAGGCGGCTGCTTCCGGGATGGCGGATGTAGCCATCGCTAACTATTATTACCTGACTCGCTTTGCACCAGGACGGCAAGCAGAAAACCCAGAGGTGTTTAATCCTATCGAAGTATTCTTCCCTAATCAGCAGGGCAGAGGAACCCACGTCAATATTAGCGGCGGCGGTGTTATCAAGACTGCCCCCAACCGCGATGCGGCAATCCAGTTTTTGGAGTATCTCGCCAGCCCCTCAGCACAAGCCATCTTCGCTCAGAGCAACAGCGAATATCCCGTCGTTCCCAATGTCCCTCTGGACCCAATTGTCGCACGATTGGGCGATTTCAAAGAAGATTCGCTCAATGTTGCTGTTCTAGGGGGCAATAATCCCGAAGCTGTCCGCATTATGAACCGTGCCGGCTGGCAGTAGGTCAGGAGAATTTACCTCATGCTCTCCTGCTCTCCGCGTCCCCGCATCTCCGTGTCCCCGCGTCTGTCTAATCATGGATATTCAACCGGAGTCGATCTTAACTGTCGCCAGAACCGACGCGAGACTTGGTAATTTCTAAGCTCAAGAAAATCACTGGAATTATTCCTACCAGAATAATCGCAAGCGCTGGGGCAGATGCCTCGACGAGGCGTTCATCCGAAGCGTATTGGTAAACCTGCACAGCCAAAGTATTGAAGTTAAAAGGTCGAATCACCAGAGTGGCGGGCAGCTCCTTCATGACATCGACAAAGACGAGCATCGCAGCCGTAATGATTCCTCCCCACATTAAGGGTACATGAACTCGAAAAAGGGTGCTAGCGGGTCCATGACCGAGACTGCGGGAAGCATCATCGAGATTAGGGGAAATTTTGCCAAGACTGGACTCAACTGTATTAAAAGAAACTGCAAGGAAGCGCACCAGATAGGCAAAGATGAGGGCGGCAATTGTGCCGCTGAGGAGCAAACCTGTAGAGATGCCAAAAGTAGCACGCATCCAGCTATCGAGGGCGTTATCGAGGCGACCCATCGGAATCAGCACACCTACGGCAATCACCGTGCCCGGAATCGCATAACCCATAGCGGCAACCCGAATCCCTAGGTGCATGACAAGATTCGACTGCAATCGCTGCCCGTATGCCATGATGGAAGCGATCGCAATGGCAATCCCGGCGGTAATAACTGCCAGCATGAAACTATTGGTTGCCAAATCCCAAAAACTCCTGTATAGGGTCATATCAGCATTAGCAATTGTCATGTAGAGGAGATAGATTGTTGGCACGCCAAAACCGAGACTCACCGGGAGGAAACAAGCAACCCAGGCAGCTCCAGCTCGAATGCGGTATAGCGGATATCGCGGTGGCTGGTGATAGCGACTGCTAGTTTGATAATAACGGGCTTGGCGACGGGAGAAACGTTCCAGCAAAATTAAGCAGAGGATAAAAATTAACAACACTGCGGCAAGCTGGGCGGCTGCGGTGTGATCGCCCATGCCAAACCAGGTGCGATATATCCCGGTTGTAAAGGTAGTCACGCCAAAATACTTCATTGTGCCAAACTCGCCCAGGGTTTCCATGAGTACCAGCGACAACCCGGAAACAATCGAAGGTCGAGCCAAAGGCAGAGCAACGGTAAGGAAGCTACGCCAGGGACCACAGCCTAGGGAACGGCTAGCTTCTAGAGTACAAGCCGACTGCTCTAAAAACGCCACCCGCGCCAGTAGATAAACGTAGGGATAGAGTACAAGAACAAGCATGGCGATCGCGCCCCCAACTGAGCGAATGTCAGGGAACCAATAATCTCCCACACTACTCCAGCCAAATAGCTCCCGCAGTCCTGTCTGCACCGGTCCGAAGAAGTCCAGCATGTATGTGTAGGTATAGGCAAGCAGATAAGCCGGGGTAGCCAAAGGCAGAAGCAGCGCCCATTCAAACACTCGGCTACCAGGAAAACGGCAGATCGTTACCAACCATGCCGTGCCCACGCCAATCAGCAAAACGCCGCTTCCCACCCCCAGCATTAACCAAAAAGAGTTCTGGAGCTAATCAGGCAAAACGGTGGCAGCCAAATGACTCCAAATCTCACCCGCATCAAAGAAGATACTGCTGACAACAAAAATAATGGGCGTAGCAATGAGAGCAGCGATCGCCACAACGAAGACTGTCCAGCCATTAATACTGAGGCGGAGTAATCCTGATTGGCTATCTTGAGACTCTCCCAGGGATGAGAACACTTGCAGGGAACTCCTTAGTAAGAATTAATGCAAAAACGCTAAGATTAATTACAGGGTTGCTGATTGTTACTTTCAATAAGTTTTTCGAGTGCAAAAGCGAGGTTCGCTTTCATGAGCCAATCTTCTATTATTCACTTGGAGGGTGTCACGAAGCAATTTTCCCGCAACGCTTCCCCTGCTGTCGATGCTGTGACATTGACCCTCCAACAGGGAGATTTGCTGGGCTTGTTAGGTCCATCGGGCTGTGGTAAAACGACGCTATTGCGGTTAGTTGCCGGATTTGAGCGGCGACTTTCGGGAACTATCGAAATTGCAGAAAAGCGGGTTGCAGGGTCGGGGAACTGGGTTCCGCCAGAGAGGCGAGATGTAGGCATGGTTTTTCAAGACTACGCCCTCTTTCCTCACCTTAGCGTGGCAAAAAATGTCGCATTTGGCTTGCGAGATACTAGCAAAAAGTTCTCGAATGAGCTAAGAAAGCGGGTTAAAGAAGCTCTTGCCCTGGTCAGACTAGAGGGCTTAGAAGACCGCTATCCTCACGAACTGTCGGGCGGTCAACAGCAACGGGTTTCCCTTGCTCGGGCGCTAGCGCCCCGCCCATCCCTAATCCTACTAGATGAACCCCTGAGCAATCTTGATGTGCAAGTTCGCCTGCGACTCCGGCAGGAACTGCGAGATATACTCAAAGCGGCGGTAACGTCGGCAATTTTTGTTACTCACGACCAAGAAGAAGCTCTCTCCATTTCTGACTACGTTGCTGTAATGTGGAAGGGGCAAATCGAACAGTTTGGCACACCCGAAGAGATTTACACCGAACCTGCATCTCGCTTTGTTGCCGAGTTTGTCACCCAAGCGAACTTTCTCCCAGCACGCCGTAGCGGTGAAGTTTGGGAAACCGAGGTAGGTGACTTTCACCTCAATCACGGTGCAGCGAACAGTGATGAGGCAGAACTAATGATTCGTCAGGAAGACTTGCTCCTTATCCCTGATGATAATGCCAGTGTGGTGATACGCGATTGCCAATTTCTCGGTTGAGAGCATCGTTACTGCTTGCAGACTCCTTCGGGACGGGAACTGATTGCTTGTACTCTCAACCAAACCGCACTCCCGGTAGGAACACGGGTGCAGGTAGCAGTTAACCCAGAGGGGCTGCGAGTCTTTCCGACAACCTCTGCCCAATCTGAAACTCTCACTTCAGCGGTACTTTAGTAGTCCGCAATCAAGGTTATGAAACACACTGTTAAGTTGACACTCCCACGGCTTAAAGCGCGTGGGATTGTTGGGTCGTAGGGGAGCCTATGCTTAACCCCTCGCCAACCATCTTGACGGTGTGTCCCACCGCTGCAAGCCCGCGTTGGGCTATGATTTGTGCTGCCGCCACATCTCTACCGCCTTGATGATGGCACTCTGGGCAAAA
>PXPT01000104.1 GCA_003021505.1 Cyanobacteria bacterium QS_4_48_99 | reverse complement strand
TTTTGGTTAAATTGCAAATACATACCTAACTCCTAAGCCAGCAGTTTGGGAGTTTTCTAATTCAATAGCAACAGAATTAGCGCCTATTTACAATCTTTCGTCTCTGTAAGTCAGTTCAAAGTGGTAGTGTGAATGCCAAGCTGACACTAGTAGAGAGGATAACTGATGAGTACCGCTAGAAAACTGGCAGTTGCTGCCGCCAGTGTTGCCCTAGGATGGGCCGCAATGGAAGCCCAATCAGCACAAGCAGCAAAAATTACTGGTCCCACCACTTGGAATCTGAGCTTTTTCTCAGAGGGTGAGCAAGTGGGAAGTGGACAGTTTAGTATTGAGCGGGAGCCTTTTGAGGGAACTTTTGCAGAAGTTAATACCCCAATTCTAGTTGACCCAGATGATCCTCCCGATCCGCGTTCTTTCACAGCAGAACCTATAGAGATTGATGCCAGTGATAATTTTCATCAACTCACTAGCTTTTCAGCAACAACTATCCAAACGAGTGATGGAGTAAGGATTGGTGAAGTCTCGTATGACTTGAGCGATGGCGATACCTTTCTATTTCTTGTCCCTCCTGAAGGGGATACCCTCCCTTCTGCTACTGGTGGACTACGAAATGTTTCTTTCGGCGATTCACGTTTTCCAGCGTTAAGTTCTGGACAAGATTGGTTTTTTCAAGAAGGACCTTTCGAGCCTGTAATATACAATCAATTTAGAATTAGGGATGGTGGCTCGTTCTCTGAAGCTGCGGCGACGCTGTCTCAAACGGGAACCTGGACTGCACAGCGAGTCCCAGAACCCTCAACGATGGCTGGCACACTCTTAGCAGGTGGTACTTTAGGTGCCTGGAGGCTAAGAAAGCGCAAAGCAAGAGCGGGATAAAAACTATCGCGTAGAAGCACCTTTAAATACATTCCTCACTCCTAAGCCAGCGNCACGGAACTAAATCCAGATACTTTCCCCGATCTCAAAACCGCTCAGCGAGCTTTTTTGGGGATAGCCCATCCCTACTTAGAACTAATTTTATATATCACGGGGCTTCCTCAAGGAAGGGGCTTGAGACCCATGATTTTTGGGTCAGCCAGCTCAGAGTGGTACTGTGAGTGCCAATCTGACACGAGTAGAGAAAATAATTGATGAGTACCGCTAGAAAACTGGCAGTTGCTGCAGCCAGCGTTGCCCTAGGCTGGGGCGCGATGGAAAACTAGGTAGCACAAGCAGCAACAATTACCGGTCCCACCACTTGGAATCTAAGCTTTTCCTCAGAGGGAGAGCAAGTGGGAAATGGACAGTTTAGTATTGAGCGAGAGCCTTTTGAGGGCACTATCGCCGTATATAGCACCCTGGCACCTGGCGTTCCTGAAAATCGTCAAGAGGAGTTTCGGAAGGTTGGTGTGCTAGATTCTAGCGATCAAGTAGAATCGATTATCGACTCCGTATCAGTTGATACCAGTGATAATTTTCATCAACTTACTAGCTTTTCGGCAAACATTGCTGGACGCTCATGGGATTTGAGCAATAGCAATATTGGGGGGGAGCCTTTTTTGTTTTTTGTTCCCCCTACTACCGGAATAAAATCCGTTGAGGTTCCCGAAGCCTACAGAAATACGCCGTTACCCGATAACCAAACAATCCCGGCTGGCGCGGCTTCTATCCGCTTGGTACGTAACGTCGAACAAGGAAATTATTGGAATTTCGGTCCTGAGCCAGTGGCAGGGATAATATCAGACGTACTAGACTTTCTATAGAAAACGGTGGGACATACCAACAGTCCGGCGAAACTTCCGAACTCGGCAATATTTCGGTTAGTGGCACGTGGGAAGCTGAACGAGTCCCGAAACCCTCAACGATGGCTGGCACGCTTTTAGCAGGTAGTACTTTAGGTGCCTGGAGGCTCAGAAAGCGCAAAGCACAGCAAAATTAGGGATAAGGAGTCCGTGGCGTAGAAGTACGGAGCCTCAGGGGCAGAGATGATCGCCAGGATTTTGCCCCTAGTGGTGGGATCTGGGGATTTTTCGAGATTTGTAAAGTGAAGTAAAACTAGCGCGATCACTTGAGCTGCCATAGGGGAAAATCACACTCGAGCGAGAGTCTATAAATGGGAAATTCCACGCAAATGCCAGAGAAAAGTTTCTAGAACCCGCTAATGCTGCTGACGATGAGCCTGTCGTAATGCCACCAGAAAACGACAGTGCCGGAACCCTCGACCTATGCTGGGGTCATGATTGGTAGGGTTATGATTGCCTACCGACTCAAGCTTAAGAAGTAAAAGCTTGAGCTGAGTCCAATGGTTGGTACACCGCCCAACGTACATACTATTTGAAAGAATACATGAAACTCAAGACACTGATTACCACTAAATTATCTCGATCACAGCTTCAGTTTCAGGTGTTCATGCTGCTACCTTGAACAATACTGTAAACATCGATTTCCAACCTGATCAGGATTCCACCATTGAAGGACAGTTTACTTATTCCCCTAAGCTCTATGCTATGGACACCAGGGGATTTGATTTTACTAAAGACTTGGGATTCCACAAGTTAACTAGTTTCAATGCTGATCTCAATGGCGATCGCTGGGACTTGAGCAAGAAGTTCAGTTATTCAGACGATTTTTTGTTCCACCCTCAGACTTCACGGGTTACTGCTGCTAATTCGCTTGGACGGAAAGATGGCTGGAATTTCATAAGTTATCAAACAAGAAGCCCTTCTTATCAAGAGCTTACGATTAATACGTCTAGCCAATATAAGCTTTTCGACGAAAGCCTGAACTATGTTGAAACGCATAATCTGAAACTCGAGCCAGTTTCTACTACTGTTCCTGAACCCTCAACTTGGGCAGCTACAATGGTATTAGGCTTGGGACTCTTCGGTTTTAAGCTTAAGAAACGGATAACTAGTTAAGCATTTCTATTCACTCTATTTAGTCGCCATCCTCCGGGATGGCAATCTTCTTGTTTTATCTTGGTAGAGGTGAGTGACAATTTTCTAAAAAAGGAGGTAAGTTTGCTGTAACTTATCAGCAGCACCCACTTTTCCCTGTTAGATCATTTCGATGGTAAAAGACAAGGCGATCGCTACCCGCGCACTAACCAAACAATTTGACCGACACATCGCGGTGAATGACGTAGACTTACAAATCGCCAGTGGCGAAGTCTACGGATTAATTGGTCCTAATGGTGCGGGAAAAACGACGCTGATTCGGATGTTAGCGGCAGCGGAGGAACCCACCACCGGAGAAATTTACCTTCATGGAGAACGCCTCCACCTAGAAGATAGTACCTCCACGCTGAAACGTCGCTTGGGTTATCTCCCTGATGACTTCCCACTCTACAATGACTTAACCGTCTGGGATTACTTAGACTATTTTGCCCGACTTTACCAGTTGCGATCGCCCCAACGTCGCCGTCGCTTACAAGAAGTGTTAGAACTGGTGCAGCTTGCCAATAAGCGCAATAGCGAGATTTCTACCCTCTCGCGGGGAATGAAGCAACGCCTTAGCCTTGCCCGAACAATTATTCACCAACCCATTTTACTCCTATTAGATGAACCAGTTTCCGGTCTTGATCCCATATCCCGGATGCAGTTTCGCGAAATCATCAAAACTTTGCAAGAAGCGGGAATGACCATTCTGATTTCCTCTCACATCCTCAGCGACATTGGCGAACTGTGTACATCCGTGGGAATTATGGAACTAGGCTATCTCGTCGAAAGTGCTTCACTACAGGAATTGTACCAGCGCTTCGGTCGTCAGCAAATTATCTTATCCACGCTGGGGGCACGGGAAGTTCTGCAAGGGGAACTGCAAAATCATTCCCTAGTCGAGGATTGGGAGGTAATGCCAGATGAGGGGCAAATACGGGTTTCCTTTGCCGGAGATGCTAACGATCGCGCTGAGTTGTTGCGATCGCTTGTTACTGCTGGGATTCCTCTGACACAATTCCACTGCACCACCGAAGACTTAGAAACAATTTTCCTGACACTGGGTCATCAGCAAGCATCTTAGCCATCGGAAAACATTCTAGTTTAAAATCATGGCTTCAGCTCCGATTCCTGTGATACAAAGGCTTCAATATCTAGCGGAGTAGCTCAAAGATGGTACAAACATTGCTAAATCGCTTGGGTGAGGTCAATCCTCAGCTATTTCGAGAATTTAAAGGACGACTCAAACCCCGTAATCTGGCGATCGCGGCGGTAAGTTCAGTGCTTGCTCAGGTGCTACTGTATCTGTTCTTCCAGACTCGCCTGTCTGCTCACGACGGCATCGCGCGATACTGCCAGGGAGCCTATTCTTGTAATAGCAACTGGCAACTGTGGTGGCTAGACTTGTTCGTCGCCCTGAGTCTGATGGGCATGTTTGCTCTGTTGGTGGTGGGAACCTACCTGCTGATTAGGGATATCGTGCGGGAAGAGCGTCGCGGTACTCTGGGCTTTATTCGCCTTAGTCCCCAATCAGCGGTGAGTATTTTAATCGGCAAAATGCTAGGCGTACCCGCTTTGCTGTATGTTATGGGAGCGATCGCCCTACCGTTGCACCTCGGGGCTGGCTTAGCTGCACAAATTCCGCTGAGTCTAATTTTCAGTTTCTACGCTGTGTTAGCAGCAAGTTGCGCTTTCTCCTACAGTGCCGCTCTCCTTTTCGGGCTAGTCAGCGCTAGACTGGGTGAATTCCAAGCCTGGTTGGGCAGCAGTGCCGTATTGTTCTATTTATGTCTCATGACAGGCGCGAGTCTGACAAACCACTCAGTTTTCTGGAGTTCGGCAGACTGGTTAACACTGTTTTACCCAGGCAAGGTGCTGCCGTATCTAGTCGGCGAAACGTCCCACTCTTTGGGAAGTATTGGTTACTTCAACGTTAAAGATTTAGCACAACTGCACTGGTATCGGCTGCCGCTGTGGAATAGTGCCGAGACTGGCATGGGCTTTCTCCTGCTCAATTATGGTTTGTGGAGTTACTGGATTTGGCAAGGGCTAAAGCGTCGCTTTTCCAATCCCCGTATTATCATCTTGAGCAAGCAGCAGAGCTATGGGCTTTCTGGCAGCTTTGCCTTAGTGAATCTCGGATTTGTTTTTCAGCCGAGTGAGTTCTTGGGAGACATCCCCGAACAAGCCTTGTTTATGAATTTTGCGACACTACTCGGCTTCGAGTTACTGCTGTTTTTGGGATTGATTGCGGCATTGAGTCCCCATCGGCAAACCCTGCAAGACTGGGCGCGTTATCGGCATCGGGCTACTAAAGAGAATCGTAGTCTCCTCAAGGAGTTGATTGGGGGAGATAAAAGCCCATCCACCGTGGCGATCGCCTTGAATCTCGCCATAACCTCCCTCGCCTTGTTACCAGCAATCCTATTCTTGCCTTTGGGAGAATACAGAATCCCGGTGCTTTTCGGGGTGGTACTGAATGCCAGTCTAATCTTAATTTACGCGATGCTTACCCAATCACTGCTTTTGATGAAAATGCCGAAGCGGGAAACTTGGGCTGCTGGCGTGGTGAGTGCCCTGGTGCTATTGCCGCTGGTAAGTTCTGCCATTTTTATCGAAACGCCTGGCTTACGGCTGTTTTCCGCTGGAGCAATTTTTGCTACTTCCCAAGTCCCAGTAACAACGGTATTTTTCTCTATTCTGGGGCAATGGCTGGCGATCGCGCTTTTGGGTTTACAGATGAAGCGACAGCTACAAAAAGCAGGTGAATCAACCACAAAAGCCCTACTGTCTGGGAAGCGTTTAGCGCAGTCATAGGAAAGGAAAAGTGGTTATGGGGAGGGTTTTACCTCTCCCCTTCTCATTAAGCTGCGATTATGACCCAAATCCCCAAAAAAGCTCGCTGAGCGGTTTTGAGATCGGGGAAAGTATCTGGATTTAGTTCCGTGCTTTCTAGACTCTCCCGTAGAAGCGAGAATCCCCACGACTTTAGGCTGGGGAGTGTCAAGTGAAGCTCAAATATATTTCCCCCTTCCTAAAGGGGATTTTAACAGTAACCAAAAACTTATCCAAACTTGCCCACCCCGCGGTATATAACCGTCGCCGGAAGAGGATGAAACACCCAGCTATTTTGGCTGGCGCGGGTATGGTGCTACGTGCGGTGAAAAAGCGACTTAGCCACCTGAGTTGTTAGAAGCTTCACAAGACGTGAAAAGCTTTTATATACCGCTTTTCGACACATACGAGTAAGCTCAGACTTGTAAGCCTACTGATGGATAGTTCTGGAGAAGATCCAAGGTAGGAAGCAAACATCAAAGTCCAACTTTGTCTAAGTTTTGTAGAGCGGTGCCTAGGATAAGCTTTAGAGCTGATTATAAATAGTAGGGGCTTAGCAGATAGTCTCAAGACGATGTTAGTGGCGACTGTTTGTATGGAGCTAGCAAGTCAGCCGGGTTGCGATAGACAGCTACGCAGCCTGCCTCTCGTAGCTCCGCTTCGGTGAAACCGCCACAAACGGCACCAATTGTACGTAAGTTGATTTTGCCTGCGGCTTGAGCATCCTAGGGCGTATCACCTACCGCGATCCCTTCTTCCCGCATCGGCGGCTCGATGAACATGAAAGTGGTATTTAGGTAGCTCTTTTCGAATTGCAGTCTTAATTTTTTGCCACCTCGATGGGGTGGAAATAGGCGAGAGTAGTTAGGGAGATACCAGAGTTCACAGCCAGCGTTTTCCATTAATTCTGGAATGATTTGAGAGTGATGAAATGGGGCATTGTCCATCACAATTATTTGACCTGGTTTAACTAATGGCAGCAAACAATCTTGTAGCCATGTTTCGATTAATTAAGCTTGACCATCTCCTTGATCTAGGATTGGTGCAAGGAATTTTTCTTGACAGATTGCTGCCATGATACTCAGTCTTTCTCTCCTAAAACCAGGTCTTTGAGCGTGAAAGCGTTGACCTGGTTCGCACCAACCGTAAGGAAATGGGAATTTGATAGTACTTTTGATGGAGGTAGTACTGAAGCCAGCGTTCCCACACCTGAGCAACCCGGGCAACGGCAGCGAGCACCAGGCGCTCTTTCAGAAAGCCGAGCCACCAGAGCGCGAGTCTTGGAGAAACTGGCTGAGGAGTGGCATCTGGGAGAAATTGGCGATCGCAGAAGTGGCAGCAGAACCGCTGTTTGCCTGGTAGTTACCTCCTTATCGGATCACACCCTTGCAACAGCACTGTGGACAGTTCATCTTGCTCTGGAATCCAACCTACATTCACACTACCATTCCTATGCAGGACTACCAACTTGTCCAACGCCGCCTGAAAGATGTCGGGATGGGGCTTTGCCTTCTTGGCTTCGTTAGTGGAAGTTTCATCATCTATTAGATCTTCAATGTGGAGCATTTGCTTGTATTTAGCGAGAGTATCCTTGCAGCCTGAGGAGGCAAGGACAATCTTTTTACCATCTGCGGCTACGCGCTCAAATAGTTCGCGCACTTTCTCAAATGGGCGTACCTTCGGCAGGAGATTTTCCTGATAATATTCTTTGCGATATTTCGAGATCTGATCGGCTAGCTTTTTATATTCTGGCTGGGAAAGAAAATCAGTAACGATCTGAGAGGATGTCTAAAAAGTATAGCATCATACTAATTTCGGAAGTACCAGGTGCGGTAATCCAGCCACGAGAGCATGAGGAGGTCGCAGTGGCTCGACCGTCCCGCCTAATTCCTGCTGGAGCGAAGCAATCAAGGTGGTGCGGTTTCCGCCATCAACCCACCCATGCTGCCATGGTGGAAACTGCTGTTGAAGAGTTCGCAACAGTTGCTTGCCCCGTATTATGGGAGCGGTGGGCTGCTAAAACCTTGACCTTGAGCAACAATCCTGGGCTATCAACTCACAGATGGCGCTTGCGCCCTTGAAGTTTGTTGCCAGCGTCATCGCCTCGCTCTGCTCCAGCAGTTTCGGTAGTTTGGAGGGATTGGGCATCGACAAGACCGGCACTGGGGTGGCTTGCCCTCCTGGGTGAAGCCGCACCTGCTCACGAATAGCCCCTAGCATGCCTTCCCAGCTGCCACTCCAGCGCCCACTGCGAAACTAGTGGTAGACCGTGCCCCTAGGCTGCCTCTACCCACCGGGCACGAGGTTTTGACGGCGGCAAGCGGGTCATCCCATTTTTGGTAGCCGAGGCACGCTCACCAAGAAACATGACCTCCATATTGAGGGAATTTTGAAGATCGAAATCTAGTGCACACACTACGAAGATGGGGATGGGATCAGTCCTCCCCGCCGCCGGACGGCCAGGGGAAAAGCATCCCCGTCTGCGAGCGATACTCCCGGTACTGGTCGCCGAACTGGTCGACGAGATCGCGCTCTTCGAAGAAAATTCCGACCAGGGTGTAACCGGTCGTGAGGACCGCGAACAACAGGTGGACGGCAGTCATATGCGGCGTCGCCCAGAAGGCAATGAGAAAGCTGAGGAGGAGCGGATGAGGGACTATCTTGTAGAGCCCGGGCGTCTGAAATTACGGCGGCTGGAATTCTTTGCCCTTGAAGTGAGCGTACACCTGCCGCATCCCAAACAGCTCGAAGTGATCGATGAGGAACGACGAAACGAGAACGAGTCCCCACCCTACTGCGTAGAGTTCCCAGATGGCGTAGATACCGGCCGCGCTCTCGACACTCCAGATTTGGAGTTCGATCGGTCGCCACTGCCAGAAGCAGGACGATGAACAGAATGTTGGTGAAGAGCACGTACGTGCTGCGCTCGGCTGCTTCGGGGATGATGTTCGTCCACCAGTCCTTGAATCCCTGTCGGGCCATCGCGCTGTGCTGGACGGCGAACACACCCAGCAGTGCGACGTCGATCCCGACTGCTGTCCAGAACGGCGTATCCCCGGCGGAGGTATCGATCCCCTGCGGAATGAAGCACAAGAATGCGAAATCTCCCACGAACGCGATGGCGTACAGCAGGACCCCGAGAAACATCACGTAGGCAATCAGTCCATACCCGAAGACAAGTACGCGGCTCATGATCTACTCCGGTTCGAGTTTCTATTCAGTTGATGTCTCCAAAGGATGGAGACTTCCCAAGGGAACCTCTATTTAGGGACCTCAAAGAATAGCCTTTGTTGCAAATGCGCGACGGGGTTATGGGGATAGTAGCCTTCTATTATTGCGAATCAGCCAATTTTTAGAGGCGCCCTTTATTGATTAAATTTTAACTCGAGGGATATTCCTCCGTGCGACAAATGGATTTCAAGAGCTCACGCTACTGAGTGCTTTGGCATGAGAGGGTGTTTTAAAAATCAGGGAGCCTCCATAGCGTAGGCTGTCCTACCGAAGAACCAGGAGGACAAGCCATGGAAGCTACCACCCCAGCCTATCCCACTCGGCTGAGCGACACGCGGTGGGCAGTACTTGCAGTCTACTTCGCTACCGATTCCCAGTTGGGGCGGCCTCGCAACACCAACCTGCGAGCCGTGGTTGAAGCCATTCTGTACGTCTTGCGTGCCGGCTGTCCCTGGCTGGCGCGCTGCCGTCGGACTTTCCGCCTTGGCAGACCGTCTATGGCTACTTCCCATCCTGTCGCTACAACGGCAGTTGAAAGCGCATTCACCGCTACCTACCCGGGTTGGGTGCGGCTCCCGCGCAAGCCAGGGCTATTTCATTCTAAGTGGTAGGATAAGGATGCTTGGTTAAAAACAAATGGAAGAAATGAGCGAACTTGCCCTTGTAAATGTATTCGAGCCCATGCCAGATA
>PXPT01000103.1:3883-9596 GCA_003021505.1 Cyanobacteria bacterium QS_4_48_99 | reverse complement strand
TCGATTTCCGCCCAAAGCTCGTCAGGCACGAGCGGCTTAGCCATGGCACAGACCAGAGCTCTCTACCCCTATATATACCAGTTTTGTTAGGCGCTCTTAACAGCTCTATTTCGACTTTGAGTTCGGCAATTGTGCGAGCCGCAGAAGCTTTATCAACGACCTCTTGCTCAATCGCGTTTCGCTCTTCGGTGGGGGTATCCTCGTCAAATTTTTCCCAATCATCGCGCTCTGCTAAACCGGAGATACTTTTCCAACCAAGGGCAGTTTCACTGCCGCGCTTGAGGAGTTCTTCTTCTTTAAGACGCTTTTGCAAACGTTCTCGCCGCCGGTGTAGGGATTGGTAGATTGCTTCGGGGGAAGAGGCAAGTCGCCGCTGAAGGATGGTGAGAGCAAAGCCAACCGTGCCCTTTCTTTGATGGTTGTTGAGGGCATCGGCGCGGTTGAATTCTTCGCGCACATAGTTAGTTACCCGCTGGTAGAGAGTTGCCTCTAAGTCTGAGAGTTCGTATTCAATCGTGGTGGCGCGGCGTTCGGGAAACAGAGGTTTGCCGTCAAATTTGAGCAGGTCTTCTTTGAGCAAGCGGCGCATTAAGTCTGAGGTATCGACAACGTGAACCCCATCGCGAAAGCGCCCCTCAAAGCGATCGCCATCTAGCAGCGCCATGAACAGTTGAAAGTCTTCCTCTTTACCGCTGTGGGGCGTAGCGGTCATTAGTAAAAAATGACGGGTAAGTGTCGAGAGGAGTTTGCCGAGTTTGTAGCGCTTGGTTTCTCGAATCTCGCCGCCGAAAAAAGACGCTGACATTTTGTGTGCCTCGTCGCAGATAATTAAGTCCCAGTCACTCGAGCGAAGCTTTTGTTGCAAGTTGTCATCGCGACTGAGCTTGTCGAGGCGGGCAATTACTAGGGGCATCTCGGCGAGGGCATTCCCGGTGCGGGCAGCTTCTATGTGATCATTCGTTAAAATCTCAAACGGTAAATGAAAACGTCGATTCAATTCATCCTGCCACTGGGCAGCTAAACTGCCAGGACAAACGATCAGGCAGCGGTCAAGTTCCCCTCGGACTCGGAGTTCGGCAATGAGTAATCCTGCCATGATTGTCTTCCCAGCACCGGGGTCATCTGCTAGCAGGTAACGCAGTGGCTGACGCGGTAGCATTTCCCCATAGACGGCAGCGATCTGGTGAGGAAGGGGATCAACTAGGGAAGTGTGAACTGCCAGCATGGGGTCAAACAAGTGCGCCAGTCGAATGCGGTAGGCTTCCGAGACGAGGCGCAAGAGAGAGCCATCAGCACTAAAGCTCCAGGGACGGTCTTGAGTGACAACTTCGAGGGTGGTTCGGCTTCTCGGTATAGCAACTCGCTGTCGAGGCGACCGCTGCTGTCTTTGTAGGTGAGTTCAATGGCGTTGGTTCCGAACCAGTTGACATCTACAACAGTTACTGCCTGGTTAGGTAGAATGCCCTCAACTGTCGCTCCTTTAGTTAAGTCCTCAAGCTGCATCGCAAGCTGTAGTCGGGAATAAATTAGTAGCAAAAGTGACTTTCAAAACAGGAAAATTACTGCCCTTTAGTCACCAATTTTCGGTCTTTGAGGAGGTTGCATGTTAAACCTGAGTATAACATAATACTTTAGTTCCATTCTGCTATACAAAATGGGAAAAAGTGAGTTTCTAAAAATCAGGAGCGATGCACTGGCAGCGTGAAGTGAAAGCAACTGCCCTGATGAGGAGTGCTATCAACCCAGATTTGACAGTAGTGGGCGCGGATGGCGCGGCGACACAGAGATAGACCGATTCCATATCCCTCTTTGCTTTCATCTCGCTTCAGTCGATAGTGTCCTTCAAAGATTTGCTCGCGTTTCTCCTCTGGAATGCCAGAACCCGTATCGCAGACGCTCACTTGCACTTTCTGACTGGTGCGATGGAGCATGGAAAAGTGAATTTTGCCTCCTTCGGGAGTGTATTTCACCGCATTTTCCAAGAGGTTAACGATCACTTGGCGTATCCATTCTTGATCAGCATAGACAGCGGGTAAATCCTTAGGCAAATCCTTTTCCAACTGGAGCGATTTTGCTTGAAGGGAGTGTTCAAATTGGCTCACAAGCTCCTCACCGAGAGAGTGTAAATCCAACTTTTGCGGTTGAATCTGTAGTTCCGCACTCTTGTCCTTGGCAACTTGCAAGATATCTGTAATCATTCGATTCATGATATGGAACTGGCTTTGTGCCTGCTTGTGCAACTGCTCTTGCAGGTCGGCAGAAGGCTCTGATTCTTCTTGAGCCTGCGCCATTTCCAGCGTTTCTAAAGCCATTGAGGCGGCAGTTAAAGGATTGCGCAAATCGTGCGCCAACATCGCCAAAACCTGATCCTTAAACTGCAACTGCTCTAAAAGTTCTTCCTTTTCTTTTTTGAGGTGAAAAATTTCTTCAGAAAGCCGAATCAGTTCTGCTGAATTCCCCACCGAACTAACTGCCTCCGAGGAGTCGCCTTGCTCGGCAAAAGACTGCTGCCCCACACTGTGCTGCCATTGCTGCCAGTATTGTTGAAGCTGTGTCACTAAATCGCTACCTGCGATAGTCTGCTTGGGTTCTGGAGAGATTTTAACCAGAGCAGGAGTTGCTACAACTCGAAAATGCTCCACTAAATGGGGCTGTTTTTTTACTGGGACAACCTGAAGTTCAAAAGAATATTCTTCCTTCAGGCTTTGGAGATAGCTGCGGATTTGCTGAATATGTTCCTGAGAGCTAGAACGCTCGTCAACGAATAGCAGTAGCTGGAGCGACACTGACAAATGGGTATCCTTTCTGTGACTGCCTATCTGCTATGGGATTTCAGCACTGGAAATCCCCAAACGCCTGGACAAAAGTAAGACTGACGCGCTTGAGCGCGAGACTGGCTACTTTAGGCGACCTTAATAACTATTCTATAGTTTGAACATCGCCAGCATTAGTAGCTTAAGTATGTGCGTTCTCTGATTGTTCTTTTCGGTCTAAAATTTAAACGAGCTGCCTTGGCAGAAGTCTCTAGTGAACTGCGCAGAATTATTATGGCTCTTGGCTACGTTGCCCCTGTCCTTCACGCTCACTTGCCCTTTGTCCGCCACCCAGAAAGTGATTATGTTTTAGAGGAAGAGTGGCTGTTTGAGGGAATTACCGAAACCTATATCCCCCTGCTGAGAGTTTTGGAAGGGCTAAAGCGGGATGGGATCGATTTCAAAATGACCATGAGCATGACACCGCCACTGGTGTCGATGTTGCGCGACCCACTCCTGCAAGAACGCTATGACCAGCACCTTGCGAAATTAGAGGAACTGGTGGATAAGGAACTCAAGCATAATGAGCATTATGGGCATATCCGTTACTTAGCCCAACATTATGTTAGCGAGTTTCAGCAAATTCGGGAAACTTGGGAGCGCTGCGATCGCGACCTTGTCGGTGCTTTCAAACAATTTCTTGATAGCAATAACTTAGAAATTATCACCTGCTGCGCCACTCATGGCTATCTGCCGCTGATGAAAATGTATCCTCAGGCAGTTTGGGCACAAATTCAGGTTGCCTGCGAACACTACGAGCAGAACTTTGGTCGTCCTCCGAAAGGCATTTGGTTGCCTGAATGTGCTTACTACGAAGGGTTGGAGAGGATGCTAGCGGATGCGGGGTTGCGCTATTTCCTCATGGATGGACATGGGGTTCTGTATGCGCGTCCTCGTCCTCGATTTGGGACATATGCTCCCATCTTTACAGAAACAGGAGTTGCTGCTTTTGGTCGCGATCACGAATCGTCTCAGCAGGTGTGGTCTTCGGAAGTGGGATATCCGGGAGACCCCCTTTATCGGGAGTTTTATAAAGACTTGGGCTGGGAAGCGGAATACGATTACATTAAGCCCTACATTATACCCAATGGGCAGCGGAAAAACACTGGGATCAAGTATCACAAGATCACAGGTTCCGGCGGTGGATTATCCGACAAGGAACTCTATGACCCCTACTGGGCAAGGGAGAAGGCAGCAGAACACGCCGGGAACTTCGTGTATAATCGAGAGCGGCAAATTGAGCATCTTGCTGAGACAATCCAGCCTCCTCCGATTGTGGTTTCTCCGTATGACGCGGAGTTATTCGGTCACTGGTGGTACGAGGGACCGTGGTTTATTGATTACGTGTTCCGCAAGTCCTGGCATGACCAGAAAACGTACGAAATGACTCATCTGGTCGATTATTTGCGTAAGCATCCCACTCAGAAGGTTTGCAAGCCTTCCCAGTCCAGTTGGGGATACAAAGGATTTCATGAATATTGGCTGAATGAGGCGAACGCTTGGATTTATCCGCATCTGCACAAGGCAACGGAGCGCATGATGGAGTTAGGAACTCGTGAACCAGCCGATGATTTGGAATGGAAAGCACTGAATCAGGCGGCGCGAGAGTTGCTACTGGCGCAGTCTTCGGATTGGGCGTTTATCATGTGTACGGGGACGATGGTTCCTTACGCGGTGCGGCGGACGCGATCGCACTTAATGCGCTTTAATCAGCTTTACGAGGACATAAAGCAGGGCAAAATTGACAGCGGTTGGCTAAAGAAGGTGGAAAACATTGATAATATCTTTCCCAACATTAACTATCGAGTTTATCGACCGCTTTGAAGTAACTATTAATTCGTAGTTTGCAGGAGAAATTCAATTACGAATTCTGTTCATGCCTTGAATCTACCGAAGGCAATCATGGGAGTACCCAATGGTACAGTTGAGCTGACGCAGACCGCCTAGACAGGCTATCACTCGTTCGGCTCAAACCCGGTATTTGGCTGCGTCTTAGCTCCAGGAGATTGGTTCTCCTGCATCACTCTGATCAGAAACCGTAGAGCCTCATTGACTGCATCGGCATTGGGAAAGATCTCTGCAACATCAGGTTCCAGGCGAACGGTTGTCCCGCCAAAGCTTTTACGTTCCTAACCCAACCTTCTAACCCTTAAGCTCTTCAAGTCATACTCTGAACGAAGCTCATCTCCCATTTCAGTCTCATCTCTCTTCATAGGCTTCTCGCTCGGCTCGTGTTACTTCTCTTGCACCAATGAGACGGATCAAATTTCCTCTCTCCGTATATGACATAATCAGCAAGCGTCCTTGGTTTGACTCTCCAACAATGAAGTAATGTTCCTCATTTTCTTAATGGTATGGATCGAAGAAGTCAACGTAGAGTAGATCAGCAAAAACAGTCTTAGCTTCCTCAAACGAAACTCCATGCTTCGATAGGTTTATCGCTGCTTTGTTTTCGTCCCACTCAAACTGCACTAACTTATTGTAGCGTTAAGATCTCAAGAGATGATTGAATCTCTACTGGCTCTGTTTAGAGTCAACCGCGTGCTATCCGCCTGGAACAACGGCGCCTTACAGAGTGCAGCGGACGCAATCACACTTAATGCGCTTTGATCAGCTCTACGAGGACATAAAGCGGGGCAAAATCGACAGCGATCGCTAGAGAAGGTGGAAAAAATTGAGGCTCTTTTAGAATAAGTATGGTGAATTAGCGACAAAAGCTCCAATTTAACAGGACTCTTCTTCTAAAGTTATTGAAATTAGTCCAACCAAAACCTTTTCTTTTAATCAGCTTAATTTTTTTGATTAATGCCTTCCACAACCCTTAGGTAGTGCCATGATTATCGAATTAGCCTAGATTTTCCTCAAGCCATCGGCATATCGTTGGACATTTTTTTGGACAA
>PXPT01000103.1:0-3796 GCA_003021505.1 Cyanobacteria bacterium QS_4_48_99 | reverse complement strand
ATTGTTTAAGTTCTCAGCTTGTCTTTTCTCGGATTTTGTTTTTTGGTCTAACTCTTCATTAACTTCTTTCATTACATGGAATCGGTCAGCTACTACTTTCGCATTTGGTAGTAATTCTTCGACAACACTTTGATAGGGTTTCCACAGGTCAATGCTCACCTATTCGATTTAATTCAAAATTTCAGAACCGAGTCCCAGAAACTATTCTGCTATAACTTCTTTATTTGTCTTTTCTGATCAAGCAATGGGTTTTCTCCGAACTAAAATCACGATCACTGCTGCATATTTTTCCCTTGAAATGAGTAATTTCATCAATTCCTAGCTTGTTAAAGTTTTTTGGTTTGTCCCCTAAAATTTCTTCTTTTATTTCTTTCAATAAAGTTTCAATTTCGGCGGGAGTCATGTGATTTTTTCCTGTATTGAGAGTATCTGTTTTTAAGACTCCTTGACCACTTTTTCAGCTAATCGTTTAGTATAGATCCTTCTTTGTTTGACAAGTTCGACACCTGAATTGAGGACGATTTACCTGAAGAAGCTTTTCGCAATCACTCCAAGGAATATCTCGAACTCGATACCAATGAGATTGATGATTTTATCAGTGGTTTTCTGGCCATGTGGCAAGTTGCTGTCCGAGATTTGTTTTCTAAAATAATCAGGAGTTCATTGTCACTAATAAAATGGTAATTAGTTGTCTTAAATCCTTCAAATTTGACGTTTTAGTAAAAAAATAGTGATACAAGGTAGTAGGGAGTTAGAATGCATTTTATTAAAGATTAATTTTTGTCGGACAAATTTTCACTACTTTTTTACCATTAATTATTTAAAATTAAAACTAAACAAGAATTTTAGCAAAAAACAAAATCAGAATTTTCTTCTCTAGTTTTTATTAAATCATCATAGCTACTTCCCGCGAAATCCTGGCGCTCTCATGAAAACAACCTTGCCGGGAGTGGCATCAATTTCTCTGGGATTGTCACCGGCTCGATTATCGCAGACATAAAACTTGCCCTCTCCTTCCAAAACAAAAATGCAGACGAGATTAATGTAGCGCTTCCCATCGAGGTGGGGAGTAATTCCCAAAGCTCCCTTTTCGTATTTTTGCAAAACCATCGCGTTAAAGTGAAGGGAAGTTGCAAATGGATAGGGGACAACCTCAGCTAGCCGCTGCTCTAGCAATGCCTGAAAGGCACGTCGCAGTTGGCTAAAGGGAGTTTCTTCGCTAAAATAATCCAAGGAGGAAACTTGCTGGTACACGAGGCGATTGCTCCTACCAACGACTTCCTGTTGAGGTTGATAAGAATATCCTACTGCTGTCTTCCGTAAATCCAGGCGAAATTCTTCCGTTAAAAGCTTAACCGAAGTTGCGCCCACAGTGGCGAGGTCTTCTAAAATTGAGGGGAGTTCTAGGTTGTCACAAATAAACGGAGTCAACGTTGCTTCGGTAAAGCCCTCAGTCATTGGTAATTAGTCCTTAGTAATAACCCTTACAAAGTTTAACTGCTAGTTACTGATGGCTTTGGATTTCACTCTCCTGAAATTTGGACAAACACAGTCCTTTTTCTAGAACCATCCAACTCAAAAAACAAAACCGATTGCCAGGTTCCCAAAGCCAATTTTCCCTCTACAATGGGAATGTACTCACTAGTGTTGAGCATCATCGCTATAAGGTGAGAGTGGGCATTTAAGGGTTCATCGGGGGGAACATCTCTTAGATGCACGTCGTTATGCAAATATTTTTTGTCTTTGGGAGCAAGGTTTGCCAGATAAACCTTGAGATCTTCTAGGAGTCTTTCTTCGTTTTCATTGATAGCTATTCCAGTAGTAGTATGTCTGGTAAATACCAAAGCATGACCACTTTCGATGGAATTTATATCCATAATTCTTTGGATTTGAGGAGTTAGATTGTAAATACAAAGTTCCTCTTTTGTTTCTAATTCAATAACCTCACTCGCGAACTTCATATCCTCACCTTTCTATTGACCAAAATTGCTATTACCGTAATTGGTAAGCTGCTCAGTTATCTTGAAAATGTGGGAGTCAGTCTGAGGAGATTGCCTCACACCAAACCGTCACCTTACCATGTCATAGCTCTAAATTGGCAGTAATTAGAGTAAAAATTGCCAAATAACTTCTATGCGTCGGTCTCGATTCTAACACTACAGAGGGAGTAGTTGCTGATTGGCATTGCCCATAAGTTATCCTAAGAGAGGGGAGTAGTATATCCACAGTAAGCATTCAGCTTGGGATACATGTGCGCTCCTCCGCCCAGCTCAAATCTGGCTTGGACAGCAAGATGCTTTTAGAAAAAATACCGCTAATTATTATTGTTAAAGTTGTTCAAATGATTGTTGACTATACGGAATAATAATCCAAATCAGTTTAATATTAAAGCAAAATAATTATAATCTATGAGCTTTTTATAATGGAAAATTTTCTGAGCCAATTCAATAACGTAAATAACTAGTATATATCTATCACTTGATTTGTGATTATGCACTTGGAATCCAGGCTAAACTTATTTCTGTGTATTGTAATGCTCGAAACGTAAGCTTTCTACACGTTGATTTTAAATGTTGAGTCCTTCTGTAATCTTGTTCAATACATAAGATATTACTATGAATTCCTCAGAGTACATGCACCTATCCTTGGCGGGACTTTCGGTGGGAGATGCCCTAGGAGAGAGTTTTTTTGGCTTTCCGGGCACAGTTAGCCAGCGCATCGAGAGGCGCGAGCTTCCTTCACCTCCCTGGAGATACACAGATGATACAGAAATGGCAATCTCAATTGTAGAGATTCTAGAGCAACATGGACGTATCGAACCAGACAAATTGGCTCAGGCATTTGCCAAACGCTATACCCCTTGGAGAGGATATGGTGCAGGAGCGCATCGCCTTCTACAATCATTTCAGCAGGGAGCAGACTGGCGCGTAGAAGCTGCCAACCTGTTTGGCGGAACTGGCTCTTATGGTAACGGTGCGGCAATGCGGGTGGCTCCTCTGGGAGCTTACTTGTCAGCTCATTTGGAAGGAGTTTGTGAGAATGCAAGGCTTTCGGCACAGATTACTCACTGCCATCCCGAGGGAATTGCCGGAGCGATCGCAGTGGCGATCGCGGCTGCTTTAGCAGTAAAAATAGGGGAAGGTGAGCAGATTTCATCGACGCGCTTTCTGGCACAGGTAATCGAGAATGTTCCTGAGAGCGAGACACGCCAGGGGATTGTCAATGCCATGAAAACTCCCTTTTCCACTGCTCCCCAGGAAGTCGCCAGCCAGCTTGGTTCCGGTGGAAGGATTTCGGCGCAAGATACTGTTCCCTTCGTACTGTGGTGCGCGGCACTCCACCTAGAAGACTACGAAGAAGCGTTTTGGACAACCGTGAGCGGTTTAGGTGACAGAGATACCACTTGTGCGATGGTGGGAGGAATTGTGGCACTTTCGGCGCGAGAGCGGGGTATCCCTGCCGCCTGGATTGAGGCAAGGGAGCCGTTGCAATAGAGAAGCAAGCTTACTCACTCACCATCTCTGCTAAATCCAAAACAAATCCAGGCAATACTGCTTCCCCTGAGAGAGTTTGGGGAGCATCCAGCACTTCCAACCCTGACTCTGACGATAGATTTCTACGCGCTGGTTTTGGCACTGGTTGCCTAAAGGGTGATGGCTAGAATGATTTTGCCGCATAAGTTCTAGCCTATGAGATTCCCCATTGCCAAAGTGAGCAGACAGTGAAAAATGGTTCCGCCACCCGCCCATGCCAACGACAGCAACGCTACTGATGCCGTGCTTGTGGCCAACGCTTC
>PXPT01000102.1:10260-70742 GCA_003021505.1 Cyanobacteria bacterium QS_4_48_99 | reverse complement strand
CCAATGAACACCACTTCCCTCTATGAACAAGATTTTCATAAGTGGCTAGAAGTCACGCTAAAACAACTGCGAGAGCGCGACACAGAAAACTTAGACTGGGACAACCTGATTGAGGAAATTGAGGGGTTGGGAAACGAGCAGCGGCACAAAGTAGATAGTTATCTGTTCCAACTCCTCGTCCACTTGTTACTCCTTCAGTATTGGGATTCCGAGCGAGAGCGTTGTGCTGAAGGATGGCAAGACGAGATTGATAACTTTCGCTTTGAGCTGGAGCAGTTGTTTGAGCAGTCAAAAACCCTTTACAAATAGTTTTTGGAGAGGATTGATTACGCTTATACCAAAGCCCGTCGCAAGGCTATCCGCAACAGCAAACTTCCTAGCACCACGTTTGCTGAGCAATGTCCCTATACCCCGCAGCAGCTTTTGGATGCAGCTTTTGGATGAGGAATTCTTTCCTAATGGTGATCGCTAACTATTCCTCGCCCTCGCCCAGCCTGCGATTCAGAGTGCCCGAAACTGTACTTTCCTCACGGCTCATCCGCTACCTGACGCACCAAAGCAGCTAAACGCTCCGCACTATCGGTTACTGCCAATTTAGCGGCTTTTTCCGCCATGCGTTGCCGTTCCTGGGGCGAGTTCACCAACTCCCCTACCGCCCCCTCCAGTAGTTGAGGTGTAAGTGAGGCTTGTGAGTAAACCCAAGCCGCTCCCGCCTCGCCAAAGGCAGCGGCATTCATGGCTTGGTGATTCTCAGCCGCGTGGGGTAAGGGAATCAAAATCGCTGGGGTTTGCGTCACTGCTAATTCGGTTAACGTACCTGAACCAGCGCGACTAATTGCCAAATCTGCCCGTTGCAGCAATCCCGCCATGTTGTCGTAAAAAGGCATGGCAAAATACTGCGGGTGCTGAAGGCTTTCAGCATCAGAATCGCGGTTTCCTGTCAAATGAACCACCACTGCCCCCGCCTCAAACCAAGCAGGAGCACACTGGCGCACTAACTGGTTTACCGCTACTGCCCCCTGAGAACCCCCAATTACCACAATCAAAGGAGCCGAAGCTGGAATCGGTAAATCGAGGGTCTGGCTAGTCCGAAACTCGGCACGGACAGGGGTGCTTACCCAAACAGTGGAGCTGCGAGGAAAAAATCGGGAGGTGCTGGAGAAACCCAGGGCAACAGTCGTACACCAAGGAGCCAGCCAGCGAGTCACCTTGCCCGGAATGGCATTCGATTCGTGCAGAACAACAGGCACCCCTTGTAAACGAGCCGCGAGAACCGCAGGGGCAGCAATGTAGCCGCCAGTGGTGAAAATCACATCAATTTTTTGCTCTCGAATCAGCCGTCGCACCTGAACAATTGAGCCTGCGAAACGCTGGAGGATGCGTAGTGTATTTATACCCAAGCCTTGCTGAAACCCCTCTATATTAATAGTGTGTAGGGAATAGTGATGCGGAACTAAAGTTTTCTCTAGTCGGTTGGGAACGCCTAGCCACTCGATGCGGTAGTTCTGTAGTTGTTTCGCCACCGCAAGGGCAGGAAATATGTGTCCTCCCGTGCCACTGGCAGCAATTAGTAACCGAGTTGGTGTTTGAGACACTCCTGCTTCTCCTGGCAAAACAATTCAAAATTAGTTAGCCATCTCCTCCACAGTCCGTAGTCACGGAGGGGCGAGCCGCCGGCTCCCCCGTATAAGTGATATAAACGTTAGTACTAATGACACGCGTGAATGGAGCGTTGCCGACGTTTAGTCAGCTAAGATCCTGTAAATTGGCAACAATAACATCTCATCTTACCCATGCCCAATCTTGGAATGCTACGGCAACGCCTACCTCTACCTAGAATCGCTGGTTCACTCTCGCTTCTGCTCAGTCTATGCCTGAGTCCTGGCTGGGCAGACGCAGTGCGGGCTAAAACGCCCGAAACGGCTCCTGCCGAACTCAAACAGGTTCTCAGCCAAATCGAGGCAGCAGCAAATCGCCATAACATCGAGGGAATAATGCAGTTTTATGGCTCCGACTTTACCAGCTCTAGTGGCTTAAGTCGTTCTGAACTCTCGAGGGCGCTCACGCAACTGTGGGAGCGTTATCCTGAGCTTAACTACCGCACCGAACTCCAGTCGTGGGAGACTGCTGGCGATGAGATTGTTGCCGAAACAGTGACTTATATTACCGGATCGCGGCAAAGTGAAGGGAGAACCATTAAACTCCAGTCTACCTTGCGATCGCGCCAACGCTTGCAGGGGCAAGAAATTGTTCAGCGCCAGGTTTTAGCAGAACGGACTAAACTTACTTCTGGCAGCAATCCTCCCGAAGTGAGAGTCCGTATCCCCGAGAAAGTTCGCCCAGGCGAGCGATTTAACTTTGATGTCATCGCTACTGAACCCTTAGGAGAAGATGTGCTGCTGGGCACTGCCTTAGAACAGCCAGTGACTGGCGATCGCTATCTCAAGCCCAGTAACTTGGATCTGGAAGTCTTGCCTGCTGGTGGAATTTATCGGATTGGGGAAGCTCCCGCTTCACCAGGCAACCGTTGGCTCTCAGCGGTTTTGGTGCGAGAAAATGGCATCACGGCGGTTACGCAGCGCTTGCGAGTGGTAGAGGGGTCCGCTACTTCAACGCCCCCTTCCCAGCAGTAGCCAACGTTACTTGTTTTCACCAACGGTCAGAGCAGGCACCGTCGTCTTACGGCGGCGTAATCTCTGACTCTCGCCAAAGGAACAGAAAAGTTTGCTGTAATGGTCATAGTCTTGATTGGTAATAGCAATGGAAAATACAGCCGACTCTGACGATTCTAAGCAGATAACCCAGCTTACAGCAATTAACACTGCCAAAATCCTGACAGTGCTGCTTCTAGTTAGTTTTATCGGGATTTTTGGCATTCAGGGCATGCGTCAAGTAATCTACCTTTGCCTGCAAGTTAGTTATTGTCTGTGGTGGTTACTGGAGCAGTGGATTTATCCTCAGCGTCGCCAACAGATGTTAAATGAACCTGTAGGTGTGGGAGGGTTCATATTTATACTTTTAAGCGTGGGCGTTCTCTATGCCTTACCGGGCTACTTGGCATTCACTAACCCAGAACCACTCTCGCTGATTGCTGTTGTCGTTGCACTGCCACTATACACTTTCGGAAGTCTAGTTAATGCGATCGCCGATGTCCAAAAGCTCACTGCCAAGCAGTATGGGGCAGATTTAGTCACTGATGGCATCTGGCGGTTCTCCCGGCATATTAACTATTTTGCCGATTGGCTGCGCTACCTTAGTTTTAGTGTTGTGGCTGGATCATTCTGGGCTTATTTAGTTCCGGCATTTATTGCCCTCCTCTATTCCCAGAGGATTGCCCAGAAAGAGCAGTCCATGTCCCAAAAATACCCAGACTACCCGGCATATCAGCAGTCTAGTGCGCGTCTAATTCCCTTTATTTGGTAACTGCAGCAGGCTAAGGAGAAATGGATTGCCACAAATTAATTTCCGCGCAGTTTTATGGAAAAAGCTCAAAGCAGAGCATCTTTCTTTCAGGTTCCCCTGAACTTATGGATGGGGTGATTACGAACTAGAGGGGCTGTGTTCCGAGGAAACCTCGGAACCCTGTAAGCCCCGTCGCATTATCAATTACGAATTACACTGACTAAATATGTCCAATCCTCAAGCCAGTAATGCGCTTACCCTTGGTGTTAACCTTGACCACATTGCCACGATTCGACAGGCACGGCGGACGATAGAGCCTGATCCAGTAGCAGCGGCGGTGTTGGCAGAACTGGGTGGGGCGAATGGAATTACCGTCCATCTGCGCGAAGATCGCCGTCATATTCAAGACAGAGACGTGCGCTTGCTGCGGCAGACGGTGCGATCGCACTTGAATTTGGAGATGGCTCCTACGGATGAAATGGTGGCAGTTGCCCTCGATCTTCGACCCGATTACATCACATTAGTGCCAGAAAAGCGGGAAGAAGTCACCACCGAAGGAGGACTGGATGTAGCGGGTTCCCTGCCGCGCATGAGTGAGGTAGTGGAGCAATTACAGGAAGCTGGGATTCCAGTAAGCTGTTTTATCGACCCTGACTCTGCCCAGATTGAAGCCTCTGCGAAGACGCAGGCAAAGTATATTGAACTGCATACAGGCAAATATGCCGAAGCTGGCGATGAAGCCACTCGCCAAAAAGAACTAGACATTATAGCTAGCGGATACGAACAAGCGATCGCTGCTGGTTTGCACGTCAACGCTGGTCACGGTTTAACTTACCAGAATGTCTATCCCATTGCCTGCATTCCAGGCACAGAAGAACTCAATATTGGTCATTCCATCATCAGTCGCGCTGTGCTAGTGGGGACTGAACGAGCTGTCCGAGAGATGAAACTTACCATGCGCGGGGAATTGTGAATTAGTGACTATAGCAACTTTCAACTCCTTTAACCCTTACCCAATTTCGGTTAACCTCTGAAAGGAGAAACACCGTACTCTATCAAGATGCAAACCGCTGTGACGATGCAAACCTATTATTACGTTTTGGCAAGTCAACACTTCTTATTAGAAGAAGAACCTTTTCAAGAAGTTTTGGAAGAACGCGAGCGTTATTACCAAGAAAATAACCAAGAAATCGACTTTTGGTTAGTCAAACAACCTGCTTTTTTAGAAGCTCAGGAATTTGCAGAAATTAAATCAAAATGTCCACAACCAGCAGTGGCAGTAGTTTCTACAGACCCTCACTATATCAACTGGTTAAAGTTGCGGCTAGAATATGTCATCTCGGGTAAATTTCAAGCACCCTCCGAGACAATTCCTAATCCCTTAGCTTCCCTGGAATCAGTTTAAACCTTCAATTCAGGAAAAACAGCATGCAGCGAATTTACTTCGCCGCGATGATTTTTGGTACCCCTGCCATGTTAAATTCTGTGAGTGGGTAATTCCATCCCTTACCCCGTTTTCACTAAGATTAACCTCAGTGACTCGAAAACTTCTGTAAGTACCAGGAAACGGAGAGGGGGAGATTCGAACTCCCGGAGCCTCTCGGCTCAACCGATTTCAAGTCGGTCGCAATCGACCACTCTGCCACCTCTCCAGTTATGACATTGTATCAAGTCTGAGGTAAATAATTACAACTAGCCGCAAGTAGGTTGTGCAGTGAGTTGGGAATCGCGGTAGAGCGTTTGCTTAGAAGCGACGGTAAAGTCTTGCCCCAGCCAAACCAGCGAGATTTCCGAGACACCTTTTGAGGTTAGGGAGACAAGAGAAAAATTCCGGAGGCGATCGCCATCTGCTTCCATAATCCGAGGTACACTTGCTGAGTTAAAGTAGATTGTCCCTTCTGTGTCAGTTGATATAGCAGTGCGTAACCGGGATTGGGTGTGGCGGAGTCGATGATGCATGTGACCAAAAGCAACCAGAGGAATAGTTTTACCTGAGGCACGCGCTTGCTTAATCGCTTTGGTCAAATCGGGGTCTCCAAAGTCGCCTCCCCTGGGATTCCAGTCTCTTCCGCAAGTATCCTCAGGTTGATCGCCTAATCCCGTTGGACCATTGTGTCCCAGCAAGAGGACTGTATCGTAAGCAGCCTCATTAGCAGCAGCAACAATGCGATCGCTCGATTCTTCAAAATTGTTTACCCCAAAGCGATCACGGTAGAAGTCTCTATTCTGCCATTCTGCCCCACCCCAGCTAAAAGGGCGACTCCCCACTACCGACAAGTTCAATCCAGGGAAGTCCAGTTTTCCATATCCGACATGGGTTTCTCCCAACAGCTCCAACTGTTGCTGGACTCGGTCTTCTTGAGTGTGGTAATAGGGAGACTTTTTGCGTCCCCAATCCGAAGCAGTGTACCAGGCATCATGGTTTCCCATCACGACTGCCTTGGGAAGATCGAGAGACGCGATCGCTCGTACCACCTCCACAGATTCATTCCCAAAGTCTCCCACAAACAACACCAAATCAACCCCAAGCTGTTGCAGTGCTAATCGATCTTCTGAAGCTTCCCAGTGGTCATGAATATCCCCCACAACTGCGATTTGGTAAGGCTGTTCTCGAAAACTGTCCATGCTTGCTCCCGACGCACTTCTCTTCCAGGATAGGCAAGAGTTACCGGTTTGGGTGGAACTCTACAGTAAGGAGAACTCGCGTGCATACTACTTGCTGTCAATTTTTCCAGTTGCGCGATCGCAGGTAGCATTTAATGCTTACAAACATTGAAAGCTATGAGCAATCAAATAATTGCTTAACGCCGATGAGGTGATCACCACCATAGTATTGCACCTTTAGACCTCGCTTGAGAGGAGAGACAACGACCCTACCACTTGGTCAGGTTTTTGCAACACAATCGTCATAACTGCGACTTCTAGCTAGCATGGGGTTTAGGTGTCTCAGCGCGAAACAACCAAACCGCGATCACACCAGCCAACAACTGAATACCAGCAAAGATAGCTAAAGTTGGTCCGAAACCTAGGCGCAGAACTTCCCCAAACAGGTAGCTGCCAAGACCAAATCCCGTGGAGCGAACACCTTTAGCCCCATCGTCTGCCCTAACACCCTGTCGTCACTCAAATCACTGACAATCCCAACAAACAAAGGTTGGGTCAGATCTTAGCCGAGGGATAAGACCAGGATGGCTACGGTTGTAGCATTAGGAGGAATTTGAAAAATCATTGCAATCCCTGCCAAAGCCGCTATCCCCAGACTAACGGGATTAGCCAGCGGCGACCCAGCGGTCTGCGGCACGTCCAATGAGAGAACTGAACAGTAGCCCAGGAATGCCGTATCCGAGAATGGTTAGCCCAATACCCACTTCCCCCATCTCATAAGGTTGGGAAAGGTGAAATCCCAGCCAAGTATAAACCCCAGAGTGATAGACACCGTTCCACAAGACATAGGCATAGGTCGTGCCCCTCGCACGTTAGAAAGCACTGTGCGATAGCCAGCAAAGACTTGCTGAACCGATGGCAGCTTCTTTACCTTGGGGCTATCAAACAAAGACCTATAGGGACGCAAAAGCCATAACACGATTGCCGTTATAACTGAGGTACCAATAAACAACGTTTGCCAACCGACAAAAGGCTCAAGGAGTGCCCCCCCTGCTGACCCAGCAGCCATCCCCTTCCATAGGAGCAAACACTAAGCCGAGCTTTGCGCCTCGCTGGTTAAAAGGAAATAAATCCCAATTAGGGCAAAGGTCAACTGAATAACACCACTGGCTCTTATTCCGGTCAATACCCGCCAAACCATTATCTGAAAAGCAGACTGAGCCGTTGCTGTTAGCGCTGTAAATACGATAAATAAGATTAGAGAAACCTGAATTACACACCAGCGCCAAAGCGATCTGAAAGTAGCCCATAGAAGAGTGCTGTGAGGGCATAGGAGAGCATATAGGCTGGGACAATCAGGGCAATCTCCTGTGCTGGGATCTCAAACACTTCCGACAGTCGCGGGATAAGCGGTGCAACCATGTAGCACTGAAAGAAAATCAGACCGGCTGCGATCGCAAGTAGCCAAAATAAGTGTTTGTGCTGTCGTAATCTTCTTTCTCGATGGGCTTCCTCTGTGTGTTTAAATTGCTCGGACATGAGCGTCCTTGAACGTCATTAGCTGCGATATTTGAGCTAGAGGGCAATGGCTTAATGCCTTCATGGTTACTGTAATCAATGCAATAAAAACTTTAAAGATGTTTGAATGCAATTGACTATTGCTTATAATCCAATAATGGAAACAAATAATGTAGCTATTTTCGTGGAAACCGTGCGTAAGCGCAGTTTTGCTGCTGTTGCCCGCAACGAGGGGTTGACCCGGCTACCATTTCCCGTGCGATCACATCATTAGAAAATGAGTTAAAGATCCGTCTGTTCCAGCGCACTACCCGCAAGATTGAACCGACAGAAGCGGGGATAGTGTATTTTGAACGGGTGGAGCCGCTGGTGGGGGAACTCACCAATGCACAGCTTCTAGCTTTTGATGTCAACTAACAGCCACAAGGGGTACTGCGGATTTCCTTCCCGGTTAGTTTTGCAGAACTCAATCTCACGCCCTTATTACCGGAGTTTGCCGAGCGTTATCCCGAACTGAATTTTGAACTTGTGCTGACTGACGCCATACTGGATTTGGTTGCTGAACTTTTGGATTTGCTCTCCGTGTTGGTCCCGTGGAAGATTCCACATTAATCGTACACAAGCTCTGCCCAATGGTTTCGCCGGTTTGTGCGACACCAGAGTATCTTGAACAATATGGCAAGCCGGACACGCCGGATGAGTTGGTGAACCATAAATACCTTCTACTTGCCATGCCGGGGTTTACTCGCAGCAACTGGAAGTTTACAGACAAACAAGGTCACACGAAGGAAGTGGCGGTAAATGAATTTCTCTGCACCTCGAATGCCATAGCACTGAAGCAATGCGTGCTGGCGGGTATGGGCATTACCTTGCAGGCGGGCTGGATGGTCGGCAGGGAATTGCGTGACGGCAGCCTCATCGACCTATTTCCCGACCATGACGTTACCGCAGCCCTGGATGAAGCTGCGGCTTGGGTACTATATCCTTCCCGCAATTACGTTCCACAAAAAGTCCGCGTCTTTGTTGATTTCTTCAAAGAAAAGTTCCAAGCCGGCGCGCCGTGGGATCAGTCCGCTAGGGGAAATTAGCTCCAAATCAAGCCTTTGGAATAGCAAGCAAAAGAGTATGGTGATCGCTTCCCCACCACAAGAGCTAAAATAAATAATCGAAAGAAAGCCCAACCAGGTTAAGCAGCTACAGCGGCTTTATCATCAGCGCAATCCGCGCGAGCGCCCTACGACGCCAGAATTCGCTCAGCGGATAGCAGCCATTAGCACCGAAATTAACCAGCCCGTGTGTACCTACCTGGACCGACGGGGACAAGTGATGCGAGTAGGAGTCGGTACGCCTCGCCAGACGCAAATCCCGCCTCTAGAATTGCCTCGCTACAGTGCCGAACGACTGTCTGGAATTCGCTGTATTGCTACCAAGCTGAAGCCGGAATCTCCCAAGGAGTCCAGCCTTACAGCAATGGTAATGCAACGACTGGATGCTTTAGTCGTGCTGACCCTTACCGGAGAAGGATTTCAGCGACGGGGGGGTGGAGCCGCAGGCTATGTCAAAGAAGCCTACCTAGCTCACTTGATTCCCAAGCAAGACACCAATGTTGATGACCGCCGCTATTGGAAAGTTTCTCCGCCGCTGAGTCTGGATGTGCTCACTAAGCAAGATTTTCTGGAGTTAGTGGAAGGACTGGAGGCAGAATTTGAGCGAGAATATGTCTCGCAAGAAGTTGATGCCAACCAAGAACGGGTGCTAGTAGTCGGCATGATGACCGGCGAGATGGAGCGTGCGGCATTTGAAGACAGTGTGGCAGAACTGGAGCGATTAGTGGGGAGTGCCGGAGGTGAGGTTTTACAGACCCTCAAGCAGCGGCGAAATCATCCCCATCCTCAGAAAGTTGTTGGTGCTGGTAAAGTTGAGGAAATTGCGATCGCCACTCAGACTCTGGGCGCTAACCTCGTGGTATTTGACCGCGATCTGACTCCCAGCCAAGTTCGCAACCTAGAAGAATTAATCGGTGTCCGCATTCTAGACCGTACGGAGCTAATTTTAGATATTTTTGCCCAGCGTGCCCAATCTCGTGCCGGAAAATTGCAAGTGGAACTTGCCCAGCTTCAGTATATGCTGCCTCGCCTCATCGGTAGAGGTAAATCCATGTCCCGCTTAGGGGGTGGCATCGGTACGCGCGGTCCCGGTGAAACTAAACTGGAAACCGAACGCCGAGCAATTCAGCGTCGCATTACCCGACTACAAAAGGAAGTTAACCAACTCCAGGCACACCGTTCGCGCCTGCGGAACCAGCGTCAAAATCGAGAAGTGCCCACCGTTTCCCTAGTCGGTTATACCAATGCAGGCAAGTCAACTCTCATCAACGCCCTTACCAACGCTGAAGTTTACACTGCTAATCAGCTATTTGCGACCCTCGACCCCACCACGCGACGCTTGCCTGTTCCCGATTCCACCACAAGCGAACCGCGCACAGTGCTGCTGACCGATACCGTCGGATTTATCCAAGAACTTCCCCCATCCCTGATCGATGCCTTCCGCGCCACCCTAGAAGAAGTCACAGAAGCAGATGCCCTACTACATGTGGTGGATCTATCCCACCCCGCCTGGGAAAGCCACATTCGTTCCGTAAAAAACCTGCTGTCGGAAATGCCAGTCATGCCAGGACCAATGCTGACTGTATTTAACAAAATTGACCAGGTATATGGTGGAACCCTGGCACAAGCACAAGCTGAATTTCCCTCAGCCGTGTTTGTTTCTGCTGGTGATCGCCTCGGTCTCGAAACCCTCCGTCAAAAACTGGGGCAACTGGTTCGCGATGCGGTTGTCTCTCTGTGAGTAGAGTGAGGGGTGAGGCGTGAGGAGGGGTTGCAGGTTGTTGAAACGCGACATGTCGCGTATAGGTTCAGGTTTCTTCCCCTGCTTCCCCTGCTCCCCTTATGGCTTAACCACCAATACAGAGCAGGGAGCATCTGCGAAAACCTGACTGCTTACAGAGCCTCTAATGACTCGCTTGAGTCCCTTCAGTCCACGAGTGCCAATGACAATCAAGTCAGCTTGGTGAATATTAGCGAGGCGGATAATTTCTTCAGCGGGGTCGCCCATTAAGATTTCGATTTCAGTTTCGCTTGGTAGGTCACTTCGGTAAAACTGTAGTTGCTTTTCCACATCCCGATAGAGAGACTCTTGGGGTTGGTGGGGTCGCTCGGCTGCCACTTCGCTTTCGGTAGGAGGAGGCACCACCAAATGGGAGAGGATGATTTTGGCAGCTGGCTGGATATCAAGGCTTCCGAGAGCCTCTATAACTTGTTCGGAAGACTAGGAACCGTCGAGTGCCACGAGAATCATGTTTAGCACCAAAATTTCTCCTCGTAGAAATGATTAATTCAACCAGGCTAACGCCCCAGTAAGGTGAAAGGTTATCTTTATCCCAACTTTTGCCTTCATCTTCAACTTTCTGTGGTCAGTTCCTAATTGACCAACGGTCAGAGCAGGCGCCTTTGTCTTACAGCGGCGTAATCTCTGACTAGTTAAAACTCGTCCTGATTGTTCTGGGTTCGCAGTCGCACCGACTCGACGTGGGAATGTAGCCCCTCAGTTTGAGCGAGTGTCTCGATGGCATCAGACATTTTGTTAAGAGCAGAGGGCGAGTATTGCACTAGGCTGGAATATTTCATGAAGGTCTCCACTCCCAAAGCGGAGGCATAGCGCGCTGCACCAGAAGTAGGAAGGGTATGGTTGGGACCTGCCAAATAGTCTCCCACTGCTTCTGGGGTGGAGTGACCCAAAAAGATAGCGCCAGCATGACGAATCGACTCCAGCACTGTCCAGGGGTCGCTGACCTCTAGTTCTAAATGTTCTGGGGCAAAGAGATTGGAAAGGTCAGCCGCAGCTTCGAGGGAATTGACAACCACAATTAAACCATAGTGAGCGATCGCTTTCTCGGTGAGAGTCCGTCGGGGATGGTTTTGGAGTTGCTTCTGCACCCGGGATTGAACGCTTTTTGCCAACTCGGCATCGGTTGTCAGAAGAATTGCCGCTGCCATGGGGTCATGTTCGGCTTGGGCGAGCAAGTCCGCTGCGACGTAGGTGGGATTGGCTTCACCATCAGCAATAATGAGCACTTCCGAGGGTCCTGCTAGCGAGTCGATGCCTACAGTCCCATAGACCATTTTTTTGGCGAGGGTGACATAGATGTTGCCTGGTCCAGTAATGACATCGACTTTAGGAAACGTTTCAGTTCCAAATGCCAAAGCCGCGATCACTTGAGCGCCGCCTACCCGGTAAATCTCGTCCACGCCCGCTTCTTGTGCTGCTACTAAAACGGCTGAGTTAATTTTTGTCTCCGCTGCTGGTGGTGTCGCCATCACAAGCCGAGGAACCTGGGCGACTTTGGCAGGAACCGCATTCATCAACACCGTACTCGGATAGGCAGCTCTGCCGCCAGGAACATAGACTCCTGCCCGCTCAACTGGGGTATAACGCTTGCCTAAAACCACCTCATCATCGCCAAATTGCACCCACGATTTAGGAATGCGCTGACGATGAAACGCTTCAATTCTTTGACACGCAAGCTGGATGGCATCTAGTAATTCCTTAGACACTTGCTGATAAGCCGCATCTAGTTCCGAACCGCTGGCGCGCAGTTGCTCCCACTCTAGCGTTTTTCCATCGAATTTGGCTGTATAGTCTAAAAGTGCTTGGTCTCCTTGATGCCTAACCGTTCGCAGCACTTCTCGAACTGTATCCTCTTGCTGGAAAACTTCGTTGTTATGGGTACGCCTACCAATACGCCATAGTTCTGTTTGTGCCTCAGTGACGCGAGTAATGATTCGCAGCATGGAGTCAAAATACCCCTTTTCGCTACTACCCTCTATGAGCTTTAGGTGGACAAGTTTCCCGCAATCAGTCGCGAGTTGCATTGCTCCTACCTGTGCTCCTCTATAGCTTAACCTGGATTTTTTTCTAAGTCATGCTTGGCTACTTCATCACGCAGAGATGCTATAATGAATATGCTACTTCCTTAAGCATGGTTTTTGGGTGAGTGACCGCCCTCGAGATAGCTTTATATCTTTACTGCACTACTCGACTAGTTGAGTAAACTCAAAAAGTGGCAACTCGTAAAAAATCTGCTATAATATTGTTTCTGGTAAGGCATAGGTATAAAAAAGCAACTTTTCCTGGATAGCCGTGGCAAATATCAAGTCTGCAGAGAAGCGCATCAGAACAGCCGAGCGCAACCGACTGCGTAACAAAGCTTATCAATCAGCAGTTAAGACCCTGATGAAAAAATATTTCCGTAGTGTAGAAGCGTACGCCTCTAACCCCACTCAAGAAAGAAGAGAAAGCGTACAGCAGGCAATGTCGGCAGCCTACAGCAAGATTGATAAAGCAGTAACGCGAAAAGCCTTACATCCCAACAATGGCGCTCGTAAAAAAGCTCGGTTGGCGAAAGCCTTTAAGCAAACCACCACTGCTACTTCCTAACACAGCACAGGGTACTTTGGGGAAAATAATTTTCCCTGGAAATGGTTAAGCCGCTTGCGCTTACTAAAACTTAGCAAAATCGGTAGCAGGTAGGGCAAATGCAGCTAATAGATACCCATGTTCATCTCAACTTTGAGGTTTTCCAGGAGGATTTAGAAGCGCTGCAAGACCGTTGGCGGGAAGCGGGAGTTTCCCGTTTAGTACACTCCTGTGTAGAACCAGAAGAGTTCGAGGGGATTAAAGCACTGGCTGATCGCTTTCCAGAATTGTCTTTAGCGGTAGGATTACATCCCCTAGAGGCTCAGAAGTGGAAACCGGAAACAGCGAACCAGATTCGGAGTCTAGCCTCCTCAGAGGAGCGAGTCGTCGCCATTGGCGAAATGGGGCTAGATTTCTACAAAGCCGATAACTATCAGCAGCAAAAAGCGGTAGCAAGAGCGCAACTAGAAATTGCACAGCAACTTGATCTACCAGTTATTATTCACTGCCGAGATGCAGCCACTCCCCTGGCAGAGCTACTACAAGAGTTTTGGCAAACTAACGGTGCTGTTCGAGGCGTGATGCACTGCTGGGGAGGGAATCCAGAGGAAACCCAACAGTTTTTGGATGTGGGGTTTTACATCAGTTTTAGCGGCATCGTTACCTTTAAAAATGCCAAGCAAATTCAAGCTTCTGCTGAGATGGTACCAAGCGATCGCCTCTTAATCGAAACTGACTGTCCGTTCCTAGCACCAGTTCCACGACGGGGAAAACGAAATGAACCCAGCTACGTGCGCTATGTCGCTGAATCCCTAGCTCTCCAGAAGAATATGAATCTAGAAGCCCTTGCTGCTCAAACAAGTGAAAATGCCTGTCGCCTGTTTGGCATTGATCCGCCGGATTCAAGTTCTACTGACTCTAACTGGTTAGCGTCTCTAAGCAGCTAGCTTCAGTTCTTCCTCAGCCAACCAGGCTAGTTAACCCTCAGTTGTTCATTTTTAGCCTTGACAATTGTACCCTGGCATGCAGCAGTTGCACAAAACATTCCAGGTGGCGAATTCTAGAGCCAGTTATGGGTGCAGTTTTACCTTAACTAAACTAGCTTATACCGCTTAGTGAAGCATTGACTCGTTTGAGTTGATTTTGTAGTCTCTCGCTCCTGTAGCAAGTGGCGAGAGCCTCCTGCAAACAGCGAGACTTCCTTTACCGAAGCTAACAACTAGCCTCACCAAGAAAAACCCATGAGCAATTTAACCCAAAATTTTCTTCCAGACCTGATTGAAATTCAACATTCCAGCTTTCGCTTTTTCCTTGAGAGAGGACTAATTGAAGAACTCAACAGCTTCTCACCCATTACGGATTACACTGGGAAGCTAGAACTCCATTTCCTTGGGGAAAACTACAAGCTCAAGCGACCTAAGTACGACGTGGAAGAAGCCAAGCGTCGCGACAGCACCTATGCGGTGCAGATGTACGTTCCTACCAGGCTGATTAATAAAGAAACTGGGGAAATCAAAGAGCAGGAAGTGTTCATCGGCGACTTGCCCCTAATGACAGAGCGGGGAACCTTCATTATTAACGGCGCCGAACGGGTAATTGTCAACCAGATTGTGCGATCGCCTGGTGTTTACTATAAAGCCGAAACAGACAAAAACAACCGCCGCACCTATTCCGCCTCTTTGATTCCCAACCGAGGGGCGTGGCTCAAATTCGAGACAGATAAAAACGACCTCGTGTGGGTACGCATCGACAAAACCCGCAAACTCAGTGCCCAAGTGCTGCTCAAAGCCATTGGGCTATCCGACCACGACATCATGGATGCCCTGCGGCACCCAGACTACTACCAGAAAACCCTGGACAAAGAAGGTAATCCCAGCGAAGACGAAGCCCTCACTGAACTGTACCGCAAGCTCCGTCCTGGTGAGCCACCGACAGTTAATGGCGGTCAGCAATTACTAGATTCGCGCTTTTTCGACAGCAAGCGCTACGATTTGGGGCGAGTCGGTCGCTACAAACTCAACAAAAAGCTGCGGCTGAATATTCCCGATACCGTTCGAATCCTCACCCAGGAAGATATTCTCGCCTCGGTGGACTACCTAATCAACTTAGAATTTGATGCTGGTCAAACAGACGACATTGACCACTTGGGCAATCGGCGCGTGCGCTCGGTGGGCGAGCTGCTGCAAAATCAGGTGCGGGTTGGTCTCAATCGCCTCGAGCGGATTATCCGCGAACGTATGACGGTTAGTGAAGCGGATGTCCTCACCCCTGCCTCCTTAGTCAATCCGAAACCCCTGGTAGCAGCAATTAAGGAATTTTTCGGTTCCTCCCAGCTCTCCCAGTTTATGGACCAGACCAACCCCTTAGCCGAGTTGACCCACAAGCGTCGCCTGAGCGCCTTGGGACCAGGAGGTTTAACTCGGGAGCGGGCTGGGTTCGCTGTCCGGGATATTCACCCCTCCCACCACGGGAGGATTTGTCCAGTGGAAACTCCCGAAGGTCCTAATGCCGGATTGATTGGTTCTCTAGCCACCTACGCGCGAGTGAATGAATATGGCTTTGTCGAGACCCCCTACTACCCAGTAGAAAACGGAAGAGTGCTGCGCGAACGCGAGCCAGACTACCTTACCGCAGACGAAGAAGACGAGCTGCGCGTTGCTCCTGGAGATGTGCCCACGGACGAAGAAGGCAACATCCTCGGAGATTCTGTGCCCATGCGCTATCGGCATGAGTTCTCCACCACCTCGCCCGATCAGATAGACTACGTTGCTGTCTCTCCCATGCAAATTGTCTCGGTGGGCACTTCCCTGATTCCCTTCCTAGAACACGACGATGCCAACCGAGCCTTAATGGGTTCAAACATGCAGCGGCAGGCAGTGCCTCTGCTGCGCCCCGAACGTTCCTTGGTGGGAACAGGACTAGAGGCACAAGCCGCACGAGATTCGGGGATGGTCTTGGTCTCGCGCACCCAGGGCACAGTTACTGACGTGGATGCGAGCGTAGTTCGCATTCGTCCTTCCTCATCCAAGCAAGAAATTGACTATCCCTTGCAGAAGTATCAGCGCTCCAACCAAGACACCTGTTTAAATCAGCGCCCCTTGGTACATAAGGGTCAGGAAGTCGTGCCTGGTCAAGTGCTGGCAGACGGGAGTGCCACAGAAGGCGGCGAAATCGCCCTTGGTCGCAATATTCTCGTCGCTTATATGCCCTGGGAAGGTTACAACTACGAGGATGCCATCTTAATTAGCGAGCGCCTCGTTCACGATGATGTCTACACCAGCATCCACGTGGAAAAATACGAGATTGAAGCTCGCCAAACCAAACTCGGTCCCGAAGAAATTACCCGCGAGATTCCCAACGTGGGCGAAGATGCCTTGCGGCAACTAGATGAGCGCGGAATTATCCGCATCGGTGCTTGGGTAGAAGCGGGTGAGATCCTGGTAGGTAAGGTAACGCCCAAAGGCGAGTCCGACCAGCCACCAGAGGAAAAACTTCTGCGAGCCATTTTCGGAGAGAAAGCGCGGGATGTGCGCGACAACTCCCTGCGAGTTCCCAATGGCGAGAAAGGTAGAGTAGTAGATGTGCGCGTCTTTACCCGCGAACAGGGAGATGAATTGCCTCCTGGCGCTAATATGGTAGTGCGCGTCCATGTGGCACAGAAGCGCCCGATTCAAGTTGGAGACAAGATGGCTGGGCGGCATGGAAATAAAGGAATTATCTCTCGCATCCTGCCAGTGGAGGATATGCCCTATCTCCCTGATGGTAGCCCCGTGGATGTCATTCTCAACCCCCTGGGAGTGCCTTCCCGGATGAACGTGGGGCAAGTCTACGAGTGTCTTCTTGGCTGGGCAGGAGAACAACTCGGCGATCGCTTTAAAGTCACTCCCTTCGATGAGATGTATGGAGAGCAAGCCTCTCGCAATACAGTGCAAGAAAAACTCTCACAAGCCCAGAACCAACTAGACAAACAATGGGTCTATGACCAGGACAATCCTGGCAAAATCCAAGTGTATGACGGACGCACCGGCGAACCCTTTGACCGCCCCGTTACCGTGGGTCAGGCGTATATGTTGAAGCTCGTCCACCTCGTTGATGACAAAATTCATGCTCGTTCTACTGGACCCTACTCACTAGTGACACAACAACCCCTCGGCGGTAAGGCGCAGCAGGGCGGTCAGCGCTTTGGCGAAATGGAAGTCTGGGCGCTAGAAGCCTTCGGTGCTGCCTACACCCTACAGGAGTTGCTTACCGTCAAATCCGACGACATGCAGGGACGCAACGAAGCACTCAACGCCGTCGTTAAGGGCAAGCCCATCCCTCGACCAGGAACACCAGAGTCATTCAAGGTGTTAATGCGAGAATTGCAGTCTCTGGGATTAGACATGTCAGTGCATAAAGTCGAAACAGCAGAGGATGGAACAAGCCACGATGTGGAAGTGGATTTGATGGCTGATTCCGAGCGTCGTCGCACTCCTTCTCGACCCACTTATGAGTCTCTGACTCGCGAAGACCTCCAGGAAGAAGAGGAACAGGAAGAAGAGGAAGAGGTAGAGGAGTAATTGGTCGCGGATTACTCCGCCGCGAAGCGACGGAGAAGGACACGGGGTACTCGCTTCGCGAGAACCTTCAATATGTCCGTCCTGCCACGACCGTTGGTCAATCGCGCTTCAAGCCTCAGTCGTTAGAGGTCAGTGGTAAACCGGAAAATCACTGACCCCTAACCAAGGACAAATGACAAAGGAAAAAGGACAAATGAAACAGCAGATAGAACAGCGGTTTGACTACGTCAAAATTAGTCTGGCTTCTCCTGAGCGTATTCGCCAATGGGGTGAAAGAACACTCCCTAACGGTCAGGTAGTGGGTGAAGTTTCTAAGCCAGAAACAATCAACTATCGCACCCTCAAACCCGAAATGGATGGGCTGTTCTGTGAGCGGATTTTTGGTCCGGCTAAAGACTGGGAATGCCACTGCGGTAAGTACAAGCGGGTGCGTCACCGGGGCATTGTCTGCGAGCGCTGCGGTGTGGAAGTTACCGAGTCGCGAGTGCGCCGTCACCGCATGGGCTACATCAAACTCGCTGCTCCTGTCACCCATGTCTGGTATCTCAAAGGCATTCCCAGCTATCTCTCCATCCTGCTAGATATGCCGTTGCGGGATGTGGAGCAGGTGGTTTACTTCAATGCCTATGTAGTACTTGATCCAGGGAATGCAGGGAATCTTAGCTATAAACAACTGCTCACCGAGGAACAATGGCTCGAAATTGAAGAGCAACTTTATGGCGAAGAGTCCGAGCTGATGGGCGTAGAAGTGGGCATTGGCGCAGAGGCAATCCAGCGACTGCTACAAGAAGTCAATTTAGAAACAGAAGCAGAAGAGCTCCGCGAAGAAATTGCCCAAGCCAAGGGTCAGAAACGGGCGAAGCTGATTAAGCGCCTTCGGGTGATTGACAACTTCATCGCGACTGGCTCGCAAGCTGATTGGATGGTGGTGACGACCATACCCGTTATTCCCCCCGACTTGCGTCCGATGGTGCAACTCGACGGCGGTCGCTTTGCCACCTCCGACCTCAACGACCTTTATCGACGGGTAATCAATCGCAATAACCGCCTCGCCCGGTTGCAGGAAATCCTTGCCCCAGAAATCATTGTTCGCAACGAAAAACGGATGCTCCAAGAATCTGTTGATGCTCTGATTGACAATGGGCGGCGGGGTCGTACTGTCGTAGGTGCGAATAATCGTCCTCTCAAGTCCTTAAGCGACATTATTGAAGGCAAACAAGGGCGTTTTCGGCAAAACCTGCTGGGCAAACGGGTGGACTACTCGGGGCGTTCGGTGATTGTCGTTGGTCCGAAGCTAAAAATGTATCAGTGCGGCTTGCCTCGGGAAATGGCGATTGAATTGTTCCAACCGTTTGTGATTCACCGCCTGATTCGGAGTGGGGTAGTTAATAACATCAAGGCAGCGAAAAAGCTGATTATGCGAAGCGACCCCAGTGTTTGGGATATTTTGGAGGAAGTGATTACGGGTCATCCCGTCTTCCTCAACCGCGCTCCCACGCTGCACCGTCTGGGCATTCAAGCCTTTGAACCCATCTTAGTAGAAGGGCGGGCGATTCAACTTCACCCTCTAGCTTGTCCAGCCTTTAACGCTGACTTTGATGGCGACCAAATGGCGGTTCACGTTCCGCTGTCGTTGGAAGCGCAGTCAGAAGCCCGCTTGTTAATGTTGGCAAGCCACAACATCCTTTCCCCGGCAACGGGTCGCCCCATTGTTACCCCGTCCCAGGATATGGTATTGGGCTGCTATTACTTAACAGCAAACGACCCAGCAGCCGAAGACGGTGCAGAGCGCTACTTTGCCAGCCTCGACGATGCCTCCAGAGCCTATGAGCAAGGGCACCTCAATCTCCACGCTCCCATTTGGGTACGCTACAAGGGCACCGTCAAGACAGCAGAGCCAGATGAGGAGGTGCTTCAGGAGGAAACGCTCGATGACGGTAGCCTTCTCAAGCACTATCGAGAGCGCCGAGTAAAGGAGACAGCTTCTGGGGAGCAAATCTCGCAGTACATCCGCACTACCCCCGGTCGAATTATCTACAATCGGACAATTCAAGAAGCTCTGCTGGGCTAGGTGTTACAGGTGCAGGTTGCCGGTTAGCAAACCCAACTTTCAACCCCTAAATAACTTTCAAGGTTTAACCTACCCTACGGAAAGGGATTCGCCGAACAACTTGTAACCCATACATACCTTCAACAAATTAGGACGCAGGATGACCGACGAGAAACCAATGACAAAAGAACAAGAAGCAACTTTTTTCAACCAGGTTGTCGATAAAGGTCAGCTTAAAAACCTGATCGCTTGGGCTTTTACCAACTTCGGTAGCGCACGCTGCTCGGCAATGGCAGACCAACTCAAGGACATGGGGTTCCACTACGCGACAAAAGCGGGAGTCTCGATTAGCGTGGAAGACCTGCAAGTGCCGCCTGGTAAACGCCAGATGCTCGATCAAGCCGAAGCAGAGATCAATGCCACTGAAGACCGCTACCGCACCGGAAAAATTACCGAAGTAGAGCGGTTTCAGAAAGTGATTGACACTTGGAACAGTACTTCGGAAGCGCTTAAAGACGAGGTGGTACGCAACTTCCAAGCCACAGATCCACTTAACTCAGTATACATGATGTCTCAGAGTGGTGCGAGGGGCAATCTTTCCCAGGTGCGCCAGCTGGTAGGAATGCGTGGTCTGATGGCAGACCCACAGGGGGAAATTATTGACCTACCGATTAAGACTAACTTTCGGGAAGGCTTAACCGTAACGGAATACATCATTTCCTCTTATGGTGCCCGCAAGGGTTTGGTGGACACTGCCCTGCGAACCGCAGACTCGGGGTATCTCACGCGACGACTAGTAGACGTTTCCCAAGACGTGATTGTACGCGAGTTCGATTGCGGTACCCAGCGCAGCATTTCCTTGACAAGTATGAGCGATGGGGAAAAAACCCTGATTCCCCTATCTGACCGCCTGTTTGGTCGGGTGCTGGCACAAGACGTGAGTGACCCTAACACAGGGGAAATAATCGCCCAACGCAATCAAAGTGTGGACGATCCACTCTCGAAGAAAATTGCGGCGGTTGTAGAGGAAGTGAAGGTGCGATCGCCCCTGACCTGCGAAGCAGCGCGTTCGGTCTGTCAGCACTGCTATGGCTGGAGTTTGGCTCACAATCGCCCAGTCGATCTCGGGGAAGCTGCGGGAATTATTGCTGCCCAGTCAATTGGGGAACCAGGCACTCAGCTCACCATGCGGACTTTCCACACCGGTGGCGTTTTCACTGGCGAGGTCGCACGGCAGGTGCGGGCACCCTCAGAGGGAACGGTTAGCCTATCTCAGCAGCTGCGCACGCGGATGGTACGAACTCGCCACGGCGACGAACGCGAACAAGTCGAGGTAGCAGGCGAACTCATCCTCTCACCCAGTGAAAGTGGCAGTCCTGCTCAGAACTTTTCTGTCACCCCTGGCTCCCTCCTGCTAGTCAAAGATGGAGAAACTGTCAGCGCCGGGCAACTGCTAGCAGAAGTGGCAATGGCGAAACCGCAACGTTCCACAGAGCGGGCAGTCAAAGACGTTTCCACTGACTTGGCTGGGGAAGTGCTGTTTGACAGCCTGCTACCCGAAGAAAAGACTGACCGCCAAGGCAACATGACGCGCATTGCCCAGCGCAGTGGTTTAATGTGGGTTCTCTCGGGTGAGGTCTACAACCTCTTGCCTGGGGCAGAACCCGAGGTAAAAAACGGTGAGAAGGTGGAGCCAGGAAGTGTGCTGGCAGAAACCAAGTTGGCATCCACCGGCGGCGGCGTGGTGCGCCTCCGGGATCAGGATGAGAGCCGGCGCGAGATCGAAATTATCACCGCTTCGGTGCGGTTAGCCCAAGCCGGGATTCATCGCGATCGCAGTGGAACCAGGGAGCAATATATCCTTCACACCGCCAATAATCAGCGCTTTGCTCTCAAAGCCGCTCCCGGAACGAAAGTGCAAAACAACCAGGTCATTGCCGAGCTGATCGACGACCGCTACCACACTCAAACCGGCGGAACGATCAAATACGCTGGGGTAGATATCGATAAACGCGGCAAAGCTAAGCAAGGTTACGAAGTTACCCAAGGTGGAACCCTGCTGTGGATTCCCGAGGAATGCCACGAAGTCAACAAAGATATTTCGCTGCTGCTGGTAGACGAGGGACAGTACGTTGAAGCCGGAACCGAAGTAGTCAAAGATATCTTCTGCCAGTCTTCCGGCGTAGTGGAAGTGGTGCAGAAAAACGACATTCTGCGCGAAATTATTATTAAGCCTGGAGAACTGCACCTCAGTGAGGAACCGCCGAAATCGGGTGTCGATCAAATTGTCAATCCCGGAGAGGAAGTAATTTCTGGCGTAGAAGTCTCCGAATTACGCTATGCCGAGTACATCGATACTTCCGAAGGGAAAGCCGTGTTCCTGAGACCCGTCACCGAATACAGGGTTCCAGACCAGCCGGATGTCCCCTCGCAAACCTCGATTAACGAATCTGGTAACACCCAAATCGAACTCCAGGCTAGGCAGCGGCTATTTTATAAAGACGGGGAACGCGTAAAGTCGGTGGAAGGGCTAGAGTTAGTGCGAACGCAGCTCATCCTAAAAATCGACAGTCCCGAGTTGAGCGGGCAAACCGAAGCTTCCCCAATATGGGCTGACATTGAGTTAATCGAGAGCGAGGATAACTCCGAGGAAATGCTATTGCAAATGGTCATTCTCGAATCGCTGTCGGTTCGCCGGGATACGGATGCCGATCCTCTCGGCGGCACTCCCAAGACCAGCCTGTCCGTCCAAGATGGAGACGAGATTGCTCCAGGCGCAGTGGTTGCTCGTACCGAAATTCGCTGCTCCGAAGCCGGAGAAGTTCGCGGAATCCGCGAAGGTGCAGAGGCAATTCGCCGCGTGTTGGTGGTGCGCGATGCTGACCGCACTACCATTCCCACCGAGGAAACACCCCAAGTTCAAGTTGGAGATTTAGTAGTGGCTGGAACTTCCCTATCTTCGGGAGCAACTGCACCGGATTCTGGTCAGGTTGTAGAGGTGAATTCCGATTCAGTCACAATGCGCTTGGGTCGCCCCTACCGCATTTCTGCTGGTGCAGTGCTGCATATTGAAGATGGGGGCTTGGTACAGCGGGGGGACAACCTCGTGTTGCTGGTCTACGAGCGTGCTAAAACTGGGGACATTATCCAGGGTTTACCCCGGATTGAGGAACTTCTAGAAGCGCGTAAACCTAGGGAAGCTTGCGTGTTGGCTCGACGCGCAGGGACTGCACAGGTGATTTATGGCGACGATGAGACAGTTGACGTTAAGGTGATTGAAGCCGATGGAGTTGTCAGCGATTATCCTGTCGGTTCTGGTCAGAACGTGCTAGTCTCCGATGGTCAGGAAGTCGGCATTGGCGAACCGCTGACGGACGGTCCTGCCAATCCCCACGAAATTTTAGAGACTTTCTTCGAGACCTATCAAGAAGAGATGGGCGTTTACGAAGCAGCCGTGTTTGGGCTGCAAAAGGCACAGCAGTTTCTAGTCAATGAGGTGCAGTCGGTGTATCAATCCCAGGGAATTGATATTTCGGACAAGCACATTGAGATTATTGTTCGCCAGATGACCTCGAAGGTGCGAGTCGATGATGGTGGTGATACCACCATGCTACCGGGAGAATTGGTCGATTTGCGCCAAATTGAGCAGGTGAATGAAGCGATGGCGATTACAGGAGGCGCACCAGCCCGCTATACGCCCATATTGCTAGGAATCACCAAAGCCTCGCTCAACACGGACAGCTTTATTAGTGCTGCTAGCTTCCAGGAGACGACTCGCGTTCTTACCGAAGCTGCCATTGAAGGCAAGTCCGACTGGCTGCGCGGTTTGAAAGAGAATGTGATTATCGGACGCTTGATTCCGGCTGGAACTGGCTTCAATACTCACGAAAATGGGGGCAGCATGCTGGAGTCGGAAGGCCACAGCCCAGGAGGTGCAGCTTATTCGGTGCCAACAGAGCGCTACTCCCACGAAAATGGTGATCGCGCTAGCGATCACTTTAGTGAGGATGTAGTGCTAGATGACCAAACTGCCCGTGCCTACAACCTCGAAGACCGCCCGGATTACTCTGCCCAACAGAGCGAAGACTTGCCGATCCTCGATGATGAGGAAGGAGAGGCTGATAGCGACTTCAATTTGGGTGAGGATGAAGCTAACGAGGAGTAGCGATTAAGCTTATCTAAGTTTGTCCCCTCCCCAATAGGGAGGGGATTTCGCATTATTTATGAATAAGGCAGAGGGCAGATGTGGTTTACCTCCTCACGAAAAGTCTTGCAGTTCGCCAGTGCGTACCGCTAGTGATTTGGTTTGGTTGCCACGCCGCACCTGGAACTCTAACTTTTGACCCACGCGACTATTTTCAACAATGCGCTGTAGTTGTCCAGGATCAGCTACACTTTGCCCATCAACTTTAACGACGACATCCCCTGGGCGCATTCCAAAATTTTCGGCTGGCGTATTGGGTTGTACCTGTGCAACCAGGACACCATTGACTTTGGGAAGTTGTACCGAGGAATTGGGGGCGCTGTTGTACTCAGCGGCTAACTCGGGGGTGAGATTCTGCATGAGAATTCCCAGATAGGGATGGGCAATGCGCTCTCCCTGTGCCAGTTTGGGGTAGATCGCTTTGGCTTTGTTGACGGGGATAGCAAAACCAATTCCTCCCGCCGCTGCATCAGCACGAATGGCGGTATTAATGCCAATCACTTCCCCTCGGTCATTCAGTAGTGGTCCGCCGGAGTTGCCGGGATTAATTGCCGCATCAGTTTGGATGAAGTTCACCCGTTTGTCGGGAATGCCAACTTCAGCACTGGGGCGTTCCAGAGAGCTAACAATGCCTAAAGTGACTGTGTTGTCGAGTCCCAGAGGATTACCGACAGCGATCGCCCAGTCACCAACCTGCACTGCACTGGAATCTCCTATCGGTGCTGTGGGTAACTCAGTTCCCTCAACTTTAATAACCGCCAAATCTGTTACGGAATCTGCCCCCTGCACCTTTCCTGGAAAGGTTCGTCCATCCTTGAGATGTACACTTACTTGGTCCGCTTCACTCACGACATGGGCATTAGTCAGAATAATCCCGCTGCTATCGACGATCAAACCTGAACCTTGACCTCGCAGTCGCCTCTGTCGGGGCATATTTGAAAAAGACTCATTGCCAAATAAGCCACCAAAAGGATTGGAAAACGTTACTGTCCGTTCAATATCGACCCGCACTACTGCTTTTCCCACCGGCTCCACAGCAGTACTGACAAACCTGCCAGCGGGGATGGATTCCCTTTGTGCCAGCAGCGTTGTTTGACCTTGGGCAGGGGTGAGTTCTTGGAGAGCTGGACTAGCTTGAGAGGGCAGGACTCCATAAACTCCCGAACCCAAAAGCGATCCCAGAAAAATGGCGAGTAGATAGCTGAGGAGCTGAGCAACGGTCATAGCAGGCGCCGTCGTGTTACGGCGGCGTAATCTCTGACCTCGCTTGAGGGAAAACTTGTTCAATCTCATGGCTTCAAGATTCGATAATTACCCGTTTCTATTTCAGAGCTTATTTATTCTAAAAGCATGACTGCTAAAGCTATTGTTACAGTTAGTGATACTAAACAACACTCGCTTGCCGTAACTTCTCCTGGTAGGAAAGGGATAAGGTTGGCATAAATCTGCAATCGCCTTAAGTTCAACAGGATGACGTTGATGGCTATTTTAAGTTTGCTCTGGATGGCACGACCTTCTCAGCGTTTTAAACTAGGGAGGGGAGGAGCGCTAACGCCTCTGTTCATGAATTATGATTGGAGCTGACCCATTGACTAATCAAGCTACATCCCCAAATGAGGAGCATTCCCATCAGCCACAGGAGAATCATTCACACAGCAATCATGGCTTAGAGTCGTCGGGCGCACCCCACGTTCATAGTGAAGAGTCCCTACGAAGGATCGTGAATCGGCTTTCTCGCCTTGAGGGTCATATTCGGGGCATTAAGACAATGGTGTCAGAGAGCCGCCCTTGCCCGGAAGTCTTAATGCAGATTGCTGCCGTACGGGGAGCACTGGATCGGGTATCGCGGCTTATTCTCGACGAACATTTGAGCGAGTGTATCACCCGCGCCTCAGAAGAAGGGAATATTGAAGTGGAGGTAGAAGAGTTGAAGGCTGCTTTAGATCGGTTTCTGCACTAAGCAACTCAGCCCCGTAGGATACACGGGAAACCTACCAAGGTGCGACCGAAACTCATGGTGGCGTAAAGGCGAGGTGTTGCCTCGCCCCTTTCTTATGTGGGCATTGCCCTTGGTTTCACAACAGAGTAGTTTACGTTGGTACTAGCTAGATATGCCCCAAGCGTCGCACTTCAGCTCCATTTCTAAGTCCTCACGCGATCGCGCCGGATGCTCTTGGAAGTTGCAGGTCAAAGGTTACAGGTTTATTCTTCTGGAGCAGCCTTCACTATCTCATTATTATGCAACGTCAGTTCCAGGGGAATAACTTCTTGGCGGCAGGAAAGACATACCCAAAATACCTGATTAGAGCGAGCATGACGTAGCAACTGAGAACCGCTACAGCTCGGACAGGAATAAATGTGCATTTTCTGATTTGGCATGTTTTTTTTTGCAATTGAAGCCCTTCAGCTTTCTTCATTCCTTCGTTGTTCAACCGAACCAATGAGAAGGCTCTCGGACTGCTTGTTCTGCTTGAGATACCCAAGCCAGCTCCGATTGTTTCTGATCTTGAAAAATCATTTCCATTCCTTTCTCTACCCAGTTTTTAATTTGCAACCTCTGCCCGGATAAACAGTCTGACAAATCGCCATAAGTTGTTTTTTCTTTGGAACCGTTAATAACTGCATATTGCTGGTTAAGTTTCCGAATCACAAATGCCATGAGCTTTTCTCGTAACTCCGGTTGAGAAAAAGCTGACTTATAAGGATGAGGACTGGGATACTCACCCAATAATGTATTAATTTCTTCCACTACAAGTAACTCGGTTAAATTAACGATTGTTTTGGACATTTTATTTGCCCCCAAATATTTTTTTTTAACTGCAAGGATTTTGAGGTAATTACGACAATTGCTTTTAAGCACATTCAAAGCATTGTTACAAACACCTAACAAAACCCTTACGACCTTCTATCTAAAATTTTAAAAAATCAACAAGATAAACCACAAAAAATTTACTTTACTTAAACTTTTTTTGTTTTTTTTGAATAAAAGTGATTAATTGCTCAGTAAAAATTAACTTAAGTAAACTTACAAGCTATATTCCTGAATTGGCAGTTCTGCCTCGATGGCTCAAAAAAACTAAAATTCACGGAATGAGGCACTTTAGAGCAGTCTAGAGCTTAAGCGACTGTTTCCTCAACTTTGAGTCACTTTTGGTTCGGTCGCTCTAAATTTATGCTTTTTTTTTCAAAAAAGCTAAGGGGGTTGGTAGCCAGAGGTGAGTATCGACAACCTCTGACTCCCCTCTAAAAACCAGATTTTCGCAGCCTCTTATAGATGTAGTAAGCTAGATCTGCTTTACTTGCCTGCCGAGGCGAGATGGTTTCGTTGAATACCTACTTGCTGCTGTAGGGAACTAACGCTAAGTGGAATGACTTCCTGACGGCAGGAAGTACACAACCAGAACAACTGATTGCGTCGAGCATGGCGTAGTAGCTGAGAATTACCACAGCAGGGACAAGAATTAATAGACATGTTTGATTTTTACTGATTTTTCAAAAGTGTTTTTTGTGGGTAACTTGGAAACAATACCTAGAGCTAACCGGGTAACAGGCACGGCTCAGAAGGTATTTCCTCTTGCTACTATTAATTTTAAAAACGAGTAGCGATGTCTCCACTCCGTCCTGAGAGGCATTCTGTGTCGTTATCTATCTCAGGGTAGAGAGACATTGCCAAGCTTTGATTAGATTTCCTTGCATTAACGCAGCAACGCCTTGGAGAGTTCGGAGTTCTCGAAGATCAGGGTTGAGAGCAAGGGCAGGTTCGAGAGCTTCCTGTGCTGCTTGCGGATGCCAGTCGTAAAGATAGACAAAGGCAAGATAGGCATGGGAATAGGGGTTTTGAGAGTCGAGATTCGTGACTTTTTGAAAAGATGCGATCGCCCCTTCCACATCTTGCTGTAGCACCCTCGATAAAGCGATCGCATAACTCCAGTTGAGATTTTGAGGTTGACGCTGTAAGCGATATTCCAGTGCCTGCTCGGCTTGCACCAGATAATCTTGAATCGGGTCATATTGGTTGATTCGAGCTGTTTGTGCAAAGACTGATTCTAGGGCATCTCCTCCTTGCGCTAACCCCGTGGCAATCCTGCGTAGTTGAGTCACCAAATCCAGTTTTGGTGGAGTAGTAACACTCGCGTTCGGGTCAATTTTGAGAGTAATGGGTGGCACAGTAATAGGATAGGTTTCACCGGTGTTGCGGTTGAGATAAGTTGCTTCTAACGTGTAACTCCCTACTGCTATCTCAGGGCTAGGTAGCATCGCTGTGCGTTCAATCACTTGGAAATTATTATTGAGTTGCTCAGGGTTGAGCCTCCCAGAATGCAGTCTTCCCATAGCGATGCCGTGATCATGAATCCAGCTTGATTGCGGCTTGGGTTGCAGGTTATCCGAGTGAGGAGTGAGGAGTGTCGCTTTCTCGCTCGCAACGCTTCCGCTGCGACTGCGCACGCTTTCGCTCCTGACGCGGTGAGGGGATGACGCGCGGACGCGGGGTTCTGTGTGTCCCGAAACTCTCCGCGTCTCCGCGTCCCCGTGTCTCCGCGTCTTTCTCCCCTGCTTCCTTGTCCCCGTTTCCCCGCGTCCCCGTGTCACCGCGTCCTCTTCCTCCTCTACTCCTCTACCTTTTTGACGCCAACTTAGCAGCACTAAACCCGGTTGTAGTTGTTCCCAAGCACCAGACCATTCATAGGTGACGGGCACAGGCACACCTGGTGGGGCTTGATTTGGAACTTTGACGCGCTCTAGTTTTACTAGGCTTGCAGGTTGAGAGAGTGGCTGAACTGCAACGGAAGCTTCCCTGCGGTGGTGAAGTTTTAGGGTACTTTCGTCTGGAAGTCGCCAAGTATCTTGTAGTTGAAAATGGGAGCTTTGTTTGACGCGCTTAACCATTGCTGCTTGCGCTTCTGGCACAGAACCTTGGTTGCCTGTTTTAGTAACAAACCAATCGAGTGATCGCGCATCTCGTTCTACGTGGCTTTCTTTTACCCCCACCTGACGCCCATAAACTTGAAAGTCTGCCTGGGCACCGTAGAAAGAGAAGTTGTGCTGGTTAATAGCTGGTGTGGAGGGCAAAATCCCGAGAGTGGATCGCAGGTGCGGGGAAGTTTCCATCACTTCTGAGATTACCTGCGGGTGAGGTGGTGGTTGTCCTAACTCAACTTGGTGCTGCACTCGAGGAGTGAGGATTTGCGTGACATTATTCCCTCCCAACGGAAACGAATTAAATAACATCAGCAGCAATGCTAAACCCACTGTCCCCCAGCGGATGTGGTGCTTCCAGCGACCTTTCCAGGAGAGTAAACCAGCCGCTAAAACCAGCGACAGCACAGGTAACAAGGGCAACAGATAACGAGGATCTTTATTAACATTCACTGAGGCAAATAAATAGCCCCCCAGTAAAAAGACGGCTAGCCAGCCAGTGGAATTAAAACTTAAAAATGAAAAAATCAAAGTGGAATAATTCTTAATTAAATAAATCAGCAATCCCACTATGGGAACTAACAAGAGGTGCCAGGAAAGCAGATAAGGCAAAATTTTGCCATAATAAAGCCAAGCATCCAGAGTGGTGAGGGCGGGATCACCTTCCGCGATCGCTGAATCCACTGTTGCTCTCTTCCCAGAAGTCAAAATTAGCAGCCAGTTAGTGCGATACCAGGGATAGAACACCAAAACCGACACGCTCAATCCTGGAAGCAATTGGACAAAGCTCCCCCAATGCCGTCGCCACAGCGTCCCCAGCAATACCCACAACAGCGGCACCAACAGAAATAGTAGGGCTGTCTGCTTCACCATCAACGCAATCCCCAGAGAAAGCCCCCAGATTGCTGCCCATAGCCAGGGGAGTGAGGAGTGAGGAGTGAGGAGTGTCGCTTTCTCACTCGCAACGCTTCCGCTGCGACTGCGCACGCTTTCGCTCCTGACGCGGTGAGGGGATGACGCGCGGACGCGGGGTTCTGTGTGTCCCGAAACTCCCCGCGTCTCCGCGTCCCCGTGTCTCCGCGTCTTTCTCCCCTGCTTCCCCTGCTCCTCTGCTCCCCTGCCCCTCACCCTTTCACTACTGATCTTCCAAAAGGTGAGACAGCAGAAACTCAGCGTAACGATGGCTGTTAGTGGATAATCCAGTAAAAACTCAGTGCGATATGTATATAGTCCTGGTAACAACTGACATAGCCCTGCTGCCCACAATCCCACCGAGACGTTAAATAGTTGGATGCCTAAACCATAAACCGAAATGAGAAGAATCGCGCTATACAGCAGTAGAACAAGTGTGGCAGCGTCAGCATTAGTGCCGAAGAGATTTAGGAAAGGGACTGTGGAAATGTAGGTGAAGGGGGGAATTTTAGACGAAAGCAACCACAGACTCTCCCACCACTCTTCATTCAACCATTGAGGCGTTTGGAGGGCATGCCAGTAGTTCATTACCCCATTGAGATAGTCCGCTTCATCCCAGGCGGGAGTGGAGTTGTCTAGGGCAAACCAGAGGCGATCGCACAATGCCCCTGCTAACCAAATTATCCCTAGCAAGAGCAGACCTCGGAACGGAGTGAGTCGTGTTTTTTTAGTCAGCCATGATTTTGACACCAACACCATTCCAAAATCGCGTCTGGGAGCGATCGCTGCTTAAGTTTTGCAATTTCGTATAAGCGCATACATATTGTTTTTTAGGTTAGGGATACGGTATTCTTCCTCGAAGACGAGTTGAGGTAGCAACTTGGGCGGCAAGGCGTGATCGCCTTTTGCTCATCTTTTTGTCAACTAATAGAATTTTTTGACAAGGAGTGCTAACCACTGATACTAACCTTCTATCTATGGAGAGAAGCAAACGCCAAAAACTAAATTTATGATCTCCTAAACAAAGAATGACCGGTTTGATTACAAGGCGCGATCGCTCCCTATCAGCCATTAATCATAATCGAAAAATTATCCCTCGCGAATATAGGCACTAGCATTACTTGACAGAGTTTTTAATGAATACAGAGTCTTCCCATCCAATTTACATACTCGGTGGAGGACCTGCGGGATTAGCCGCAGCTTACACCCTTACCAAGCAAGGTTACTCCGTTGTCGTTCTCGAAAGAGACTCAAGCGTCGGCGGCTTAGCTAAAAGCATCGAGTACCAGGGGTTTATTCTCGACTATGGTCCCCACCGTTTCTTCACTAAGGTGGCTCCTGTGCTCAAACTCTGGAATGAAATCTTAGGTAAAGAGCAAGTAACAGTCAATCGCCTGACACGCATCTACTACGGCGGCAAATATTTCAGTTATCCCCTGAAGCCATTCGAGGCGTTACGGACTCTGGGCTTTGTGGAAAGCACTCGGATTGTCGCTTCTTACATGCGGGTTCGGCTGTTTCCTTACCGTAACCCGACAAACTTTGCGGAATGGGTAACAAATCAATTTGGCGGGCGATTATTTCAACTCTTTTTCAAGGCTTACACGGAAAAGCTTTGGGGCATTCGGTGTACAGAACTTAGTGCCGATTGGGCGGCTCAACGGATTAAAGGGTTGTCTCTCTGGAGTGCGGTTTGGAACGCTCTTTTCGGTGGCAGGGGGAAAGTGAAAAGCCTAGTTGATCAGTTTCAGTTTCCCCGGTTAGGTTCGGGGCAATTGTATGAAAGAATTAGTGACTATCTCCGCAGCAACAATCAACAGGTTTTGCTCAACACAGAAGTTGTGCAAGTACATCATGACGACTTTAAAGTCACTCAGCTCACCATTAGAAATCGAAAAACCGGAGTAGAGGAAACAGTCAACTGTAGCGGTGCGATTTCTTCAATTCCGATTACTATCTTGGTGCAGCAAATTAACCCTCCTGCCCCACCAAAAGTTATAGAAGCAGCTAAATCGCTTAAGTTTCGTAATACTATTCTTGTCTATTTAATTGTGGAAAATGGGAACCTTTTCCCGGATAACTGGCTCTACATTCATGAACCTGGCGTTCAGTTAGGGCGGATCACAAATTTTGCTAACTGGTCTCCTGATATGCTGCCCAACCAGCATCAAACGCCTTTGTGTTGTGAGTATTGGTGCAATTTCAACGATTCCAAGTGGCAGCAACCAGAAGATGAACTGCTGATGCAGGCAGAACAGGAGCTAAGAAAAATCGGGTTACTCGGTAATGAAAAAGTTTCTGGTGGATTTGTGAAGCGACTACCCCGTACTTATCCTGTTTATGCTGGAAACTACAAAGCTGATTTATCCGAGATTCAAAGCTATCTTCAGCAGTTCCAGAATATGCAATTGATTGGCCGCTATGGTGCTTTTAAGTATAATAACCAAGATCACAGTCTACTAATGGGTGTGATGGCGGCTGAGAATATCGTAACGCCTGGTAGGCACGATCTTTGGTCTGTCAATTCCGATAGCGAGTATCAGGAAGAGGCAAATGCTAATACTACTTCTACCCAAGCTAGGCATAATTCTAAACAAGGGCAAGTCACTAATCTACTCAAACAGTTTGGTAGCTATCTTCTGACTGGCGGTTCTGCTACGGTTGTTGATGTCCTGGTTTTCTCTATCCTGATTCAGTCGGGTTTGTGGTATGTATTGGCACTCTGTGTTAGCTATTTTCTGGGCATAACCACTAATTTCTTGCTCAGTCGCCGTTTTGTTTTTGGAATTTACTGGAACAACTGGTTTACCCAATACGCTGTCTTTACTGTTGTTGCTCTCAACAGCTTACTTGCCAACTTAGGACTTTTAAAGCTCTTAGTCGATGATTTCGGTTGGGGAGCCACTCCTGCTCGTCTCCTGAGTGCCGCCTGTATTGCCCTGCTTAGTTTCACAGGACACAAATTATATTCTTTTTCAGCAAATCTTCAAATGAGTGATCGCCCACTCTCTAAGCCTAACAAATTAATGTAATGACAACAACTAATCTCAAGTCTTTCCAAGAGTTCGTTTTAAATCGAAAGGAGCATTTATTAAAGGCGTTTTTTTGGGTAGTAGCTATGCTACTAGGTACTATCCAAGCATGGACTTATCGTTTCAGTCTGTCTTCGGACGATGCCATTTCTTATTTAGATATTGGCGATGCATATCTAAGAGGCGATTGGGATGTTGCCATTAATTCGTACTGGAGTCCTTTTTACTCCTGGCTTCTTGGTATAACCATGGCGATTTTTAACCCTTCTCCCTACTGGGAATTTTTTGTGGTTAATCTCGTCAATTTATTTATTTTACTGTTTACCCTAGTTTGCTTTGAGTTCTTACTGCGGCAGCTAATACGTTTTTACCAAAAAAAAGTCTCCCACCAAACCGCTTCAGGGAGGTGGTTGGAAGTCCCGGAATGGAGTTGGATAGTGTTGGGGTACACCCTATTTTTGGGGGCTTCTATCTACTGGTTAAGTGTTCAACTAGACTCTCCCGATTTGGTTACTTCTGCCTTTGTCTACCTGGCTACCGGGCTTTTGTTACGCATACAAACTCAGTCCCAGCATTGGGTTAATTTCATTTTGTTGGGCGTAGCCTTGGGATTTGGGTATCTATCCAAATCGGTGATGTTCCCAATGGCTTTTATTTTTTTAGCGGTTGTTTTTTTTGCAGTGGGCGATCGCCGACGAGCAGTACCCCGAATCTTAGCAGCATTTTTAATTTTTGCTACTATTGCAACTCCTTATATAGGAGCAATTTCTATACAAAAAGGGCATTTAACCTTCAGTGAAGCTGGCAGATTAAATTACGTTTGGCTTGTCAACAAAAGTGTTAAAAGGTATAGACATTGGCAAGGCGAAGGACCTGGTACTCCCGAACACCCCACTCGACAAATTTTTGATAATCCCCCAGTCTATGAATTTGGAACTCCTATAGGCGGTACTTTTCCGTGTTGGCAAGACCCCACTTACTGGTATGAAGGGCTAGAACTCAATTTTAACCCCAAACAGCTAATAGAGGTTATAGGAGGAAATGCTCTTTTTTACTTCAATTTATTTTTGGGAGTCCTAATTTTTTGTTACCTAATTTTTGTATTCATAGGTCGCGGTCTTCGAGCTTCAGTAAAGAAAATCCCAGAGAACTGGAGTGTGCTACTTCCAGCAGTAGCAGGCTTGGGGATTTATATGACAGTAATTGACCTGACGCAATCGTTCTGGCCAACCAGATACATTGCTCCCTTCATCGTTCTTTTTTTTGCAGGAATTTTTGTGAGCGTGCGCCTCCTTAATTCCCGAGAGTCGAAAAGATTAATAACGAGCCTGACTTTGGTTGTTTTAGTAGCAGTCGGTAGCAATCTTTTTGACCATACCTCAAAAAACGTGGCGGCTATGACAAAGGAACGAGAGAACACTCAGTATCAGATTGCTGAAGGTTTACGGGAGTTAGGAATTAACCCCGGAGACAAGGTTGCTTACCTGGGAACAATTATTAATAATGTTAGTTGGGCTAGATTGGCACGAGTTCAGGTGGTCGCTGAAGTTCGTTATGCACCAACTTTCTGGAACAAACCTCCTTTAGTTAGAAACCAAATTATCGAAACTATAAAAAAGAAATCGAAGGCAGGAGCAATTGTATACAGGTATAAAGGGGAGCTACCGGATGCTGTACCTGCCAATGATTGGCATAAAATTGGCAATACTAACTGTCAGGTTTATTTTTTATCAAAATAAACTCAGCTCTATTTTGATCGCACTTTCAGCTCAGAAAACATTTCTGGCAACATCAGGTAGCTACCGATTAAGAAAAAAGCTGATCCCTGAAAGTAAGAAATTTTGACAATTAACTCATCTTCTGGAGAGGACAAGCCAGGGACACTAAATCCAAATGCAGCGCCCACAAGAAAACTGACTGAGCCAAGCAGGTTAAACATTTCCACCCACCAATCAATCCGGCGCGGCTTCCAAGCCCAATACTGGTGAGTGACTTCCATGAATCCCATGTAGCATGAAATAACGAATAAAATTGCCCCCAAAAAGCTGGGTAACCCAACCAGGATGTCTTCTTTCAGCCCACCCTTTACTCCTACAAGTGCAAAAGTGGTTTCGATGTTAAAAAACAGGGAGCCAATTAAGAGTATAAAGGAACTCAAAAAGCCGATTTGAGCTGGTTGCCAAGCCCACCATTTAAAACCCTCCTCCGGCATGTCCTCTACTGTAAGTACCACATACTCTTTGGCATTAATCGCTTCTAAAATTTCTAAATAAGTACCAATCGTAAAGAGAATAGCGCCGATAAAATAAGACCAATCGGTAATGGCAGAGGTGATCGCTTTCTGTCCAAAAGCCCCAGGAAACAAAGATGCAGCCGCGGCAAGGGTAAAAAGCGCCGAGCCAACTAGGAAAGTAACCGCAACCCACCAAGTAATCCGCTGAGGTGCCCAAAAGTGAAGCCAGGGATTTTTTCGTAGAGGAAACGAAAGAGGTTGGGCGCGGTTCCTCGGTGTGGGCTGAAACAGTCTGGAGCCACGCCCTTTACGATGAAGCCGGGATTCCCAGATATGGATGAACCCATTCGGTAAGCGATGTACTACCTTGGAAGTAAAGGGTCCCTCACCATCGGAGGCGATCGGTCTCCAACTCTCAGGAAAACGCGTATAGCTACGTTCAACCTTTCTTGGCACTAGTTTCTCCTCAACGCCGACGCTCTGAACTTCCCTAGTCTGGAGGTAATATTTGCAGCGATCGCGCTGTGGCGTTCTCCAGTTTGTAGAGTTTGCCACCCCATCCGAATGCGATCGCCTAGGATGGCATCAACTGTTAACTAGTGAAAGACTAACCGAAAAGCGGTGCGAATTCTACTGGAAGCTGCGACTGGACATCTTTTAGTTCGCCTCCTGTAACAGCTTCGCTTATCACCCGTATGACTGCTTGGGCATGCTCTTGAGCCTGTTGATTGCTTACGCCTTCGCGCCTAGCCACCCGCTGGAAAAACTCATCTATAGAGAAACTTCCAGCGTTCTCCTGTGGCTGCCCCGACAGTTGACCTTTTAGCTCTTTGGGGAGTTGAGAGGCAAGATCTTCAGCTTCACCACCACTTACACGTTCGCCTAAAGTGGTTAGTGTTGAAGCCGTTGCGATCGCGGCTGTAGCTGGAGTGGACTGGGTGCGATCTCTTACTTTCTCAATAAATTCTTCGTACTGCATGACATTTCTCTTGATTACGCCACAGAATTTATGGCATATGAGCCAGCAAGAGATCTTCCTCCGGTAGAGAGAACTCTAATTTATACCAATTGACTTTTTAGATGCCACACCTCAAGGAAAGTGAAAATGCAAAACTCAGAGTGCAGAATGCGGAGCAATGAATGATGAACTGGGAATCTGGGCTCATCACTCATGGTTGTGAACTCATCACTTCTCTTTCCTCTGTGTTCTTTGTGCCTTCGTGGTTCATTCATATCCAAGGCGCACAGCTTAGCCATGCACCCCGATTTTAATCAATCGCTCTACTCTGCCCCTTCAATGGGCGCAAAACCCTGCCGTTGGATATTTTCGGTAATCACGCGCGGTTCCATAAACTGCGCCAAATAGTCTGGTCCACCCGCTTTGGAACCAATCCCAGAGAGTTTGAATCCACCAAAGGGTTGCCGCGAGACAATCGAGCCTGTGATGCCGCGATTGATGTAGAAATTTCCAACTTCAAACTCAGCAGAGGCGCGTTGAATGTGGGAAGGCGTGCGAGAGAACAAGCCGCCAGTGAGGGCATAGTCGGTATCGTTAGCAACTTGCAAGGCTTCGTCAAAATCCTTTACTCGCATTACTGCCAACACCGGACCAAAGATTTCTTCTTGGGCAATGGTGGCACTTGGAGAAACTTCGGTGAAAACAGTGGGGCTGACATAATAGCCGCCTTCAGGCACATCCCGCTCAATCGCTACGTTTGCCTCGCTGCGTCCCTTCTCGATATATTCGCAAATGCGATCACGTGCGGTATTATCAATTACGGGTCCGACTTGCGTGCTGGGGTCATCTGCTGCACCCAGATTGAGCGATCGCGTCGCTTCGATTAACCGTTCCACAAACGTCTCGTAGATGGGTTCTAGGACAATTGCCCGCGAACAAGCCGAACATTTCTGCCCGCTGTAACCGAATGCTGATGCCACCACACCAGCTACAGCTTCATCCAAGTCAGCACTTTCATCGACAATAATGGCATTTTTGCCGCCCATCTCGGCAATCACCCGCTTCAGGTGTTGTTGTCCCGGTTGCACCACTGCGGCATCCGCATAGATTTGGCAACCCACTTCTTTAGAACCGGTGAACGAAATCAGGTGGATATCGGGATGCTTCACCATGTGAGTCCCTACCGTGGAACCACTGCCGGGAACATATTGAAATACCCCTTTCGGAATTCCAGCCTCCACTAGAATTTCCCCCACTTTCGCGGCAATCACCGAAGAAGGTGCCGCAGGCTTAAGTAAGGCACAGTTGCCCGTCACTAGCGCAGCTACCGTCATGCCTGTGGAGATGGCGATGGGAAAGTTCCAGGGAGAAATGACAACGGCAATTCCGCGTGGCTGGTAAACGTAGCGATTGGTTTCCCCAGCAATATCGTAGCTATAACCGCGATCCAAGCGTTCCATTTCATCGGCATAGTAGCGGCAAAAATCAATCGCCTCCGAGACTTCGGGATCGGCTTGCCGGAAAACTTTACCCGTTTCCAAGGCAATCCATGCGGTGAGTTCGTGGCGACGCGCCTCCATCAAATCCGCCGCTTTACGTAGCACGCCTGCCCTCTCCCGTGCCGGAGTTCTTTTCCAACCCGGGAACGCTGCTTTGGCTGCCTGGATCGCTTCTTCTGCTTGTTCGACAGAAATTTGCCCAATCCTGCCAATTACTTCACTGGTATTCGAGGGATTGAGGGTATCTTTAGTTTCGGGGGTTTCCACATATTCCCCATTAATCAGCGGCAGATACGTCTTACCCAAAGAGGTATGCACCTGTGCTAATGCCTGTTCTGCCTCGGTACGCAACTCCATATCGGCATAATCTGTATCCGCTGCGTTGGGAAATGCGCCCTGATTGGGGGTGGGTTGCTTATCTGTGTTGGGATTAGGCGGGGCAACTAATTCTTCCATGGGACGCTGTTCGAGGCTTTGCCGCAAGAAAGAGCTATTTGCTGTATTTTCTAGCAAGCGGCGAATGAGGTAGGACATACCAGGAAGAAGTTTTCCGTAAGGGGTATAAACCCTGACGCGATATCCCCGCTTCGCTAACACCCTCGCCAATTGCTCGCCCATGCCGTAGAGAACTTGCATCTCGAAGCGGCGATGAGGGATGTTGAGGCTTTCTGCGATCGCCATTGCCAGTGCCTGCGATCGCAAATTATGACTCCCAATTGCAGCATACAAATGCTCGTGATTCTCTAGCAACAATTGCGTCATCCGCTCAAAATTAATGTCGGTTTCGGCTTTATCGTTAAAGACGGGCTGCTGCCAATGATGCTGTACTGCTCGAATGGTTTCTTGATCCCAATATGCCCCCTTCACCAGTCGCACAGTTAGGGGATAACCGCGCTGCTTCACCCACTCGATCAAATCCTGTAAATCTTGCTCGGAATCGCGCAGATAAGCTTGTAGTGTCACACCCACATCCGTGCGCGAACGGAATTCTTCTTCCATCAACAGCTCTTTGAGAATAGAGAGCGTGATATCTTTATAAACATACTGCTCCATATCAAAGTGAACCGCTGCGCCTAATTCCTGGGCACGACGCAAGAGAAGGCGGAGGCGATCACACACTTTCTCTTTGCTTCCTTCGGGATCGAGCGGGTCAAACTGGGAGTAAAACGCGGTTAACTTCACCGATACCTGCACTTTCGGCAGTGGCTCCCCATCCGCAACATCAATCTGCTCCACAGTTGACCAATTCTGCGCCGCCTGCGTAAGCTGCTCCATCAAATCGAGATAGCCTTGCAGGTATGACTCTGCCTCCGCTTCAGTTATCACCGCCTCTCCCAACAAGTCCATCGTAAACGCCATTTTCTCCTTACGCTGGCGCTTGATCGTTTGCTGCACCTGCTTAATGTTTTCCCCAGCGATATACTTGTGTGCCAGGGTTTCCACTGCTTTGGTAAAGGTAGTTGCTGCCCAATGAGCGGGGGCGGAATCGGGATCGCTAAAGTTGAGAAATCCTTTCAGTTGGGAGGGCAACTCCACTGACTCATCCCCCAAATATTCTTGCAAGTGACGAGCCACTTCCCCTTTACTTTGCAGCGAGGGCAAGCAGTCAATCAAGCGAAATAGCTGCACTCGCAATCCTGGATTACTCATTGCCCAGGCGAGGAGTTTATCATCCCAGCGCATTTGATCGCGCATCTGGGCAAAAAAGGAGCGCTTCTCCTGCATTGCTTCGGCAAGCATAAGCGCGATTTCTTGAGTTTTTGCTTCGTAAGTTTGATTAGATACTTCTTTTTGTACAACCACGGTTAATAAACTCCCATTCTTAAGGACGAGGCTTTTGGGGATGACAAATCGAATCAGGTTGCTGCCCAGCTTACTCAACTGCTTGGGCTTCTTTTATTGTAAGAAACGGCACTCCTGAACAAGTAAGGATTGATTGTCTTTAAAGCAGAAGAGTGATCAGAAGTTTTGTAAGCTTTTTACGTAGCTTAAGTCGGACTCTCCTATCCAATTTAACTGTTCTAGTAAGAAAACTTGATTTCAGCTTGTTAAAGCTAACATCAGCTTCTTAAATGTTAGGAAATGGTGACATTGCTAACAGCAATTTAAAAGATTGAGGTGAAAGCAAATGGCAGAAAGATTGAACTCACAAATACAATCCGAGAAACTGCAACCACAGAATGACTCATCTCAAATGCAGGAAGTGCCAAGCCAAGGAATGACGGAAATCTTTGCTGGCTATAATCCTATCTTTGGCACCGATGAGGATGATGATCTCGTGGGCACCGAGAAATCCGATGCAATTTTCGCTCTAGATGGGGAGGATACAGTCAATGAGGGTGCGTTCTTTGGTGGTAACGACCTCATCTTTGGTGGTAAGGGGGATGATGGCAACTCCATTTCTTCCCCTAGTGGCACCTTTCCCCTAGAGGGTCTCTTTGGTCGTGAGGGGAATGACCGCCTCTTTGGTAATGAGGGTAATGATGTCCTCACTGGTGGCAGGGGCAATGACCGCCTCTTTGGTGGTAGCGGCAGTGATGAATTCCTTGACGGTGGTCCGAGTAATGATCGCCTCTTTGGTGGCAGTGGCAATGACTTCCTCTCTGAAGGGTCTGGTAATGACGACCTTTTGGGCGGCAGTGGTAATGACCGCCTCGAGGGTAATCGCGGAAATGACGACCTCTTTGGCGGCAAGGGAAATGACAATTTAACAGGCTTTGGCTTTCGCAGCAGCGAAGTTGATACCTTAACTGGTGGTAAAGGGAGCGATGAATTCCAGCTCGGAGGAGCAGTAACCCCCCTTGGCGAGAGTGAGGCTTTCTATAATAATGAGGGCAATAGTGACTACGCCCTCATTAAGGACTTCAATCCCAGTCCCAGTGACGACACCATCCAACTGTCTTCACAAAATTTACCAGAGCGGTTTGCTAGAGAGTTTTATAGCTTAGGTGCTTCCCCTGATAGTCTGCCCCAAGGAACTGCAATCTCCTTTGAAGACGACTTGATTGGCATCGTTGAAGGGGTGTCGCCAGAGAAGCTGAGTCTCGATAGTGACAACTTCGTTTTCGGCTAAGTATTCCTAGGTCAGATTGGTACAGAATGCGATCGCAGCTGAGGGAATCTCTCCCCTCAAAAAATGCGATCGCCTCAATCAGGAGTCCAAAATTCCAATTCAGCAAATCTTGCCAAATTTCTGTAGTCCAGTGTCCAGACTGGACAGCGTAAGGTGCGTGCGAGCTAGCACGATCATGGAAGCATCTTGTAGTGTTCTTTCCAATCTGGCGTAGAACTTACTAGCTTGATGGTTTCTTCGACGTCGATCAACTCGAAGGGAACTATCGACACCGCTATAGTAGCTATAACAACAGTAATACCTCAGGAAATTCCATCTTGTTTGCTGACTTCTAAAGTGCGATCGCTCTCGACAAGCAACACTGTTGCTGGTGTTAGATTAGGGGGAACAAGTGATCTTTAACACTGCTTATGAACAATCCCTCTTCGCCAACCGAAACACCAGAAAAAGAAACTTCCACCACTCCTCAATCAACGGAAGCGAAACCCAGTTACACCAAACTCGCCATGCGTAACATGGTGCGTAAGCCTAGCACTTCCCTAAAACATTTCTTCCTCAGCACGGTGGGATTGCTAGCACTCTTCATTGCGCTTTCTTACTTAACTCGCTAGTCAAGTCGCTTCGCTCTAATTATGAATGTCCTTAGTCTTTTGTCATTAGTTGCTAATGCTTACAGGGTTTGACTGTTTGTTACTAATGACTAGTGACTAACCAATTTTTAATTGTTATGCCGCCTTCAACCACGCCGACAGTTGCTGTCGAAGTTAACCTCCAAGACTACTTTTTTAGCCACTCATCTGGCGAGGGAACACAGGATTGTCCCATCGCATCGGCTACCTGGGAGCATTGGTTCCAAACGTGGCTAGAAACCCTGTATCCCCATCTACCCTCAGCAGAAGCCTACGAACTGAGCCTCCGCCTCACAAACGACTCAGAAATCCAGGCACTCAATGCTGGCTACCGTGACAAAAATCAGCCGACAGACGTTCTGGCGTTTGCTGCTCTAGAAGTGGAATCGCCCCAACCAGCAGGGGAATGGTTTGCCTGTGAGCCTTTGTATATTGGAGATTTAATTATTTCTGTCGATACTGCCTCCCGGCAAGCTCAACAACAAGGGCATCCCTTAGCGACGGAACTCGCCTGGCTAGCTGCTCACGGCTTCCTACATCTTTTGGGTTGGGATCATCCTGACCAAGAAAGCCTTATCCAAATGCTCTCTCAGCAGGAGACTTTTTTGAAAATCATAGGGATTGCTCCTAAAAATCCATAAATAACCGGTGTTGGCAAGGCAGTTTCTGGGACTATACTCGGAGAAGCACGTTGCACTCTAGAATTACAAATAAATATGAATCTAAACACCAGGTTGTCTGCCCCAGAAATGTCGGGCTTGTCTGAGCGGCAGTCCAAACCGAACCGATCATTTGCCTGGCGCGTTGCTCCTAACCTTCTAATCAGTTTCAGATATGCCTGGGCTGGACTCCGCTATGCCTTTGTCACGCAACGTAACTTTCGCATTCATACTGCCGTTGGCACTCTGGCAATCGGCTTGGGCATTTTTTTAAAGATTACAGCCGCAGAAATGGCAGTAGTCGGACTAACGATCTCCTTGGTGCTGGCGTTGGAATTATTAAATACTGCTATTGAATCAGTCGTCGATCTGACTGTTAAGCAGTCTTATCATATACTTGCTAAAATTGCAAAAGACTGTGCTGCTGGTGCAGTGCTAATCGCATCTCTAACTGCGGTATTAGTTGCTGGTCTAGTGTTGCTGCCACCTTTGGTCACTCAAGTTTTTTGAGTCTAGTAGCCTCGTCGTTTGCTGTTTACTCCCACACCATTGGCTCACCTTTGCATAAGGAGATACGCAAGTGATTATTGTTATTGACAATTACGATAGTTTTACATATAATTTAGTACAGTATTTAGGAGAATTGGGAAACTCACTCCCAGTTGCCTCCGACATCAAGGTTTATCGCAACGACCAAACTGAAGTCGAAACCATTCGCCAACTTCAACCGGATGGCGTAGTCATTTCTCCTGGTCCTGGTGGTCCAGAAGATGCGGGGATTTCTCTGGAGTTGATTCGGCAGCTTGCGCCGGAACTTCCCATTCTAGGAGTTTGCTTGGGACATCAATGCATTGGTCAAGTTTTTGGGGCAGCAGTAGTTTCTGCTCCAGCTCTAATGCATGGCAAAACTTCTCAGGTTCACCATAAAGGCACAGGTGTTTTCGAGGGATTGGAAAATCCCCTGCTCGCTACTCGCTATCACAGTTTGGTAGTTTCGCGTCACAGCATTCCCGAAGAGCTAGAGGTCACTGCCTGGGTTAATGATGGCACGGTTATGGGACTCAGACACTGCAAATATTCCCATATACAAGGTGTCCAGTTTCACCCAGAGAGCATTTTGACTAATTCCGGGAAACAGCTATTACAAAACTTCCTGGAATCGGTGGATCAGCCCTTAGTAGTTGACTAATGGTTCATTGCTAATAGCTAACTGTTCGTGGTTAATTATCCATTAGCAATTTAGCCATTAGCAAACTATATGAAACGGCGACAGTTGATTAGGTACGTTGGGGCAGGTTTGGTTACGGCGCTAGGAGCGGTCATTGTCTCTGAGTTTCAGTCTTATCAGGCACAAACTCAGGACTCCCTCTCGGTACGATGGCTAGGGCACACCTGCTTTTTGTTTACCGGGAATGGGTTGCGGGTTTTGGTGAATCCGTTTCGGACGCTGGGCTGCACGGCTGGATATCGATCGCCTCAAGTGGAAGCAGATTTGGTGCTAGTCAGCAGCCAGTTACTCGATGAAGCAGCAGTAGAGGAAGTAGCAGGAAATCCTCGCGTTCTCTCTGAGCCGGGGGGTTATCAGTTTAAAGGATTAGAAGTAGAAGGCATTCCCATTGACCATGATCGCGTGGGGGAAGGCGATTGGGCACGAATGTAGTATGGAAGTGGACTCACAGTGGTGTCAATATTCTCCACATGGGCTGGGCAGCAGCTCCAATTGAGCTAGAGAAAAAAATTCTGATGGGACAGCCCGATTTAGCACTGATTCCAGTTGGTGAGGGTTCTAAAGCCTACAATCCCCAACAGGCGAAGCAAGCCGTGCAGGTACTTAATCCCAAAATGGTTATCCCCACTCCTTACAAAACTGCTGCGGCGAATAAAAAGAATTGCGATTTGGTTGCGGTGGATGAATTTTTACAGTTGGTAGAGGGTATGCCAGTCCGTCGCCACAATAGTAATAAAATTACACTCACTGCGAGCGATTTCCCCAGCAAGAGTCAGTGATTCAGCTTCTAAGTTATAAATTCTAGAAAAGACCAACATGAGCATTACGCAGACAGAATACCGCCAGCGCCGCGAAAAGCTAATGGAGAAAATTGGCAACGGGACGGCAATCTTTCGCAGTGCCCCCACCGCTGTGATGCATAACGATGTCGAGTATCCCTTTCGCCAAGACAGTGATTTTTTCTATCTGACGGGTTTGGATGAGCCAGAAGCGGTGATTGTGCTAGTGCCTCATCACGAAGAACATCAGTTTGTGTTGTTCGTGCAGCCGAGAGAACCGGAAAAAGAAGCCTGGACGGGTTATCGAGTGGGAGTGGAAGCAGCTAAGGAAAAATTCGGGGCAGACGAAGCTTACCAGATTAGTGAACTTGATGAAAAGCTGCCGCAGTATCTCGAAAAGGCAGAGCGCATTTATTATCACCCAGGACGTGATCGCGCCTTTAATGATACGGTTTTCCAACACTGGCAACAGTTTATGGCAACCTATCCCAAACGGGGTAAAGGACCAATTGCGATCGAAGACACCAAACCTGTCTTTCACCCCATGCGACAGGTAAAAAGCGCCGCTGAGTTAGATTTGATGCGCCACGCGGCTGCCATTTCAGTCGAGGCACACAATCGCGCCCAGGAATTTGCCCAACCAGGGCGTTATGAGTATGAAGTGCAAGCCGAACTCGAATACATCTTCTCCCGAGGCGGGGCAGTGGGTCCAGCCTATCCCACCATTGTCGCTTCCGGTGCTAATGCTTGCGTGCTGCACTACATCGAAAATAATCGGCAGATGCAAGATAACGAGTTACTGCTGATTGATGCAGGCTGCTCTTACCAATATTACAACGCCGATATTACCCGCACTTTCCCCGTAGGCGGCAAGTTCACTCCAGAACAGAAAGCGATTTACGAACTGGTTTTAGAAGCGCAGTTGAAGGCAATTGAGCAAATTCAACCAGGGAAAACTTACAACGAATTTCACGATACAGCCGTGCGTGTACTCGTGGAAGGGTTAGTGGAATTGGGCATCATGGCAGGTAAGGTAGATGAGCTAATTGAACAAGAGAAATATAAGCCCTTTTACATGCACCGCACCGGGCACTGGATTGGTTTAGATGTCCACGATGCTGGGCTTTATAAGCATGGGGAAGAGCATTGGCAAACGTTTCAAACCAATCACGTCCTGACTGTAGAACCGGGCATTTACATTTCCCCTCACGTGGAGCCAGCAGAAGGTCAACCCGAAGTGGCACAACGCTGGCGCGGGATTGGGGTGCGAATTGAAGATGATGTTCTCGTAACGCCGTCGGGATACGAAGTATTAACGGCTGCGGTTCCTAAATTAGTCGAAGAGGTGGAACGATGAATTAGGAAGGACAAGGGGACAAGGGGAGAATAAACCTAACCTATTCCTACGGAGAACGCTACGCGAACGAGAACGCCTGCGGCGAACGCCGAACAACGCATCAACCTGCAACCTGCGATCTCTCCTTGTCCCCCCATCTCCCACTACCCCACTCCTTCTGACTCCTCACTCCTCACTTTCTACTACTCCAAAACCTCTAAACCAGCCATCCAGTCACTAATTCCATTAAGAAATAACTGCACGCCAATTGCTAGAATAAATAGCCCCAAAATGCGGGTAATTGCCCGAATTCCTGTTTCTCCTAACCAAACTAATAAGAAATTGGCAGAACGCAAGCAGAGGTAGACAATTCCACCTATCAGTAGAATTGCCAAGGATACTGCTAGGAAATTAAGGGCAGTTTCGACAGTGTAGCTGCGCCCTGCCTGTGCTGAAAGTCCTAAAACGATCGCGATCGCACCTGGTCCTGCCAACATCGGAATCGCCATGGGCATCAGGGAAATATCTTCTTGCTTATTGTTTTTTTGAGTAGCAGCTTGATTATCCTCCTTAGTTAGCTTAGGTTGAGATTCCATACTTCTCCAGCCAGCGTGAAAAATAACAATTCCGCCCGCAATTCTTACCACTTCTAAAGAAATTCCAAAAAAGCGCAAAATTACGCCACCGAATAATAAAAAAGTTATCAATATCAAAACTACATATAAAGCAATTTTTTGACTAATTTTATTCCGTAATCGTGGATTCGCATTAGACGTTAAAGCGAGAAAAATTGGCACGCCTCCAATGGGGTCAACAATCGGAAACAGTGCCACAACACTACCGAGCATAAACTCGAAAAATGGCTGCATTTCTGACTGGTGATAAGAAGTTGTTATGTAATTTCAAATCCGTTTGACTGCCACAGTAAACAAGTCTCCGTCTCCCCGCTTCTCACCGTATCCGCGTCTGCCATAACTATGAGTGTTAACTGGATTAACATGACTCAATCAAAGGCGTTAGTGAGAAAAATAAATGGAGTTACTCCGTTTAGGTTCCGCTTATGTCGCGCCTTAATCATCGTGCCTGGAAAATTTTTCGTGCCGAACTCGAAAAATGTGCTGGTAATAATGTCCTGGCAGGGTAGCTGCAGCAAAAGATTGCCTTGAAGCGCTTGGAAAAACTGCGCGACTCATCGGGTTCTCCAGCCTCTCGGAAAGAACTGCGTCAGGCAGTAATCGAGATTTTTCCCCAGTTTAGCGAGGATAGTTTAACAAAGGCAGTTCAAGCTAATCAACCACCGAGTCCTCTCAAGAAAGTTGCTTGGGCAAGGACTAGTTAGCGGGTGTTGCTGTGGGTGTTGCGGGATTGGTTGGGGTGACAAATTTGCCCTATCCCATGATTCGCAAACCCGTGGCGGAGAAAGCACCGCTGATACTACTGCCAAGTTATCGCAGTATGGATCGAAATTATCGGCAGGCGATCGCCAACGTGGAACAAGCGGATCAACTCACTAATCAGGCTACCAGTAAACCTGACATTAAGCTAGCCGAAGAAAAAGTCCAAGCGGCGCAAACAAATCTCGATGCCCTACCGGTTTGGTGGTTTCTGGGCTACTAACCCAACTGTACTGTAGTTTATTTAATTGCAGTTGGGACTTCACCTTTGATGAGTTTGAGGCTACCCGTAAGAGTGTGGCTCTCATGGAAGCCCAAATCTTCCAGGAGAAAAATGCTTTCACCCACTTGAGTAAGCAGAACCAGAGAAAGGTATCTACAGGCACAAACCCCAACTGAGCGAGAGAAAGCCCGCGCGGATTGGCAAGCTACTATTGATAAGTTAGAGCAAATTTCCTTTGAGACGCTAGCAGGAAAAAAACGCAGCCCAAACTAAAAGCCTACAAACGCGATTTCCAAAATCTTACCAATCCCTTGATTAGGGCAGCGAAGCAATTTGCCAGTAAGGCAACGCAAGCCTGCGAAAATCCTCCCCATTCCACTGCTCAGTAGCAGCAGTGTGAAAAATTGTTACAAAAAGCGATTCGACGACTCGAACGAATTCGGATAGAAACCCCAGCTATCCCAAAGCCCAAGAACTATTGGCGCAATACGAAACAGACTTGGGTAACTTCCCAATCAAGCGGCAAATGGAAAGCGAGTCTGTAGAGGCTCTCGAACGCGCCCAACGGCAAATCCGAAACTTACAGGCAAAAGGTGACTCTACTATATCGGTGGGATAGAAGAGATTATTAACGAACTAGAGAAAGTTAAACCAGGAACTACTGCCTTTACCGAAGGACAACAATTGCTCTCATTTCCGAAAAGAAAGCTCGATCAGCTTCGCTAATCCAGATAAGATGGACTAAGAGTTTCCAAAATACCTGTGTTTGTGACTACATATGAAGACTAGGTGAGAGTTGGAGAAGCAACTAAGCAACTCACTCCATTTTTTGTAGGATGGTTTCAGAGGAGGAAATCGAGTTCAAGCGAGCTGCCCAACTCTGCGAGAAAACCATGAGCGTCCCTTGTCAGCTTCGTGAATACCAAAGCGCCGAAATATTAAGAATACTAAAGTATCAATCGTCCCAGTGGCTAGGTAAACCAGGCACCCCAATGGGTGCGGGGAAAAACTAAAATCCCCACGATTGGGCGTTTTATGTCTAAAGGAAATCTTCAGACTACGCCCACTCAATGCGGTGCTGGAGAAAACCGACAATAATATTAATGAGCATATCGACTTCTGTGCTGGCAGAGTTGATCCAAGCCCTGCCCAATTTACGACCTCAAATTTATTTCAAATCTTCCTTAACGGCTCTCTCACACGCAATGGAAGATCAGGTTTTGGCTGGCTCGCAGCAGCCTCTAGTCATTGCGAGCTTCCAACAGGAGCGCTTTTATCGTCAGGAAGCCCATCGCTATCGACGCATTGCCCAGAAGACGGACTGGCTCTACGTCCTCTCACCATCAGACACAGATTTTGGCACTGCCTCCAACGCCTACGAAACGGTAGCGTTTGATCCCACTGATGCCCTTGCGGGAGAGTGGCATTTAGTGGTGGTGGGATCTCAGTATGCCACCTGCCTGATTTGTCGGGAATGCCCAAGCTCAGAGGAGCCTGCAAGTGCTTTTTCCGATGTAGAGCCAACGCGCCGCTTTGAGGGAATTTGGACATTTGAGCGGCAGGTGAGTCAACAAGCAGCGGAAATTTTGCTTGGGCGAATTTCAGCTTATCGACCAGAACTCGCAGAGAAGGTGGAGCAGGCACGCACTCAGTGTTTACAAGCTGTGCCTGAAGGCGCTGCTTCCGAGCAGAATTTATCAGCAACCGACTCTCCTAGCGCGAATCCCGATCCTTTCGTCGAGCGACTGGTAACTTATTTACAAGCTGGTCAGTATAAGTTGCTCAAGGCTTATCGCTCCCTAGCTGCTAAAGAGCAGAAAGAGCGCCTGGTGCGCTCGATGACCTCCGCCATTCGGCGATCGCTCGACCCCGAAGAAATTCTACAAGCGGCAGTGCAGAAGTTAGGGGAGGCATTGGGGGCGTGCCGCTGTATAGTCTACCGCTGTGGTGAAAATGATGCTAGGGCAACCATCAACCACGAGTTTTTAGGCTTATGCATTACGTCTTTGAAAAAGCAAAATTGGCTAGTGCGAGATAATCCTCTCATTCGGGAAGCAATTGAGAAGCAGGAATCCCTCTACATCGAAGATACTTTTAGCGACCCTCGCATTAGCGACCAGCCCCTGAGCAAGTCCTCAGGAGAATCCTTGCAAGACCTGGTGCAACAAGCCTCAATTAGCGCCTGGCTGCTCGTTCCTGTATCGTATCAAGGAGAGCTGAAGGGAATGGTGGAGTTACATCACTGCGGTCCCACTCTGCCTGGCTGGACAAAAGAAGAAGTCGAACTAGTCGAGGCGGTTGCTACCCAAGTGGGAATTGCGCTGGTACAAGCCGAAGCCTACGCCAACCTCGAATACCTCAACCAGCAACTCGAAGACCTGGAGCGTACCCGCTCTAACTTAGTTGCTATTACAGGTCATGAGCTGCGCACCCCCCTCTCTACAATTCAGGTTTGCCTAGAAAGTCTTGCGAGCGAACCGGAGATGTCGGGAGAACTGCAGCAGGCGATGCTTAATACTGCTCTCACCGATGCCGAGCGCCTGCATCAACTGGTACAGGACTTTCTCACCCTGTCTCAGTTTGAGAGTGGTCGCGCCCAGTGGCACCCAGAACCCCTCTCTATCCAAGAATGCATCGATTTATCCATTTCTCATGTTGGTGCCCACCAAGGAAAAAGTGAGCTGCCGCCGATTCGTCCCCAAGTTTCGGATGACCTCCCATTAGTGGAAGCGGATGGGGAGTGGCTCGTAGAAGTGCTAGCTAAATTGTTAGACAATGCCTGCAAGTTTACCAGCTCAGAAGGCGAAGTCTCTTTATGCGCGAAGCACAATGGCGCACAGATGGTAGAAGTAAGCGTATCCGATACAGGTCGGGGAATCGAACCCAATCGCCTCAAAACGGTGTTCGATCCCTTCTATCAAGAAGAAGGAGCCTTGCAAAGAACAACTGGTGGCACTGGCTTAGGATTGGCAATTTGTCGCCAGATTGTCAACCATTGGGGGGGTAACATTTGGGCAGAGTCAGCGGGAAGGGAGGAAGGAACTCAGTTTTACTTCACCGTGCCTGTGGCACAGACAAGCGAAGTCGAAGCCTTGGCAGTTAACGGACAGCCCCCCCAACAGAATACAACCTCTCGCTCTCGAACTCGCAAAAATAATAACCAATGAAACTAACGAGAAATTGTTATTAGTCATTGCTCATTGGTTATTAGTAACCCACAGTGAAGACACTTAACACCCTTCCAACTCCCAATTCTTGATTGCGTAAGCTTTTATAGCTGAGATGATGCGGGTTGCACCTGGCAAAGTAACAAGCCAAACCACTGCTTCGAGTCAGTCCATATCCGAGCAGGGGGCAAACCTTGAGCTTCGAGATAAGACTGCATCTGCTGCAAATCAAACTTGCGCGAAATTTCTGTCTGGATGGCTTCGCCGCGCTCAAATTCTACAGTTAAATCAAGTCCCTCTAACTGGACAGAATGCCATCGCTTACACTTTAAGTAAGTCTCAATCTGTGCCTGGGATTGATTGTAAAACGTCCAGTGTTCCCAGAGAACTGGGTCAAAATTGCCTCCAAAACGCCAATTCAGGTGATTGAGCAGATTCAAATTAAATGCTGCTGTCACCCCCTGACTATCGTTATAGGCAGCTTCTAGCACCTCCTTCTGCTTTTGCAAATCGATGCCCAGTAAAAAATAATCCCCTGCTTCTAAAGATGTGGTGATAAGCGAGAAAAACGCATCACACTGCCGCTGATTAAAATTCCCAAGCGTACTTCCCAAAAAAGAAACCATGCGTGTTGGTAAAGGAGCTGGAGCTAGTGTGGGGAGAGCTTGCTCATACGTTCCCACTATTCCCTGAATCTGCAACGAAGGATAATCTGCTAGCAATTGCCGTGCGCTGTCTTCGAGAATCCCCGCACTAACATCAATGGGCGAATAGTGTAAGGGATACCCTTGCCTTTGGTAAGCATCTAGTAAGAGGCGAGTTTTGGTGGAACTACCGCTGCCCAACTCTACCAATTCGCAAGCTCCAGTGAGCTGCGCCACTTCATCAGCATACTGGCGTAAAATTTCCGCTTCGGTGCGCGTTGGGTAATATTCGGGTAACTCACAGATTTGCTCAAACAATTGAGAGCCTTTGTCGTCATACAAATAGCGAGAAGGCAAGGATTTGTCCGGTTGAGTCAACCCTTGTATCACATCGCTACCGTCATCGGAGTTTGTGGAAAACTCTGGACTAAGCAAATGCTCAATTGAAAAACGTTTTTCGCTCGTAGACTGAGAACTAGCACTGCTGCTTGCCTTTTGAGAAAAAGTTGACATACATTCTCCATTCGTTTGTACCCAAGCGGCGAAGTATTAAACAGCCTCGCCTGTCGATTGACACAATCGGCTTGCTGGCAAACCCCAAATCGTTTGCCAAAACTATTAGTTAGTGAAACATACCTTACTCCGGTTTACCTTACACCAGAGTCGTATATTTCACTACAAATTTAAGAAAGTTGAAAGATAGTAGGGTTAGGTGTTGAAAGTTAAAGGTTGAAAGGTATGCATAGGTTACAACTTGAATGTTGAAAGTTGTTCGACGTAGCCGTTCCCGTAGGGTAGGTTACTCATAACCTGTAACCTGCTAACCTGCAACCTGCAACCCCATCACTCGCTAACGCAGCGAAAACCAGCCAAAATCTGGCGAACACTGGGATAATACCAGTTGCGCCAGCTTGCACGTAACGCCCAAGGACGAGTCGCCCAGCTACCACCCCGCAAAACCCGGTGTTGGTTATCGAAATAAACTTGTGAATAACCCCGGTAAGGATAACGCTTAAACCCTTCGTAGCCGTCAAACCAGGATGCTGTCCATTCCCAGACATTGCCTAGCATGTCGTAGCACCCATAAGCGCTTTGCCCGGCTGGGTAGGCATTCGCAGGCGTGGTGTGCCCAACTAGGGTGTCGTGGTTGCACGTCTTGGCACTGGGTGGAACCTCTCCCCAAGGATAGGAATGCTTACATCCGGCTGCTTCATCCCAACTGGCAGCTTTTTCCCATTCCGCTTCGGTGGGGAGTCGCTTGCCAACAAAACGAGCATAGGCTTGAGCCTCATACCAGCTTACGCCACAGACGGGATGTTGATCCCAGTCTGGGGAATTCCACCAGTAGAGAGGTTGGGCAACTGGGTGGGATTGTAACCATTGCCATCCTTCTTCTGACCACCAGCGACGGTTTTGATAGCCTCCCGCAGCAATAAATTCCCGATATTGCTCGCAGGTGACTGGATAGCGGTCAATCCAGTAAGTATCTAGGTGAATTCGATGGGCTGGGCGTTCGTTATCCTGGGCACCCTCATTACTTCCCATATAAAACTCTCCAGCAGGAATTTTCACCATTTCGGTAGAAAGTGGGGAACTCTGCTTGTTAGTTGTGGGATGATAGAGTTCTGCTGCACTCGCGCGTTGCAGTTGCAAGATTAGGGTAATGGTTTCACTGTGCTGAGACTCATGTTGAATGAGCCACTGCCAGAGGCGTTCCTGCTTTTCGAGAGGAGCAGTTTCTAAGTAAGTTAAAATTTCAGTTCTGACAGCATCGACGTAATCCCGGATTTCTTCGAGGGGAGGTAAGTGTTGGCGTTCGGACTTGGGTAAGCCGTCAGCGTCGAATAGCTGGTGGTATTGCGGAAACTTTGGTGGTAAACCAGCGCAGCGCTCTAGAATCCAATAACCTTCTGTGTAGGCAATGTGCCCTAGATGCCAGCCCACGGGGCTAAAGTCGGCATGAGCCTGACAACTTAATGTTTCTGAGTCAATTCCGCTAAATAAATCCAGCGTGCGGCTGCGGCACTGCTGCAAAGCATCAAAAACTGCTTCTCTGCGAGAGTTGATGGGTGTGAACTTCAAAATCCTCTCCTATGCTGATTATGCTCTGTTCAGGGCAACTATTCCAGTTTCCGTCAAACAGGGGTTCTGAAGCAACAATTACAGCATTAGGATAAGTGGAGTCATCTCTCAACCAGTAGAGAGTGGGCGCAGGTGAGCGGCTTGCATAGCGGCAGGCAAGGAGTTGTTTCCCATCACTAACGATCATCGTGGCACAAAAGTAAGCTTGATAGGAATTAGCTAATTCGCTGAGGGAAGTTAAGGCATTGGCTAAAGCTTTCTCTAGCGTAATATGGGGGGATGTCTGTAGCTCGTCGAGAATTAGGGCAAAAATGTGTTCCGAGTCGGTAGTGCCTTGAATTGATTGGTAGATTTCGTCATTTAGGCTGTTGCGTATGGGTCGATACAGGGTTTTGCGAAAATTATCGATGTAGCCGTTATGGGTGAACAGGAGACGATGGGAAAGGGAGGAGCCTTCGCTCGTGAAAGGCTGACAGTTACTCATATCCACAGATAGTCCAGGCGTGGCGCTGCGGACGTAGCCTAGGAGACATCCCGACTCCACATAGCGACTGAGGGAAGGAAGGTTAATATCACTCCAAATGGGCGTAGTATTTCTATATCGGAAGGGATTAGTCTCTTGGTGCTGGTGATACCAGCCCACACCAAAGCCATCAGCATTCATAAGGGCAGTTTCCATCTGGCGCGGTTGATAACTCTGAACGACAAGAGAATGTTCTGGTTTATATAGAATTTTCTCTAGTTGAATCGGCGCACCGAGGTAGCCTAATAAACGGCACATAATCAATCATTTGTGGTGGGTTAGTTTTAGCTGGAACTGTTGAGGAAGACGCGGAAGGGGAAAAGGGGACAAGGAGACAAGGAGACAAGGAGACAAGGAGAAGTACGGACGAGCCGGCGGCTCGCTACAGAAGAATATTAACGTAGCTAGCAATAAGCGAATTTATGACTTTACCAACTTGGATTACGATTTCTCGCCTTTTGGGTTTGCCGTTGGTTTTTCTGAGTCTGTATTACCCTACTCCCCTAGTCTGCTGGATAGGGTTAGGCATTTTTCTAGTAGCTGCTGGGACAGATTGGTTAGATGGCTATCTTGCTCGCAAACTTCACCAAGTGACCGAGGTGGGGAAATTTCTTGATCCCCTCGTCGATAAGTTACTGGTGCTAGGTCCACTGCTGGTATTAGTCGAGTTGGGTCAAGTTCCAGCTTGGGGAGTTTTCCTGATTTTAGCGCGAGAGTTAGCGATCGCGGGTTGGCGTGTTAACCCCAATCTCGCAGGGGGCAGTGCCATTAAAGGGGCAAATATTTGGGGCAAACTGAAAACGGTGAGTCAAATCGTCGCCATTGCCCTCTTGATTGCCCCCTTATCTGAAGCATGGGCAACTCTCGCTTTGGTAACGTTCTGGATTGCTGTCGCCCTTACCTTAATTTCGGGTGGGATCTACATTGCCCCTCAAGTTGCGGAAAGGATTTCCTCGTCTAGGGAGAAATCTACTTCTGCCTCATGACGTCCCGATGCTTTGTAATCATTTTGGAAGGAATCTTTTAAACCCGAAACGAGGTCAAATTCGGGTTGCCAATCCAGTTGGTTTTTCGCTTTACTAACATCAGCAAAGAAATGCTGTACCCGCAGTGGGAAAGCTTTGCGTTTGCCAAAGTCAAACTGTTTCGGGTCATAATGCACCAGTTGCAGATTCTCTGGTGACTTGCCCACTGCTTGGGCACAGGCACGGGCTAACCCATCGAAGGTGATATAGCGATCACCGGAGACATTATAAACTTGCCCCACAGCTTGGTTATTCCCCAAAATTGCTGCCATTGCCCTGGCAAGGTCTTTGACATGACCCAATTGGGTAATATGTAAGCCATTGCCCGGAATGGGAAGAGGGCGATCGCGCACAATCCGGTCAAAAAACCAAGCCTCTAAATCATTATAATTCTGGGGACCATAAATATAGGTGGGACGAACCGAACTCCAGGGGATTCCCGCTTCAGCACAGTAAGTTTCCGTGTCGTGCTTGCCTTTGTGACGACTATTGGGATCAATTGCATCCCCTTCCATATGAGGCAACTGATCTGATTGCAAATAAACCCCTGCTGAACTCACATAGACAAAGTGTTTCACCTTGTATTTATACATCTCCACTAGAGGTTGAGAATCATTTGATTTGCGACCATTGTTATCAAAAATCGCATCAAAATGTTCGTGTGCTAGCTTTTCTTTAATCTGATTTGCATCTTGGCGATCACCATGAATTTGTTGCACTCCTTCCATAGGTGCGGACTTTTTGCCGCGATTAAATAGGACAACTTCGTGACCCATATCTTGCAAAATTTTTGTTAAGTAAACCCCAATAAAGCGGGTTCCACCCATAATTAAAATACGCATTTGATTGTTCCCTCACTTATTATTTAGATATCTTCCAAGAACGTCCTGCCGTATGAAAATCATCGCCAATGATGCGAACGCGACCAAGTTCTCGCCCTAAAGTAAAGAGTTCTTGCCTCTCCTCGTCGGTTCGGTAATAATCACCTTTCAAACCGCTTGGAAAACTCCGAGGATTGCCTCCTGAATCAAGGTAGCGTTGCCTAGAACGGGCAAAGAGTTCTTTAAATCTTTCGTACTTTTGTTTTGGGGAAGTAAGGTTATTCATTATTGGTAACTAAAGGTTAGTCTTCAGGTAACTTCCAGTTTTTTTTTCCTACAGTGGCATAACCATCTTTAACATAGAAACCAGAAAGTTTTCGCCCCAAAGTAAATAACTCTCTGCGTTCTTCTTCAGTCAAATAGTTATCGCCCTCATGCCACTGCGACGGCGAGTTTCCCCTTTAGTTTCTAATTCTAAACGTCGCTTTAGTCCTAACTCAAAGAGTTCTTTGAATCTTTCATATGATTGTTTTTTCAAGTTATTTGCATAACTCATAGTTCTGACCTTGGCTCAACAGGAGCAACCTCGCCGTTTGGCTGTAGCAGGGCAAACGGAAGTGTAGGACTAGGAGTATAAATGTACCAAACTCCTGTTTCTTCATAATACCGTCTGTCTATTAACAAGTTTTAAGTTTCTAAGACATTTAAAATTAGGTACTGTTCTTCAGTCGGTTCCACAAGCTGTTATTGGGCATAATAACCTTCGCTATCTTACAGGCGTAGTTGCGTCACAGCGATGTTACCGGAAAAGCAGACATCCACATCCGTACCCGGTGCGCGATCGCGCTGGGAGTATTCCCCCTGGTAATAATATAAATCGCCTTCGACCCGATAACTCACTGGCAGCGGTTGCGTACTCGGTTCGCAAAGTACGATCTCTGGCTCTTTCGCACCCGGTTCTAAATGGGGCAGATTGACATTCCAAAAGCTTCCAGGAGGAATGGGACGAGTAAACAAGTCTGTCAGCACCATTGCTGTCCGCTGAGTGGCAACCTCCCAATCAATTACTAAAGGTCTTTTAATCAAGTGAGAAATCGCAATTCCGGGAATCCCGTACATGGCTGCCTCCCGCACCGCAGCAACTGTCCCAGAGATGTAAACATCCACCCCAAGATTACCACCGGCATTAATTCCCGAAAGTACCCACTGCACATCCGAACAAATCTGTTGGGTAGCAAGGCGAACGCAGTCTGTAGGAGTGCCCCCAACCCCATACTCGCTGTCCGAACGCCGCTGGAGGTGAAGCGCTTTAGCTGTAGTGACTTGATGCCCACAACTCGATAGGGGGGTTTGAGGAGCAACAATCATGCCCTTGCCCTCCATAGCCTTTTGTAGCGCTCGAATGCCTGGGGCATCTATCCCATCGTCGTTAGTTAGAATCAAGGTCATGAAAAGCTTACCTTAATTCCCATTTTTATGACTGCTATCACCTTAAACCTCAACGCAGTTGTAGAACTCACTAAGGAAGAATTTTATCAGCTCTGTCAGCAAAATAGTGACTTGAGATTAGAACGAAATGCCCAAGGGGAAATAATTATTATGCCACCTACCGGGGGAGAAACCGGAAAACGAAACTCTATTCTTCTTGTGCAACTCTGGCTGTGGAATGAGCAGACTCAACTTGGTGAAGTTTTCGATTCCTCTACCGGATTTAGTTTACCTAAAGGAGGCGATCGCTCTCCCGATATCTCCTGGGTAAAAAAATCGAAATGGGAGGCTCTCACTCCGCAACAAAAAGAAAAATTTGTTCCCCTTTGTCCAGATTTCCTAATTGAATTAATCTCGCCGAGCGACAACTTAAAAAATACCCAGGATAAAATGCAGGAATACCTAAACAATGGTAATCGTTTAGGCTGGCTAATCAATCGTCAGCAAAAGCAAGTCGAAATTTATCGCCCAGAACAAGTAGTCGAAACTCTACAGTCTCCCTCAACCTTATCAGGGGAAGATGTTTTGCCAGGATTTACTTTAAATCTTCAACGCATCTGGAAAAGTTAATACGTTATAGGAAAAGAGCGAATGCTATGAATATCAATCTAATAGAGCAATCAGGCACTTCCGAGACAGAAGAACAACGGCTAATTCTGTATGGCGTAAATTAGCAGCAATACGAAACTCTGCAGGCAACCCTAAATGATTTCCCTGGATTGCGGATGTTTTACCTAGAGGGAACCCTAGAGATTATGAGTCCATCCCCAGAACACGAAGTAGACAAGACAACCATTGCTCGTTTAATCGAAATCTATGCTTTGGAAAGGGATATCGATCTCACCGGTTATGGTTCTACTACTTTCCGCCAAACAGCACAATAACGAGGATTAGAACCAGATGAATGCTATTGCTTTGGGCAACTCAAACAATTTCCAGACATTGGCCTAGAAGTGATAGTTTCTAGCGGTGGCATTGATAAACTTTCAATTTATTAAGGATCGGCAGTACCGGAAGTGTGGTTTTGGCATAATCAACAATTTTCCATCTATCGATTGCGTAATGGAGTTTATGAAACGAGAGAGCGCAGCGAATTTCTTCCAGATTTAGAGTTTTCTGTTTTAACTCAATTTATAGAAATGCCCAGCCAAACCAAAGCTGTAAAAGCATAAGGAAACTGTTATCAATGCTTTTGCGTCTAAGAGGTAAGTTTTAAAAGATTCATTTACTCTCAGCAGAAGTGATTTTGCTCAATCAAATGCTTTCATCTGGTTACCGATTTCCAGGAAGAGCGCTAACACCGACACTCTCAGTTGCTCTTGCTTTCCTAAGTCTTGCATTTGCCTCCCCAGCGACAGCCCAAGAAAAAATGCAGTGATCGCTGAAAGTTACCGGAGAGGGAGTAGAAACCATCCCCACCACGAAGACACAGGTGGAGCTAGGCGTTGAGATACGGGGAGACACAGCGGCGGAAGTACAACAGCAACTCGCAAATCGGACAGCAGCAGTGGTGAAATTACTACATCAGCGCGATGTTGAGCAGCTACAAACCAGTAGCATCCGACTGAATCCCATTTATGACAACCGCGACGATCGCCGCCGCCTTACAGGTTACATGGGCAGCAACACCGTTAGTTTTCGGGTTGACACTGAGACAGCAGGTGCTTTGTTAGATGAAGCAGTTCAAGCTGGAGCAACGCGGATAGACAGCGTAAGCTTTACAGCTACCAAAAGCGCGATCGCGTCTGCCCGAAAGCAAGCTTTACAGGAAGCAACTCAGAACGCCTTGCAACAGGCAGATACAGTCTTAAGTTCTCTCAACTTTACCCGCGATGAAATTGTGAGCATTCAACTCAACGATACAGGCGCGCCACCGATGCCGCTAGCAGAAGCGTCGAGAGCTTCTCAAACACCCGTAATAGGGGGAGAGCAAAAAGTGGAAACCTCAGTTACTTTGGAAATTAGCTACTAACTTAATTAAAACTCGGCAGCGTTGTAACTATCTTCCATGCTCGCTTCACTATCCCGCTTCGAGCCTAACAACTCCAATCGATTCACCCGAATGACTGGCTTCGAGCGGTTAGCTCCCGTGTTGCGATCGCTCCAAGTGTCAATCTTTAACGCCCCTTGAATCCCCACTAACTTGCCCTTACGGACATAGTTCGCTGCGACTTCCGCTGTTTTGCCCCAAATTTCGAGGTTGAACCAGTCCGGCTCGTCACTTTTACTCGTTGGGCGATTCACTGCCAGCGTTAAATTACACACCACACTGCCCGACTCAAAATATTTAACGTCTGGATCTATGCCAGCACGACCGACGAGATTAACAACGTTGAGACTCATAACTAGTATTATATGTACTTTGACAGCCGCTATCAGTCTAGCCGATTTCAGAAAAGATGCCAGATGTCTGTCCCAGAACTTACGCAGTCTAATTTCTTCTCGGTGTTCTTTTCTCTGCGCTCTTTGTGTTCTTTGCGGTTCATTCTTACATCCCCTTGTTGCATAAAACCTGAGTTTAGATATCGCAAGTAGAAATCAAAATGGTACTACACTCGGACTTGAATGAAACCACGCTTGGCTAGATGGAAAACACGCCCGCAGATGCCCAACCCAACTTTGACCACGCGATGATGCAACGCTGCCTCGAACTTGCCCGCTGCGCTATCGGACAAACCTCACCTAATCCCCTCGTTGGTGCTGTGGTAGTTCAGGAAGGCAAGATTGTTGGCGAAGGATTTCACCCTGGTGCAGGTCAACCCCATGCGGAAGTGTTTGCCCTCCAAGATGCCGGAGAGAAAGCCAGAGGAGCAACAGTTTACGTCAATTTGGAGCCTTGCAATCACTATGGACGAACGCCCCCTTGTTCGGAAGCGTTAGTGGCTGCTGGCGTGTCTAAGGTGGTTATAGGCATGGTTGACCCTGACCCCAACGTTTCCGGTGGCATTAAACGGCTACAAGCGGCAGGAATTGAGGTTGTGGTGGGAGTAGAAGAGGCAGCCTGTAGGCAGCTCAATGAAGCCTTTATTCACCGCGTTCTCTACACAAGACCGTTTGGAATCTTGAAATATGCCATGACGCTAGATGGCAAAATTGCCACAACGAGGGGACATAGTGCCTGGGTAACTAGTAAAAGTTCTCGCTTCCGAGTGCATCGGGAACGAGCAGCTTGTGATGCGGTGATTATTGGGGGCAACACAGTCCGTCAGGATAATCCCTACTTAACAACTCACGAAATGGCTTCCCATAATCCCCTGCGAGTGGTGATGACTCGCACGCTCAATTTGCCCACCGATTCCCATATTTGGGAAACCTCCGAGGCTCCCACTCTGGTATTGACTGATGCTGGTGCGAATGCAGAGGTGCAGCAGCGATTGCAAAAAAAGGGAGTGGAGGTAGTGGCATTAGCTCCCTTAACTCCAGCAAAAGTGATGGAATATTTATATGAGCGTCAACTGTCGCGGGTGTTATGGGAATGCGGGGGAACTTTGGCAGCAAAAGCGATCGCGCAGGGGGCAGTACAAAAAATTATGGCATTTATTGCCCCCAAAATTATCGGCGGTGATGCCGCTCCCTCGCCAGTGGGAGATTTAGGGCTATTCAATATGAATCAAGCTTTGAGCTTAGAAGGGGCGACGCTGCACCCAATTGAACCGGATTATTTGATCGAGGGGAATTTACCATCCGATTGGTGGAGAGAGTGAGGAGGTAGATGGGCTTGTTTGATAGAAAAATTTATTTCTATTTCCAACACTCTCACGCACTCACGGGTAGTGTTGCATAGGAATGGTTAGCTGCCAACAGAAGCATTGTACTTCGTGTACGAATAGCCAGATTGCTCCGATGTGGTTGTCTAGCCTCTTTGAGAATGACAATGTCTTTCTCACCAGTCTTCCCACTCGCTGCCTGAAGGTGTGATTCAATCCACCGATCACGGTGCCGCTTCTCCGGCAACACCTGTTTGTACGCTTCCCAAAAATCCCTGTAAGAGACTGCACACTGTCGATACACCCCTGGTAGCGACTCCCACAGTGCCCTTGCTCCGGCT
>PXPT01000102.1:0-10198 GCA_003021505.1 Cyanobacteria bacterium QS_4_48_99 | reverse complement strand
CCGGCGAGCGCAAGGCGCTCCTTCAGAAGCCGATCTACTCCTAGCGCGAGTCTCTGGAGAAACTGGTTGACCAGTTGCATCTGGAACGAATTGGCGACCGCAGTACTGGCAGCGGAACCGCTGCTTGCCGTGGTAGTTATGTCTGTACCGGATAACACGCTTGCAACAGCACTGTGGTCAGTTCATATCAATCGTTGAATCTAACGTTCATCTACATTACCATTCATATGCAGGACCACCCACTCACGCTTTCACGCTCTCACGCTCTCACTTCTTTCCCGCAGCTCCCAGCATTCCCGTGTCTCCGTGTCCCCGCGTCCTCTTTTTCCCCTGCTTCCCCTGCTTCCTTGTCCCCTTTTCCCCTTCTCCCTGAAATCCTACTTAGCTGGAACTGTCCACCAAGCCAAGCCATAAGGCTGAGTTGCCTTGTTAACTTGCTTGCTATACTGCACGCTGATTTTATAGCGACCTGTGCTGGGAACGGGGCAAAAGATGTGCTCGACGCTATCAACCTCGCTCACTGAAGTGCAAACCTTGCTGCTCGCCTGCTTGCCATCCACGGCCATCAGGTAGATATCGAGGTTGTTCAAGCCGCGATCGCGAAACTTCTCCCCCACATCATAGCGCTGATTATTATTCTGGTCTTTAAGTTCCACCAGGCGATCCCACGCAAGAGTAATAGCAGCAAAACTCCCTTTTTGCAGAGGTTGCTTGAAGACATAGTCCTGATAGGAGTAGGCTGGTAAAGCTCGGTAGTCCCAACCCCTTGATGGAACTGAGGTTGCAGGGGACCATTGACCCGCACTAAACTGCTTGTAAGCTCGAAAAGCATTCAAATGACCCGTACCCATCTCCATATTCAACGGAATTTTCGGGTTCTTGTAAGCATCCGATTCGAGCCAAGTGCGGTTATCTTTTGTCAGCGTCGTGCGTGTCATCCCCAACCGTAACCCATTGCCGCTATCTTGAATTTTGTCCGCTGAGTTGAGGAACACCGCCTTCATCACTTCATGTCGCCGGGAGTCTAAACTCCAGTAGCGTGGCATCCTCGATGGTGGAGGAGTTGCTAGAGAGTTACGCTGCTGCAAACCCTTTCCCTGCATCTGCCGCAACACGGAATCGCCAAATTCCTGTAAAAGCGCGACTGAACCTACTAGGTGCGGGGCAGCAAAACTCGTCCCACTCACCTGAATTACTTCCCCTTCTAGGTTATAAAGAGAAATTTTACTGCCAGGAGCAACTAAATTAATCGCGCGACGCGCCCCATCATCGATTTCGCGCTTAATCAGGCGCTTGCCAATTCCTGTGGGTTGCTCGCTTAAATTCGCAAAGTCTACCTTGCTATACTTACCTTGGTGCTTAGTAGTGTAGGCGAGATTCACTCCGTTGTAGTTGTCACTCGGAATGGGAATTCCGCCGCTGCCCTGATTCCCTGCAACTACATAGACGACATTGTGAACCCGCGCTGACCAATCGAGACACTTAGTCAGCAGAGCATTGCCATCGAGACTAGCATCTGTTCTGCGATCGCGCTCTAGGGACTCCCCAAAACTAAAGTTGATTGCCCGTACATCTCCCCCATTTCGTTGAGCAATGTGCTGGGTGGAGAGGCACTCTTGCGCTTGCCCAGTTTGTTTGAGAGAACCGACTGCCGAGGAATAAAGCCGTGCCTTTGGTGCAACACCGCGCAGCTTTTTATCATCACTGACCATTACCTCGGCAACCATATTGGCATGGGGAGAAACATGGGAATTGGCCCCAGCAGTGGAATTGCGATAAAATACGCTTTCTACAGAAGCGGCTGAATGACCAGATGCCGCCTTATCCAAGCCAAACTTTCCTGGTCTACCAATCTCGATTTGACCAATCGCAATTTTACGCCCCAGCACATTATAGGGAGCCTTATGTAACCGACGCGCATTGATGCCTGCTTCCCCAACTGAAGTTTCTAAAGCCTGAGCCGAACAGATTAGCCCTGTGGCACTCAAAGCCCACCATGCCAGTTGTTTTCTCATCCGCAGTCGCATCCGCTCGTGCCTTTTCCAAACATTAGAGAACTCCCAATTTCCACTTTAAACAAACCAAAAGAAAAGAGGAGCTAAAGATTTTGTTAATATAAACAACTATAGAGGACTTATAGATAGAAAGAATCCCCCAATTATGAGTCAAACCAATTCTCAGAAAAAAGTTGTCGTTGCCCCCTCCATCCTATCGTCTGATTTTTGCCGTCTGGGGGAAGAAATCAAAGCCATAGATGCCGCTGGTGCTGATTGGATTCATGTGGATGTAATGGATGGTCGATTCGTGCCGAATATCACGATTGGTCCACCCATTGTTAAGGCGATTCGCCCTTGGACCCAAAAGCCTCTGGATGTCCATTTGATGATTGTGGAACCAGAAAAGTATGTGGAAGACTTTGCCGAAGCCGGGGCGGATACAATTTCCGTTCACGCCGAACATAACGTCTCCCCCCACCTACACCGCACCTTGAGCCTGATTAAACATCAAGGGAAACAGGCGGGAGTTGTCCTTAATCCCTCCACTCCGCTAAATTTAATTGACTATGTACTAGAGCTATGCGACCTAGTTCTAATTATGAGCGTTAACCCAGGATTCGGAGGGCAAAGCTTTATCCCTGGTATGGTTCCCAAAATCCGCAAGCTTCGTCAAATTTGCGATGAGCGAGGACTTGACCCCTGGATCGAAGTCGATGGCGGATTAAAGCCAGCCAACACCTGGCAGGTTTTAGAAGCAGGAGCTAATGCGATTGTAGCTGGTTCCGCTGTGTTCAAAGCTGATGATTACGCTGAGGCAGTGGAAGGAATTCGCAATAGCCAGCGTCCCTCACCAGAATTAGCGACTATTTAAACTCTTATGAGAGCGCCATCGGGTTTTTGCTCTGATTCCAATCGGCAAAAAGAGTTACTCAAAACACAAGAGCTAAGAAGGTGATTCTACTCGGATCGCCTTTTTATTAAAGGGAAGATTTTTAAGTTCTTTTTTGTTACCAAGGCTTCTGCCTGGTATCGGCAGTAACCCCTACATTTATATATGGTGTAACATCTACCCTTTGCCCTCTACCCTTGGCCTTATTTATAGTTAATCCACTTGGCTTCTATAAGTTTGAAAATTGCTATCACGATAGAGTTGCTGAGAAATTGCATTAAGGTTTGCTGCTTCGCCAACACTTCTTGAAAGCTATCTGGGTGAGTCTGGTAAGCAAATGCTGCTAATTTACTGACATCATCACCAGTCATTTGTTCAGGATGGTGGGTGGAGAGATGGAGTTTTTGCTGTAAGTGATGCTCGCTTAACCCAATTTGATGGAAACGCTTCAGGAATTGCTCGGCAATTTTACGGGTTTGCCAGGGTTCAACTTTGGTGATCGCTTCTCGTAGTTGTGCCTCAATTCGGGAAGGGGAAAGTTGCTCTGTGAAGTAATCAGCATCTGGGTTTTCTGTTGCCGAATCGCTCCCAGAAGGATCTGAGGATTCGACATAACTTCTGGCATAACTCTTCGCAGCTTGAAAGTTCTTACCTGTCTGCATTTTTACTTCCTGGTTAAATCAGCATAAGTTTTTGTTATTGGGCACATAAAAACCGTATATGGGGAATGTAAAACACAAGAGCCTAGATAGTTTTTTGCTACCTAGACTCTCACGTTTATGGAAGGGGTTTTAGCTACCTAGCTTTTAAAAGCACTGATACTTTATCCCCAGTTATGAATTTTTCAGTCAAGCTTTGTCTTTAGCTTGCTCTTTCACATTCTCTTTGGCGTGTTGTGCTTGTGCTTCAGCTTGCTTCTCTTTACCTTTTGCCTTGTCTTTGGGATCGCCCGTCACTTTGCTAAGTATTTCTTGGGCTTTTCCTTGTATATTTTTGGCAGTCGCTTTAGCTTTTGCTTTGTTCTCAGTATTCATGATTTTTCTTGGTAACAACGATGGCAAATACGTTTTGGAAATGCTGTCGGGTCTAGATAGCTCCTCTACTACCTAAACCAACGCTAAGTGCTATGTTATGCTTTGTCAATGTTCTCTTTAGCCTCATCTTTCACGTTTTCTTTGGCTTGTTGAGCTTGGGCTTCAACTTGTTTTTCTTTGCCTTCTGCCTTATCTTCCGGATCGCCTGTTAGTTCACTTACCATCTCTTGGGCTTTTCCTTCGATGTTTTTGGCGGCTGCTTTTGCTCTATCTTCACTACTCATTGTTAGTCTCCTTTTTTCTTATAGCAGTTCTTCACTTAAGTGGAGTACACCTGAACTCCACTCTGACTAGTGATCGCATTCTGAATTTGTACCTTATGAGTCTAAGAACCGCTATATAACCTTTAAAAGTTTGATTCTCTAAAAGATATCAATTACCATTATTAAGATAACCAACACTTTGCCTAGTGTCTTCTATCTATAGACGTACTTACTGGGAGCGATTTTACCAAAACTTAGTGGATAGAAGTTACGCAATCAGGGGATTTAAGGAATCGCAGTAGGGAAGCCGTTGGTTCGCCCTCACAGAGGACGCTGAGAGGGCAAGTGAGGGGTGAGGAGTAAAGCAAGTGCAGGGTATGCAGTGAAATTGAGGCCTTGCTTAGGATATGAAATAGAGGCACTCAGATCAGACGCTCTATGAATCAATTTCATCTCCAAGCACCCTTTGAACCTACAGGGGACCAACCCAAAGCGATCGCTCAACTCACCGAATCCCTCCAAGCGGGAAACCGTTTCCAAACCCTGCTGGGTGCGACGGGGACAGGCAAAACTCACACTGCTGCCCGAGTAATTGAGAACATCGGCAAACCGACGCTGGTGCTGGCACACAACAAAACCCTTGCTGCCCAGTTGTGTAACGAGTTGCGAGAGTTTTTTCCCGATAACGCGGTAGAATACTTCATTAGCTATTACGACTATTACCAACCCGAAGCATATATTCCCGTCTCGGATACCTACATCGAAAAGAGTGCCTCCATTAACGATGAAATTGATATGTTGCGGCACTCCGCTACGCGATCGCTCTTTGAACGTCGGGATGTAATTGTGGTGGCTTCGATTAGCTGCATCTATGGCTTAGGGATGCCCTCGGAATATCTCAACGCCTCGATTTCCCTAGAGATGGGGACTGAAATTGATCAGCGTCAGCTCTTGCGAGATTTGGCATCTGTGCAGTATTCCCGTAACGATACGGAGATGGGGCGGGGACGTTTCCGAGTCAAAGGCGATGTGCTAGAAATTGGTCCCGCCTACGAAGATCGCATTGTGCGCGTGGAGTTCTTTGGCGATGAAATTGAGGCGATTCGCTACGTTGACCCGGTTACTGGCGAAATTCTTCAAAGTTTAGAGGCAGTCAATATTTACCCCGCCCGTCACTTCGTCACCCCAGACGAGCAGTTAGAGCGAGCTTGCAATAACATCGAAGCGGAACTGCAACAACGCCGCGAGGAATTGGAGAAAGCCGGGAAATTCCTAGAAGCACAGCGCCTCGATCAGCGCACTCGCTATGACCTAGAGATGTTGCGGGAAGTGGGTTATTGTAACGGAGTGGAAAACTATTCTCGTCACTTAGCAGGGCGGAATGCAGGAGATCCCCCAGAATGCTTGGTAGATTACTTCCCCGATGACTGGCTGCTGGTGATGGATGAATCCCACGTCACTGTGCCGCAACTGCGAGGGATGTACAACGGGGATCAGGCTCGCAAGCAAGTGTTGATTGAGCATGGATTTCGCCTCCCCAGTGCAGCTGATAATCGTCCGCTGAAATCGGAGGAATTTTGGGAGAAAGTTAACCAGTGCATTTTTGTCTCGGCTACCCCCGGTGACTGGGAAATTGAGCAATCCCAAGGGCGAGTGATTGAGCAGGTTATTCGTCCTACAGGAGTGGTTGACCCAGAAATCTCGGTGCGCCCCACAGAAGGGCAAGTGGATGACTTGTTGGGCGAGATCCAGGCGCGGGCAGAACGCCATGAGCGCGTCTTGGTCACAACGCTTACCAAGCGCATGGCAGAGGATTTGACAGACTACTGTAGCGATCGCGGCATTCGGGTGCGCTACCTCCACTCCGAGATTCACTCCATTGAGCGCATTGAGATTCTCCAGGCGTTGCAACAGGGGGAGTTTGATGTCTTAGTGGGGGTGAATTTGTTGCGGGAAGGATTAGATCTGCCGGAAGTCTCGTTAGTAGCGATTTTGGATGCCGATAAAGAAGGCTTTTTGCGAGCCGAGCGATCACTCATTCAAACCATGGGCAGAGCAGCCCGTCACGTGCAAGGACAAGCAGCTCTCTATGCTGATCACCTCACCAACAGCATGGAGCGCGCCATTGAAGAAACTGAGCGCCGTCGGGCAATCCAGCTTCAATATAACCACAAGCACGGTATTACGCCTCAGCCGATTGCGAAAAAATCCAGCAACGCGATTCTCTCATTTTTAGATATCTCCAGGCGCTTGAGTGCCGAGCAACTCGAAGCAGTTTATGAACAGTCGGACGAGTTGCCCCTCGAAAAGATTCCCGATTTAGTGGAACAGTTGGAAGGACAAATGAAAGAGGCAGCGCATAATCAAGCATTTGAGGAAGCAGCGAAACTGCGCGATCGCATTAAGCACCTGCGAGGCAAACTGCTTGGTCATTAGTCATCAGTCATTATTGTTCACCGCGTCCCCGCGTCCCCGTGTACCCGTGTCATTTTCTTCCCTGCGTTCTCTGCGACTCTGTCCTTATCGCCCAGTTTCTTAAGAGCTGGTTCCAAAATCTTTGATTGCTCGCCAATCGGCGCAGGATTTTAACATGACAGTTGGTAGGGTCACATCCTTCCCACTAAACAGACAAGCGTAGCCAAGTACTTGCCCAAATCCACATATAGTACCTTTCTATGGTTTATTATATGACTCAGTTCCCGCCCAAAAGCAGATTTTGGGAGCAACGCTTTCCCAAAACAGTCGCAAGTTTTGTTGCCGCCGCTTGCCTGGTTGCTGGAGCTGCTGGCTCATCTCAGGCTCAGTCGCGCACCTCCCAGATTCCCACTATACGCGATAACCAACCGCAACAACGAACGACACCTCCTGGTCTAGAGCGAGAATCTACCACACGGGCAGCCACTCGAAAGCCCGACCCCTACACCCTGGGACCGGGTGATACCATCCAAATTAGTGTCTTTAACATGCCAGAACTTAGTGGTGAGAGTCAACAGATTCTCGCAGATGGTTCGATCTCGCTCCCACTTATTGGCAATGTATTTCTGCAAGGATTAACGCTACAAGAGGCTTCCAACCTTCTCTCGGAGAGATTATCGCGCTATGTTAAGCGCCCCGACGTTACCTTATCGCTACAGCAGGCGCGCCCATTAGATATTACGGTAGTAGGTCAAGTTAATCGCCCTGGCTCCTATTCTGTTTCCCCAGAAGGTGAAGGTTCTGTCATTGAGGGTCAAGTCCTAGGAGCCAGAACTCTAGGGTCTCCCACGCTCACTGCTGCTATTAAACTGGCAGGCGGCATCACCAAATTAGCCAATGTCCGTCAAGTTAAAGTTGAGCGACTCGTTGGGCGAAATGAAACCAAAACGATTAATGTCAATCTCTGGAAACTATTACAGACAGGAAATCTTAGTCAAGATATCACCTTGCGAGACGGAGACCGGATTACCGTTCCGACTGCCAGAAAGGTTACGCCCGCAGAGGCAACGCAACTGGCAGAGGCAAGCTTTGCTCCCGATACGATTAGCGTCAATGTCGTGGGAGAAGTCAAGCAACCCGGTACAGTAGAAATTGAACCCAACTCGCCTTTGAACCAAGCCATACTAGCCGCAGGCGGATTTGATAAGCAGCGTGCCCAGGAAGGAAAGGTGAAGTTAATTCGCCTCAATCGCAATGGCAGCGTAACTCGACGTACCATACCAATTAATTTCGCTCAGGGTATAAACCCGAAGAGTAACCCTATCCTACGCCATCGGGACGTGATTGTAGTGGGTCGCTCGGATGTAACCAGTGTTTCCGATACGCTGGAGACTATCTTTAGTCCTGTCACCAGTATACTCGACCTAATCTCTGATATTTTTTGATTAATGGCTAACTGCTAATGGTTCATGGCTAATGGCTAATGGCGGGCGAACAATTAGCAATGGACGATTAGCAATTAACAGCTTTCATCTCTAAAGATAATGTGGTGCTTGGAGTCGAAGGTAATCTCGCCTTGTTGCTGTAGCCTGCCTAGCTCTCGGGTAACAGTCACCCTAGTGGTGCAGCAGGCATCAGCGATATCCTGATGCGTGAGACGCACGCCCAAGCGGGTTCCTTGTTCCACAGGTTGACCCATCTCCCGTTTCAACCACAGCAAGAAATCGTACAAGCGGTTTTTCACATTTCGCTTTCCATTATTGGTTAAGAAGGATTCTGTTTGCTGGAGTCGCTGGTTAATTTGGGGGACAAGAACCTGGCAGAGGTGGGGGGAAGCAGCCATCTCAGTTAAGGAAATGCTAACTAACTCTACTTCCTCGGAGAGAACCGTTGCTTGGTACGTATCTAAGGAGGTCATACTAGAACCAAAGGGCATGGATGGTCCTGCCAATCCCAAAAGCACCTCTTCGCCCTTTTCATTCATCGTACTTAGCTTCACTAGACCTCGACAGGCTAGCCAAATCGTCTGGGGGTCTAGCGGGATATTTTCTCCTCTCGTATAAATATGCTTGAAACGATTCTGGCTGAGGTCGCCGTCACTACTTTTTAACTCCTCAAAAGTCCGCTTCTGCTGGCTCAACTCGCGCACTACCCAGCGCAACGTCGTCGCTTTACCTTCTAAGTCCCGGACAGGAACAACCGTCAAAGCAGCATCAAAAGCTTTACTGTTACGGGGCTGTAGGCTGAATACCCATTCCCGCACGTAGTCATGCTGGTGTAGCTGATTAAGTTTAGAAGGAAACATTCGACGCTGTTGGGAGGCAATGAATATGTCGAGCGGTTTGCCGACTAGGAACCGTTGCGGGAGGTTTAGCAGCGTAGCAGCAGCACGATTGGCTTCCAGAACTTTCCCTTGCCCATCGGTGACTAGGTAGGCATTCGGCAAGAACTCGAATAGTTCCTGATAGTGTTGGCGTTCCGCTTCTACCTTGGCTTGGGTGGCTGCCAAGTTCTCAGTTTGTTCAAAAATTTCCTCCGCGGCTATCTGCAATTCCTCTGAGGCGACACCAAGTTCCTTGAAAGCTGATTCGGGCGGCAGCGAATGGGAGGTATACATCTCCGCCAAGCGCGACTGGACTCCTTTGAGCTGCTCGGCAAAACTATCTACGTTCAAATCAAACCTCCAGCGATTACTATCGCATTGGCTCAAAATTAAGCATAAATGAGTATCTCTGTTCACACATTGACTAATCGAAGGATTTATTGGCAATCCAATTTTGTGTTTACGGTTACAAGCAGACTTAATATTAGCTCCCTTCTTTTGGTAGAAGTAATGTGTAATTAGAAATCGATAATCTGGAGTCTGATCCCCAGTAGATCTCAAGCAACACCTGGGTATGCTTAACAGAAAGGAAAGCTAAAAATTTCTTGCTCTAGCTGATACTCAATCTGGTTTGGTATGCCGAGTTTACTTAGTTAACCATGATTCAATCTCCCACTACCTCCGAGAAAGCTCTAACTTCGGAGTGCAACCATCGCCTTCTCTGCTTCTATATCAATGCCACTAGTCGAATTCAGGCTCCGGGTTGCAAATCTTCCTGAATCGGATTTTGAGCGAGTGGTTTTTCCGGGACAGCGTTTGATGTTTGAAGCAGCTCATGAAGCGGAGTTAGAAATTTACTCTAGCGATATAGTAATCCTAAAATGATCTCAGAGAAAGCATGATAGGTACTCAAATCAGGCAAGGTAAATCATCGCTGCTGAATGAACAGCTCCAAGAGCTTCTTCCTAAATGGGAAAGACCGACACTGTTGCTGGAGTGGTGGTAGTAGTTGCTGAGCTTCTCCCCAGTCTCAATGGGATGTTCCTCGGGGGCATAGGGAGCAAACCGAACCGAGTGAATCTGCCCATCCTCACCTTGATTAACTGGAGCGAAAAAATTGCGGAATTCTTGACAGCGGTGGTGACTAGCAGCTCCATCCCAGACCAACACCATCTTCACTCCTGCAGTTTGGGCTTGCAAAGATGGGAGAAACTCAATTGTGGAGGGGATGTTAACGCTAGATCAGAACTTAGCAGCAGCTCCCTCGCTCTCCACTG
>PXPT01000101.1 GCA_003021505.1 Cyanobacteria bacterium QS_4_48_99 | reverse complement strand
ATCCTGGCACCGAGCTATTTTCCCAGGAGGCGAACCTCCCAGTATTTTCACCGCTGCGGTGTTTCACCCACGAGTTCGGGATGGGTCGGGGTGGTGCCACCGCGCCCTGGGCACCAGGAAAAGGGTTGGTTCCCTAGAACCCTCAAGACTGCATGTCACTGGTCATCGCTTCCTCGCCTAGCTTGAGAGGTCAAGCCCTCGGTCTGTTAGGACGCCTCGGCTGCACGTGTTGCCACGCTTACACCTAGCGCCTATCCACAGCTAGTCTAGCTGTGACCTTAACTCCTTTAAGGAGTGAGAGCACTCATCTTGAGGTGGGCTTCCCACTTAGATGCTTTCAGCGGTTATCCGCTCCGCACTTGGCTACCCAGCGTCTACCCCTGGCGGGATAACTGGTACACCAGCGGTGCGTCCCTCCCGGTCCTCTCGTACTAAGGAGGGCTCCTCTCAATGCTCTTGCGCCTGCACCGGATATGGACCGAACTGTCTCACGACGTTCTGAACCCAGCTCACGTACCGCTTTAATGGGCGAACAGCCCAACCCTTGGGACGTACTCCCGCCCCAGGTTGCGATGAGCCGACATCGAGGTGCCAAACCTCCCCGTCGATGTGAACTCTTGGGGGAGATCAGCCTGTTATCCCCAGAGTAACTTTTATCCGTTGAGCGACGGCCCTTCCACGCAGCGCCGTCGGATCACTAAGGCCGACTTTCGTCCCTGCTTGAGGTGTCTCTCTCGCAGTCAGGCTCCCTTGTGCCTTTACACTCTCGGGCTGATTTCCAACCAGCCTGAGGGAACCTTGGCGCGCCTCCGTTACTTTTTAGGAGGCGACCGCCCCAGTCAAACTGCCCGCCTGAAACTGTCCCCTCCCCGGCTTACGGGCAAGGGTTAGGATTCCCGCCTGACAAGGGTGGTATCTCAAGGATGGCTCCGGTTCCCCCTCAAGGGAACTTTCTACGCCTCCCACCTATCCTGCGCATGCCAAGCCGCAACCCCATTCCAGGTTACAGTCAAGCTTCATGGGGTCTTTCTGTCCTGGTGCAGGTAGTCCGTATCTTCACAGACATTCCTATTTCGCCGAGTCTCTCTCCGAGACAGTGCCCAGATCGTTGCGCCTTTCGTGCGGGTCGGAACTTACCCGACAAGGAATTTCGCTACCTTAGGACCGTTATAGTTACGGCCGCCGTTCACCGGGGCTTCGGTTGCCCGCTTCGCCCCTGTGGGGCTAACCGACTTCCTTAACCTTCCGGCACTGGGCAGGCGTCAGCCTCCATACGGCGTCTTTCGACTTAGCGGAGACCTGTGTTTTTGGTAAACAGTCGCCTGGGCCTGGTCACTGCGGCCACCTCTCGGTGGCACCCCTTCTCCCGAGGTTACGGGGCCATTTTGCCGAGTTCCTTAGAGAGAGTTCTCTCGCGCCCCTCGGTATGCTCTACCACCCCACCTGTGTCGGTTTCGAGTACAGGCGTGACGAGCTTGCCGTGGTCAGGGCTTTTCTGGGAAGATGAGCGACACCACTTCCTCCCCGTAGGGAGTCGGACTCGCGCCTGGGCTCGGGGCGTTTTCGCCGCCCTTCTTCGCCTGGGACGCTTGCACCGGGACTACCGATCCCCGGATGGTGTCCCCCTTCTCCGTCACCCATCACTAGCTCGCCACGGTACGGGAATGTTAACCCGTTGTCCATCGACTACGCCTTTCGGCCTCGCCTTAGGTCCTGACTTACCCTCCGCGGACGAACCTTCCGGAGGAACCCTTGGGGTTTCGGGGCTTGGGATTCTCACCCAAGTTTTCGCTACTTAAGCCGACATTCTCACTTCTGTGGCGTCCACACCTGCTCGCCGCTAGTGCTTCTCCCGCCACAGAACGCTCCCCTACCACGATGATTACGTCCACAGCTTCGGCAGGTCACTTAGCCCCGCTCATTTTCGGCGCCGGAACGCTTGACCAGTGAGCTATTACGCACTCTTTTAAGGGTTGCTGCTTCTAAGCAAACCTCCTGGTTGTCTCAGCATTCCCACCTCCTTAATCACTGAGTGACCATTTGGGGACCTTAGCTGGTGGTCTGGGCTGTTTCCCTCTTGACGATGAAGCTTATCCCCCACCGTCTCACTGGTAGTTGCTCCTGGTGGTATTCTGAGTTTGCCTCGCTTTGGTACCGCTTTCGCAGCCCGCAGCGAAACAGTGCTTTACCCCCACCGGAGTGAGGACTACCGCTGCGCCGAAACGCATTTCGGGGAGAACCAGATAGCTCCGGGTTCGATTGGCATTTCACCCCTAACCACACCTCATCCGCCAACTTTGCAACGTTGGTCGGTTCGGACTTCCACTTGGTATTACCCAAGCTTCTTCCTGGACATGGTTAGTTCACCCGGGTTCGGGTCGACAAGGGGTGACTACGCGCCCTGTTCGGACTCGCTTTCGCTGAGGCTTCGGCGCTTTCCGCCTTAACCAGCCACTCCTTGTCACTCGCCGGCTCATTCTTCAACAGGCACGCGGTCAGACGTTGAATCGTCCTCCCACTGCTTGTAAGCTAACGGTTTCACGTTCTTTTTCACTCCCCTCTCCGGGGTTCTTTTCACCTTTCCCTCGCGGTACTGGTTCGCTATCGGTCACACAGGAATATTTAGCCTTACGAGGTGGTCCTCGCTGATTCACACAGGATTTCACGTGCCCCGTGCTACTCGGGATACAGCCGGGCAGTTCCGGTTTTCGACTACAGGACTTTCACCTTCTTTGGTGCAGCATTCTACTGCTTGGTCTAACCTTTCCTGTCCCTGGTGGCTGTCCCACTACCCTCTCCACCGCAGTGGAGAGTTTAGGCTGCTCCCCGTTCGCTCGTCGCTACTGGGGGAATCGCAGTTGCTTTCTTTTCCTCCGGTTACTAAGATATTTCAGTTCACCGGGTTCCCTCGCGCTCGTCTATGGATTCAACGAGCCGTGCTAGGGGTTGTCCCATTCGGAGACCTCCGGATCGAGGCTTGCTTCCAGCTCCCCGGAGTGTATCGTCGGTCGCTACGTCCTTCTTCGTCTCTGTGTGCCTAGGGCTCCACCGTTAGCTCTTACTTGCTTGACCTCGGTAAGATGCTGACGAAAAATTTGACCAGTGACTATGCAGTTTTCAAGGTTCTAACTGGAGCCTACCTCCAGCAGTCTCTCTTGCTGAACTTAGAAGGGCAAGAGGCGGTGCTGTGGTGGCAGTGAGGTGGAGGTAAGCGGACTCGAACCGCTGACTTCCTGCATGCAAAACAGGTGCTCTACCAGCTGAGCTATACCCCCATTTACAATTAAAAAGCAAAATTTTTAATTGTTAATTGTTCAGGTGGGCCATCCTGGACTTGAACCAGGGACCTCACCCTTATCAGGGGTGCGCTCTGACCAACTGAGCTAATAGCCCTCGTTTCCAAAACTAACCGAGTGAGAGAGCTTGCTTTCCCCCTCGCTGACCTGGATTCCAGGTCTCCCTAGTAAGGAGGTGATCCAGCCACACCTTCCGGTACGGCTACCTTGTTACGACTTCACCCCAGTCACCAGCCCTGCCTTCGGCGTTCCCCTCCCTTAGGAAAACCTAAAGGTTGGGGTGACGACTTCGGGCATGGCCAGCTTCCATGGTGTGACGGGCGGTGTGTACAAGGCCCGGGAACGAATTCACCGCTGTATGCTGACCAGCGATTACTAGCGATTCCGCCTTCATGCAGGCGAGTTGCAGCCTGCAATCTGAACTGAGGCGAGGTTTGCCGAGATTCGCTCACCCTCGCGGGTTCGCTGCCCTTTGTCCCCGCCATTGTAGGACGTGTGTTGCCCAGGGCATAAGGGGCATGCTGACTTGACGTCGTCCTCACCTTCCTCCGGTTTGTCACCGGCAGTCTCCCTAAAGTGCCCAACCTAATGCTGGCAACTAAGGATAAGGGTTGCGCTCGTTACGGGACTTAACCCAACATCTCACGACACGAGCTGACGACAGCCATGCACCACCTGCAGTCGCGCTCCCGAAGGCACCCCTCTCTTTCGAGAGGGTTCGCGACCAGTCTAGCCCTGGTAAGGTTGTTCGCGTTGCATCGAATTAAACCACATCCTCCACCGCTTGTGCGGGCCCCCGTCAATTCCTTTGAGTTTCATGCTTGCGCACGTACTCCCCAGGCGGGATACTTAACGCGTTGGCTTCGGCACGGCTGGGGTGAAAACCAGCCACGCCTAGTATCCATCGTTTACAGCTAGGACTACAGGGGTATCTAATCCCTTTCGCTCCCCTAGCTTTCGTCCCTGAGTGTCAGTTGCGGTCCAGTAGAGCGCTTTCGCCACCGGTGTTCTTCCCAATCTCTACGCATTTCACCGCTACACTGGGAATTCCCTCTACCCCTACCGCACTCTAGCTTCTCAGTTTCCACGGCTGGTCTGGGGTTAAGCCCCAGCCTTTCACCGCCGACTTGAGAAGCCACCTGCGGACGCTTTACGCCCAATAATTCCGGATAACGCTTGCCTCCTCCGTATTACCGCGGCTGCTGGCACGGAGTTGGCCGAGGCTTTTTCCTCGGGTACCGTCATCTTTCTTCCCCGAGAAAAGAGGTTTACGACCCAAGGGCCTTCTTCCCTCACGCGGTATAGCTCCGTCAGGCTGGCGCCCATTGCGGAAGATTCCCCACTGCTGCCTCCCGTAGGAGTCTGGGCCGTGTCTCAGTCCCAGTGTGGCTGACCATCCTCTCAGATCAGCTACTGATCGTTGCCTTGGTAGGCACTTACCCTACCAACTAGCTAATCAGCCGCGAGCTCCTCTTCCGGCGCTGCCGATGCCTTTTACCCGTAGGCTTATCCGGGATTAGCCGCCGTTTCCAGCGGTTATCCCCGTCCCGAAGGTAGATACTCACGTGTTACTCACCCGTCCGCCACTCACCCCGAAGGGTGCGTTCGACTTGCATGTGTTAAGCTTACCGCCAGCGTTCATCCTGAGCCAGGATCAAACTCTCCGTGTAGAAAGCCTGTGGCTCTCGAATTCGCGTTATCAAATTCTTTCTTCTCTTTGCTTACCCGAGAGCAAGCGAGAAGAAAACTAGTTCTGTGACAAGGGGACGAGCGGTTTGCTCTCTCACTCTGGCTTTGTCTTGGTTCGGAGCGCTCGGTGAGAGTGACCTCACCGCGAGCACATCTCCTAATATAGCTGTTGGGTGCGGCAGTGTCAACTCTCTGGGGTGTTTTTTTT
>PXPT01000100.1 GCA_003021505.1 Cyanobacteria bacterium QS_4_48_99 | reverse complement strand
CCGAGCAATTGCGACACGCTATGACAAACGCGCCACTAACTTTCTAGGTGCAATTTAGTTGGCTGCTGCCGTTATCTGGCTCCATTGATGACACGCCCTAGGGAAATGAGATCTGTAATCTCTGTCCTTGCCACATAGAAATCTTAGGTTTTGGCATTACTACATATTTGCTACCACTAATGATTAAAATTGCTGCTCGATTTCGTCTGCCTGAGTGGGCAAATCTGCCGTTAAGACTTGAGTGCCCTCTTCGGTGACTAGCACGTCATCTTCGATGCGAATTCCTCGGACATCGCTAAATTGATCCAGACGTTCCCAATTAACTACATCCTGGTACTTGCTCCTGGTTTGGGGATCTTTGAGAATTGCTGGTACTTGATAGAATCCCGGTTCAATTGTAACGAGCATGGAGGGTTGTAGGGGTCTATTGAGGCGGAGAAAGCCCAAGCCAAAGCGATCGCTCCTTTTCCTCCCGGCTTCGTATCCAGCTAAGTCACCCAGATCTTCCATGTCATGGACATCTAAGCCGACTAGATGACCCACACCGTGGGGGAAAAACAGGGCATGAGCATCTCTTTCTACTAAATCGGAAACCTGACCCTGCAAAATCCCTAAATCGACTAATCCTTGAGCAATGACGGATGCGGCGAGCAGATGAATGTCGCGGTACTCTACGCCTGGGCGCATTTTCTCGATACAGGCATCGTGAGCGGCTAAGACAACCTCATAAAGGTCACGCTGCGTTGGGGAAAATTTGCCCGTTACTGCCCAAGTGCGCGTTAGATCAGATGCCCAGCCCATAGCCGTTTCTGCACCAACATCGGCGAGTAGCAAGTCTCCTGGTTGCAGCGGGTGATGGTACTGATTGTTGTGCAAAACTTCTCCATGCACGGTGACAATACTGCTGTAAGCACAGCTCATGTCGTGCGCCAGGATCTCACTCTCCATCGCTGCGCGAATTTCTGCTTCTGTCTTCGCGGTGGGAGTTGCTGCCATCCCGGCTCTGTGTGCCTCAACTGATACGGCTGCTGCTTTGCGTAGTTCTGCGATCGCTTCGGCATCATGGGTAAGTCGTAGGGAAATAATCGCTTTTGCCAGCTCCAGATCGATCCCCTTGGCAGCATGAGCAGGTGCAACTGGTCGATTGAGGATTTCCGACTGCTGCTGGTTCGTCTTAATATCTTGTACAGCTACTGTCGCCGCATTTGCTGCCCGTGAATCCAGTTCTGCTAGGGGATAGGCGGCATCTGCCCCGATGGTTTGGGCGATTTCGTCACGCTTGGGTATTTCTCCATGCCACAGGGCACTCTCTGGGGATTCCTCATCCATAAATAGTTCTAGTTTGCCTCCCTCTAGACGAATAGCGGCATTTTCTAGCGGCACTCCAGCAAAATAGAGAAAATGACTGCTGGCGCGAAACGGGAAAGTATTAGCTGGAAAGTTCCGCGATGGGGCAGTTCCTGACCAGAGAATAACCGGGGCATCAAAAATTTGGGCAAGGTGCTGACGACGTTGTTGTAGAGAGGATACAAGAGAGTGGTTAGGCATCTGAATTTGAAACGTGGGCAGAATCTAGGCTGTACTGTTTCCAACTAGTGTAAAAACAAGTAAGACCCTGTTACTGTATTAGTATCCGTAACTAGTGATCGCCAGTAACAGTAGTAGAACTTATGCAGTTCCATCTTTCACCAAATCTTTGTACTCTGGAGTGTTCTTTATGCCCGGTGGGTTATTTAACACTTTGTTGCGTAAATCCTAACTAGAAAGGACAAACGTGCGATCGCAGTTAATTAATGCAGAATTATGGTATCCCCATCCTCCTCAGATGAACCTTCTCTATCCCCAGAGTGACCCACCTCGTCCTCCTGGGGAGCTTTTACCTACGATGTACGATTTGCCCAGCGAAAACATCGAGGAGCCGGGTTGGCCTGACCAATATCATCTTTGGCAATCGGAGTTTCTAGGGGAAACCTTCTCTCCACCCAATTTTCCATCTGAGGAGATTTTCGTCGCCAGCGACTTGAACCTTTACTACAATATTCGTCATCCTCGCTGGTACAAGCGACCAGATTGGTTTGCCGTACCGGGACTACCAAGATTCTATCAGCAACGAGATTCGCGCCTGATCTCAGTCATTTGGCAACAGGGTATTTCTCCTTTGATTGTCTGTTGAGCTCCTCTCCCCCAGCACCGAGAGAGAAGATTTGGGACAAACTCAACCCAGAGAAAACCAGCGCCCCACAAAATGGGAACTTCGATCCTCCGCATTCCTTACGACATCATGTTCAATCGTTATACTGACCAATTGCGAGTGTTTGAATTAGTGAGGAGCCACTATCAAGAAATCTCATTACACCAGAAACGTCTCTGGTTGCCAGAAATCAAACTAGGTTTGGGGTGATGGTCAGGTGTTTATAAAGGACTAGAACGGCTGTGGCTGCGCTGGTATGATTCCCAAGAACGTTGGGTTCCTACGCCTGAATAACGAGAGCTCCAGCAGGTGGAACAGGAACGCCAACGGGCATAACAAGAGCGCCAGCGGGCGGAACGCTTGGCAGAGTACCTTCGCGAAATGGGGATTAACCCGGATGAAATTTAATCGGGAGCTGTGATCGCCCTGTTAGCGCGAGAGGCACTTAAACAGTTAAAATTGGCAGGTTCTACTTGCTAGCCATCGCCCATCTCAGCCATGACAACCATTCTAGTCACCGGGGGAGCTGGCTATATCGGCTCTCATGCTGTCCTTGCCTTGCAGCGTCGAGGTTATGAAGTCATTGTCCTCGACAACCTCGTCTATGGACATCGAGACATTGCAGAAAAAGTCCTCAAAGTGGAATTAGTGGTGGGGGACATTAGCGATCGCTCCTTGCTAGATGACCTTTTCGCCACTCGCAACATCGCCGCTGTCATGCACTTTTCTGCCTACGCTTATGTGGGTGAGTCCGTGAGCGATCCAGCCAAATATTACCGCAACAATGTGGTGGGAACTCTCACCCTTCTAGAAGCGATGGCTGCTGCATCGGTGCAAAAATTTGTCTTTTCTTCCACCTGCGCCACCTACGGCATGCCAGAAACCATTCCTATCCCCGAAAACCATCCCCAAAATCCCATCAATCCCTACGGGGCAACTAAATTAATGGTGGAGCAAATACTGAAGGATTTCGAGGCGGCGTATGGTCTCAAATCTGTGAGCTTTCGTTACTTCAATGCTGCTGGTGCTGATCCCACGGGTTTAATTGGGGAAGATCATCACCCCGAAACTCATCTAATCCCCTTAATTTTGCTTGCTGCGCTAGGCAAGCGCGACTCAATTAGCATTTTTGGCACAGATTACCCCACCAGAGATGGGACTTGCATTCGCGATTATATCCATGTCACCGACATTGCCCAAGCCCACGTCCTTGGATTGGAATATCTTCTGCAAGGGGGAGAGACAGAAATCTTTAACTTAGGCAATGGCAATGGCTTCTCTGTCAGAGAGATGATTGCAACTGCCCAGGCTGTCACGGGACGAGAAATTCCTGTTGCCCTGGGCGATCGCCGTCCAGGTGATCCCCCCAGCTTAGTCGGCAGCAGTGAAAAAGCTAGAAAAAGTCTCGGTTGGCATCCCCAATATTCTGATTTAAGCCAAATTGTCTCCCACGCTTGGCAATGGCATCAGCAGCGACACGAGTAGGAGTGAGGGGGTGAGGGGTGAGGAGTCAAAGAGGTGAGGGAGTGAGGAGGTAAATTGGCTTGTTTGCTCGAAAAATTTCTTCCTATTTCCCACTCTTTCACGCTCTCACGCGCTCACGCCTCACTTTCCCAAGCTCTCACTTCTTCCCCGCACGGCTTGGTTATCTGGATGCTCTATATGTATACAATTGCAATAAGCCTTGCCCAGATAGGTTAAGCAGATGCAACCCGAATATTGAGCAACTGAGCACAATTGCCCTAATGTGTCAAAGTAGCGCAGTTGGAAAACTCTTGCCCAATGCCTTTTACGTACATCTTAGTGCCCTAAGCTACCTAGAACCGGAAATCCAAAGCTACGAAAACCTTGCCAGATTAGCAGCACCTCCAGTTAAGGAAGCTACCCTAGTAAAAATTAGCACCACTCAAGCGAAGGTATCCTATCTCTTTTATCCTGACTTTGACACCGAGCCTCATCCTGCCCTGCAAGCGAGCATTCAGGTTGACCTTCAAAGCTTCCAGGTGAGCAGTCGGGACTACAGCGCTTCTGATAATTCCCCTATCCTTCACCCCAAGGAAACCTTCGTTGCACCGGATTATCCGCTTTACGAGCAGTTTGCTCAACTCACCCGCACGGAAGTGGCATTAGGGGTTTTAGAGCATCCCCGCTCAATTGGGACTCGCCGAGAGTGGTTGCAGCGTCTAGAAAACCACGGAGTAGAATTTCGAGGGCATCATCTGATTAAGCGTGATGTGGGGGGAGAAGGGGAGCAGAGGCTCAGAGGGGCAGGGGAGCAGAGGAGAAAACAAGTCAACCTATTTCCTCCGCACCTTGTCACCTCCGCACCTGGGCACCTACACAACCTGCAACCTGCAACCTGCAACTAGCAACTAATTCCCCTCCCATTGAACGTCACAAAGCAGCGATTGTTCGCAATCATCTCTCTCGTCCTGTATTTCTGGCGCTCGAAGCGGGAGTATTTGACTCTGAGAGGGAGGAAGCGCCGCTTCGCCCCTACTTTTTTGATTACGGCTGTGGTCACGGTGGCGATGTGCAACGCCTGGCACAGCGCGGCTATACCAGTTCCGGTTGGGCCCCCTACTACTACCCAGACGCCCCTCGCACTGCTGCTGAGATTGTTAATTTAGGCTATGTCATTAATGTAATCGAAGATCCCACCGAACGTTGTGAAGCGCTTCTGCAAGCTTGGGCACTAACCGGAAAAGTCTTAATTGTTGCTGCCCATACCATTTGGCGTTTTATGTGCAACAATAAAAAGAAGGCGAAAATTGCAAGTGTGAGTAGATAAGAAAAAGGTTAAAACTCCAGATTCAAAAAACTCCAGAAGAACTTAAGAGTCTGCTAAAGAAACAAAAAATTGTCTCTGGGTTTCCACGAGTGCAAGCGTTGTATCTCTTGAAAAGTGGTCAAATCATACCATTTTGGTTTTCATGTGAGAGACTTAACCGACAAGAGCCTGAACAGCAAAATAGAGATGAAAAGAAAGTCGAGGCTCCCAAAACAAGAAACAGTAGAA
>PXPT01000099.1:6919-7995 GCA_003021505.1 Cyanobacteria bacterium QS_4_48_99 | reverse complement strand
AAGAGGTGATCGTTTTCTAAGAAGTGGGAGAATCACATTGCGGCAGTGTGGTACTTCGTTCACCACTACCACGCATCCTTACCTGTTTAGCACTACCGCTATTGAGTTCCAATCCCCGCATCAATGTGCCGTTCACTGCAAGATTAACTAACATAGGCAACTTTTTTGTAAAAATCATCCGCTTGAGCTGTTGGCAATAGTGTAGCCAATGATACTGCATTTTTCTGGAGATAAACTTATATTTAACATCAACTTACAATTATCAAAATAGTTCGACTCAATCAAACATTAGCTTATTTGGTTTTGATGCAATGATTCACTACACCATAGAAGAATTACTCGAGAACAACCAAGCTTGGGTTGCCGAAAAACTAGCTTTGAACCCAGAATTTTTTAACGAATTAGGTGCAGGACAAAGCCCTCCTTATTTATATGTTGGTTGTTCTGATAGTCGTATGCCTTTAACTCAGTATACCCAAACCGAACCGGGAGAAATTTTTGTTCACAGAAATATTGCTAATCAAGTATCCCTAACTGATATCAATTTTTTATCCATATTAGATTATGCAATAGCTAATCTAAAAGTGCAGCACATTATTGTTTGTGGACATTATGGCTGTGGAGGTATTGAAGCGGCTTTAGAAGGAAACACAACTGGATTAGTTGATAATTGGGTTAATCCCATCCGAGAGCTATATATTCAAAAACAGTTAGAAATAGACTCTCTGCCTACAAGAGAGGAGAAAATTAATCGACTAGCAGAGTTGAATGTTATTGCTCAGGTAAAAAATCTCTACCAAACCTCAATTTTACGTAAGTGTATGCGGGAAAATAATGCTCCAGATATTCATGGTTGGGTACTTAATCTCAAAACAGGTCTAATTCAAGATATGCAGGTAAAATCTTCAGAATGGGATTTAATTTCGCCATCGTGTGAATTGGAGGAAAACGTAACGTGAAAATGGTAGTGCTAAACAAGTAATGACGCGTTGTAGAAGTGTACAAAATACCAAATGGCACCAACGTGATTCTCCAGCGACGTAGGATTTGGATAAGGTTTTCCGTACTAATCGAGA
>PXPT01000099.1:1593-6805 GCA_003021505.1 Cyanobacteria bacterium QS_4_48_99 | reverse complement strand
ATTGCTACACCCACAATTTCACGACTGTCCATATCGAGAGCCAACCAAACAAGAGTGTTTGTTGCCTTTGTGATCTACAAATGACCACAATTCATCACACTGCATTGTTAGCCTCCCTTTTTTTTGGGGTCACTTGCACGCTTCGCGGCACCTGGGCATACTTCTCGTTAACGTAGGGCGCGAAGCCATTGCTCAGACACCTGGGTAGCACTCTTCTATTCCAGCCAGTGAAATGCGTTCTAACAGCAATCTGTCGATGAGCTCCCGTGTTGCTTGGTCAATCACTTTTTTGGTTGAGTCTTCGACGAACTACCGTCCGCAGTCATGGCACTTGAACCTTTGTTTACCATTGTGGATGTGACCATTCTTAACCGTTTGAGAAGAAGCACAAATTGGGCAGACAGGCATGAGTTGAGAGCAACAGCAATAACCTCTACTTCTCTATCATTACATTTTGAGCACTACCCAGTTTTTGTCCTGTACTTAGAGTTTAGTTGACACTCTCCTATCTGAAGGAAGGAGATTCTCGCTTCTACGGGAGAATCTAGAAAGCACGGAACTGAATCCAGACACTTTCCCGAGCTCTTTACCCTCAGCGAGCTTTCAGCCCGTCCCTACTTAGAAGTAATTAGATCACAGAGCTTCCTAAAGAAAGGGGCCTTAGACCCATGATTTTTGGGTAAAACTGTTCGCTCGCGCGGGCATCCATTAAAAATAGTAAAAAAATTATAGCAGTCCTAGATGAGATGTGAAACTGCCTCCGCGCAGGCAAGGGCTTTCAGCGCCTTGGCGTTTACAAATCAAATCGGATTGCTATAGAACATTTAACCTGATGTGAGTGCTAATTCAGGCAGTAAACTAGGGGTGGGATGACTAGTCTCGGAGCTTTGGGGGAGAAAAAATGGGAATTGCTACGGTTAACCCCGCAACTGGGGAAGAGCTGCGGACATTTGAGCCGCTCACAGAAGAAGAAGTGGAAGCGAAGCTGGCACTGGCAGGAGCGAGGTTTGAGGAATACTGTCAAACGCCGGTATTGCAGAGAGGGGAATGGTTAGAGGCGGCGGCAGAGATTTTAGAGCGCGATCGCCACCAGTACGCCCAACTCATCACCACTGAAATGGGCAAACCCATCAAAAGCGCGATTGCTGAGATTGAAAAATGTGCCTGGGTGTGCCGCTACTACGCCGAACAAGCGGGCGAATTTCTCGCGGATGTCCCTGCCTCTACCTCTGCCCGCCAAAGCTTTGTCCGCTACCAGCCGCTTGGGGCAATTTTGGCAGTGATGCCTTGGAATTATCCCTTCTGGCAAGTCTTTCGCTTTGTTGCCCCTAACCTGATGGCGGGCAATGTCGGATTGCTCAAACACGCCTCTAATGTGCCCGAATGTGCTTTGGCAATTGAGGAAATTCTCCGCCAAGCGGGATTCCCCGAAGGCACGTTTCAGAGCTTATTGATTGGTTCTGAGCAAATCGAAACGATTCTTGCTGACGATCGCGTCCAAGGAGCAACCTTCACTGGCAGCGAACCCGCAGGTAGCAGCTTGGCAGCAGCAGCGGGAAAACACATTAAGAAAACGGTGCTGGAGTTGGGCGGCAGCGATCCCTTTATTGTCCTCGAAAGCGCGGATTTAGAGGCAGCCGCCTCCACTGCGGTAACGGCGCGGATGCTCAATAGTGGTCAATCTTGCATTGCAGCGAAGCGGTTTATTGTCGCAGAGGCGATCGCGGATGAGTTTCAGCAGCGGTTAGTCGAAAAGTTCCAGGCGCTAAAACTGGGCGATCCCAGCCAAGAAGATACCGAGATTGGTCCGCTGGCTACCCCACAGATTCTCCAAGACTTAGAGCGGCAAGTGCAAGCAACCGTCGAAGGAGGCGCAAAAGTTCTGATCGGTGGGAAATCGAACTCGGATAGCGCTGGTAACTTTTATCCTCCCACCATTCTCACCGATATTCCCTCAGGCACTCCCTCAGACAACGAAGAATTTTTTGGTCCAGTGGCACTGCTGTATCGGGTAGAAAACCTCGAGGAGGCGATTGCCCTGGCAAATGCAACGCCCTACGGATTGGGAGCGAGTGCCTGGACAAACCAAGCCCCAGAGCGCGATCGCTTGATCAAGGAACTTGAAGCCGGTGCAGTCTTCATCAATAGCCTCGTCAAATCCGATCCCCGTCTACCCTTTGGGGGAATCAAGCATTCTGGATATGGCAGAGAATTAGGGCATCCAGGTATTCACGAATTTGTCAATGTTAAAACTGTCTGGATAGAGTAATCCCAAATTCATAATTAGGAAATTGTCATGGGAGAGCGCAACACAGCCGAACTGTTAGTTCAATGCTTAGAAAATGAGGGAGTCGAATACGTTTTTGGACTCCCAGGAGAAGAAAACCTGCATGTTTTAGAAGCAATTAGGCAATCTTCCATTCAATTTATTACTACCCGTCACGAACAGGGTGCTGCTTTCATGGCAGACATTTACGGGCGACTGACAGGCAAAGCCGGGGTGTGTCTTTCCACGCTGGGTCCTGGTGCAACTAACTTGATGACCGGGGTTGCCGATGCCAACCTGGATGGGGCACCCTTAGTGGCGATTACTGGGCAGGTGGGAACGGACCGCATGCACATCGAATCCCACCAATATCTAGACTTAGTGACCATGTTTGCACCGGTGACGAAATGGAATGCCCAGATTGTGAGACCGAGCAATACCACAGAAGTGGTTCGCAAAGCCTTCAAGCTGGCTCAGAGCGAAAAACCGGGAGCCACTCACATTGATTTACCAGAAAACATTGCTGCAATGTCGGCAACAGGGACTTCCCTCAAACGAGATGACCGAGAAAAAACCTATGCCTCCTTTCGGAGTATTGAGGCGGCTGCGGAGGCGATTTCTGAGGCGAAAAATCCCTTGATTCTGGCAGGAAATGGGGTAATTCGAGCCGGTGCTAGTCAAGCGCTTACCGAATTTGTCACCCAGATGAATATTCCTGCGGCAAATACTTTCATGGGTAAGGGGGCAATTCCCTATACTCATCCCTTGGCACTTTGGACCATGGGAATCCAACAGCGGGATTATATTAATTGTGCCCTGGAGCAAACCGACTTAGCGATCGCAGTGGGTTACGATTTGGTAGAGTATTCCCCCAAAAAATGGAATCCCGACGGCAACATTCCCATCATTCATATCGGGGCAACTCCCGCCGAAATTAACAGCAGTTATATTCCCCATGCTGAAGTAATCGGAGATATTTCCGACTCGCTCCAAGAAATCCTCAAGCGTGCCGAACGCCAAGGAAAGCCTACGCCCAAAATAGCAGAAATACGCACCCAGATTCGGCAGGGTTACGAACAGTATGCCTATGACGAGGGCTTTCCGATTAAGCCGCAAAAGTTGCTCTATGACCTACGGCAGGTTATGGCTCCCGAAGATATTGTTATTTCCGATGTCGGTGCCCATAAGATGTGGATGGCACGCAACTACCATAGCGTTAATCCCAACACTTGCATCATCTCTAATGGCTTTGCTGCGATGGGAATTTCCATTCCTGGTGCGTTAGCCGCCAAACTGGTTAATTCCGATAAAAAGGTCGTTGCTGTCACCGGCGACGGCGGATTTATGATGAACTCCCAGGAATTAGAAACTGCCTTACGGCTAGGGACACCCTTTGTCACCCTGATTTTGAATGATAGCGGCTATGGCTTAATTGAGTGGAAGCAAATCAATCAGTTTGGCAAGCCTGCTTTCATAGACTTTGGCAATCCCGATTTTGTCAAATATGCTGACAGTATGGAGCTGAAAGGCTACCGCGTCGAAACTAGCGTAGATTTGATACCCACCTTAAAAACCGCTTTGGCAGAGGATGTACCCACGGTGATAGACTGCCCTGTAGACTATGCTGAAAATCTGGGTCTCTCCCAAAAAGCTGGAGAATTAAGTTGCAAGATTTAGCCTTAATAATGGGGTGAGGGATGAGGAAATCCCAAATCCCAAATCAATTCACTCACTACCGCCAAAAATACGAGCAGGAACTTTTTGAGCGGGTCATTCCCTTCTGGATGCGTCATTCCTTAGACCGCACTCATGGGGGCTATTTTAACTGTCTGGATCGAGAAGGGACAGTTTACGACACTACCAAGCATATTTGGTTGCAAGGGCGACAGGCGTGGATGTTTGGCAAGCTTTATCGGGAAGTGGAGCCTAAACCGGAGTGGCTAGAAGTGGCGCGAGTGGGAGTGGACTTCCTGCGCCAGTATGCCATCCGTTCCGATGGGCGCGTCTATTTTGCCATGACTGCTGAGGGCAAGCCTCTCTACTTGCAACGCAAGATTTTTTCTGAGTGCTTCTATGTTATGGCACTGGCAGAATGTTCTCGCGCCTGCGAGCAACCTGCGTTATTGCAAGAGGCGAAAGCAGAACTGGAGAAGGTTTGGAGCTTTGCTTACGATGGGACGAAGGTAGGTAGACCCGCGTATGAGGGGCAAACTCCCTCGCAAAATCTCGCCGTTCCCATGATTCTACTCAACTTAATTGAGGAAGTGGCAGGGGAGGATGCAAGTGACTATTCCGCTGAAGTGGAAAATTGCATTCGCCGCCTGCGGTGGCACGTTCATCCCGAAACACAGAAAGTTTATGAAACGGTTGCACCAGAGGGTAATTTAATTGAGGGCACAGAGGGACGATTGCTCAACCCTGGTCATGCGATCGAGGCGGGCTGGTTTTTGCAACACTGGGCACAGCGGCTAGGGCGAGAGGAGTTATCGCGCGAAGCGGTTAACATGGTGCGCTGGTCTTTCCAAAATGGCTGGGACTCCGAGTGCGGCGGCATCTATTACTTTCTTGATGCTAAGGGTTACTCCCCCACACCATTGGAGTGGTTTATGAAGCTGTGGTGGGTTCACTGCGAAGCGCTTTATGCCCACCTACTCAACTTTTCCCTGACAGGGGAAGCGTCGGACTGGTCAGCTTTTGAGCAAGTTGATACCTATATTTTTGAACACTTTTGCGATCGCACTTACGGTGAGTGGTTTGGTTATCTCAATCGCCAAGGTGAAGTTACGCACCGCTTCAAAGGGGCACCCTACAAAGGCTGTTTCCACGTTCCTCGCGCCCTTTTACTTTGCTGGCGACTCCTTCAAAAGTTGGAAGTGGCGCAACGATAAAACAATTAAACGATGCTCGCGCGTCGCAGATTTCTGCGCGTCGGTGAGAAATTCAAAA
>PXPT01000099.1:0-1480 GCA_003021505.1 Cyanobacteria bacterium QS_4_48_99 | reverse complement strand
CCCTTTAAATATTTGCCGCACGTATTAATAGTTAATTCCTCCAAAGGATGGAGATTTAAGTGTATGGTTAGTTCGTGCTTGCAGGGCAGTTTCAGGAGGCACCTTTAGCTTGTATGCTAACCTCAAAAACTCAAGCATTTTTATAAAGCGAAATGTCGGATCGGGGAGATGGATGACCTCTCCATTGCCAATGGAGAAGCCCTGGCGAGCAGATGATGGGAAGGCGTGATGAAAATTATGCCAGCCTTCCCCCAAAGTTAAAAACGCTACAAACCCATTGTTTCGACTACTGTTATCAGTAATAAATGGTTGCTCTCCCAAAAGGTGATTGAAGGAATTGACAGTTTGTACGGCATGGAATAACAAGGTCGTGCTGAGGAAAAAGGCGCCGACATACTCAATACCGCCCAAGGTATATGAAATTACTCCAAGCGCAACTAGAGGAATGAAGTGCAGGCGGTCAATCGCTTTTAATACACCATCCCTCTCGACATCCATCGGTAGTTCAGCAGGAAAGAACCGAGGGGATAACAACCAACCCCCTTGCGACCAACAAAATCCTCTAACTCCCTGAGCCGAAATGTGGGGCGAATGAGGATCGAGAGCCCGATCGGCGTAATAATGATGGGCGATATGGTGTGCTTTCCACCAACTTGGACCCATCTGTCCTGCTGCTGCCGCTACAATGCTACCTACCCATAGAACTAAAGCGGGTGCCCGATAGGCTTTGTGGGTAAGCAGCCGATGGTAAATACCGGTCGTTGCCAGCATACGGACCAGATATAAAAAGACCATCCATATGAGGGATCCCCACGATAAGCCTGTAATTAGAACGAGCAACGATCCGATATGGCTGAATGCGATCAGTGTCGGACCGATGAGATAAGAAACAATCGTGAATGGAGAATACTGGCTAATTGTCACTCTGCTACCCTAAAAAAGTATTTTAAGAACATGCCTAACTATTGATTAGACCGCTCGCATGGAATAATATTTAGTTCAATACGTTCCATTCAGTTGATATCTCCAAAGGATGGAGCCTTCTCCCATTGAAACGCTACTGTGGTGAGCTGTCCACCCCTGCCTTGCGAGTCCCTCAATAGGCTGACATCTGAGAAACCGCAATCGCCGCCCGCTAGCTGTTGGCTAGCGGCGCAGGACCAGCACCGGACACTTGGCATAGCGAATGACGCGCTCGGCCACCGAGCCCAGCAAAAAGCGGCCGATGCCGCGCTGGCCGCGCGAGGGGATGACGATCAAATCGATGCTTTGGGCTTTGGCGTATTACTCTTAAAGCAAGATAGATCACAATAGTAAGGAGACTTGGGCAGCAAGCAAGCATGGAGTTAGCAGACGCCCGAAGCCTATCCCCCAGACCCAGAAGCCCTGCGCCAGCGAGCCGTCGCCGCCGTAGTCGAGCAGGGCCGAACCCAGCAACAAGTGGCTCGGGAGTTGGGCGTGGCGCGGGCCACCGTCAAGC
>PXPT01000098.1 GCA_003021505.1 Cyanobacteria bacterium QS_4_48_99 | reverse complement strand
TGTCGATGAGTTCGCGGGTTTCATCGGCGATGGGCTGACGAGTGGGATTCTCCACAAACTGCCGACGACACTCCTGGCAGGCGTTGTTTAGCATAGTGGATGCCTCCATTTTTGACGACATGAGTGGAATCACATTGGGGACAGTTCATGAGGTCTGACTGAATGCTCTTGAACAGCTTCAGTCTACCTACTTATCATGACTATTCAGTATTACCATCGAAACATGGCTACAAGATTGTTTGCTGCCATTAGTTAAACCGGGTCAAATAATTGTGATGGACAATGCCCCATTTCATCACTCTCAAATCATTCCAAAATTAATGGAAAACGTTGGCTGTGAACTCTGGTATCTCCCTCAGTACTCTCGCCTATTTCAACATCGAGGTGGCAAAAAATTAAGACTGCAATTGGAAAAGAGCTACCTAAATACAACTTTCATGTTCATCGAGCCGCCGATGCGGTGTTTCAGAAGTTGTAAATACTTCGTTGCTCACTGCTGTATCTTGGCAAGCTTTGGTAGAAATTTATCAATCTTTCTCAAAGTTTGTCAGTGAGCAAACACAATCATCTGTGCAAGCAGAGAGTGGCTATTCTTTTTGAGTCAGTTTCAACTCCTCGATGTTCCAAAAAGCACCACCAAGGGCAGAGTATTCGATGCCTTGAACGCGATCACGCACTGCCCCCAGCGCAAGCGGGTTAACCAGATAAACGAAGGGTAGATATTCCTGAGCTAGGCGCTGAGTTTCATTATATAAGGCTTTACGCTTTTCTTCGTCTAATTCCTGTGCCGCTTGAACATAGAGCTGGCTGATTTCTTTTTCCCAGTCATAGACTTCTCTACCGTTAATTGGGGGAACTCCGGCTTGAGGTTTTTGATTAAAGGCGTGCAAGTTGCCGTCGGTTAACCAAACGTTCGCCCCGTTGTTAGGTTCATTGCCGCCAGTCAAGCCGAGTAAATGGCATTCCCAATCGAGGGAGTTACTCAACTTATTCACAAGAACATTAAAAGCCAAAGGATTGATATTGACATCCATCCCAATTTTGCCCAAATCTTGCTTAATTTGTACTGCCATTGATTCCCGAGTTTTGTTCTCCGCATTAGTAATTAAAGTGAAGCGAACCCGGTTGCCCTTGGAATCGAGAAGTTGACTTTGATTGTTGTATCGAAATCCAGCTTCTTGTAATAATTCTTTAGCTTTTTCAGGATTGTATTCGTACCCTTTTACTCCTTCATAATAATAGGGAGACTGTACAGAAATTGGTGAATTTTGCGGCTCTCCCAATCCTCGATAAATATAGTTGATCATTTGCTGGCGATCAATCGCATAAGCCACTGCTTTTCTAAAATTTAGGGTATTGAACCAGCGAGATTTTTCTGGAGGAACCAAAGGTTTTCCGTTCCGACTACCTTTATTAAGATTAAAGGAAATAAAACTTGTTCCATAGTCGGGACCACCGTTGTAAATCCTAAAGTTAGCACGTTTTTCTTCGCGCTTCAGTAAGGAGAAATATTCTGGAGAAACACCAAGAGAATCCAAATCCCCAGAGCGAAACCGAAGCAAGGAAGTATCCTGATTTTTGAGAATTGCCCAGACTACACTATCAATATAGGGCAATTGATTGCCTTGCTCGTCTTCTTCCCAATAATAGGGATTGCGCCGAAATTTTACCCGCTCGCTGGTGGAGTAGCTTTCTAACTTGTAACGACCATTAACAATGATTTCGTCGGGTGGCGTATCGACTCCCCATTTCGATATAAACACGGGTTTTCCTTCGGCGTCTTTTTTCTCCACGGATTCCCGCAAGGCATGGGCAGGCATAATCGCTACACTAGTATTAGCTAGAAAAGGCGCAAATGGCTCTGGGAGAGTAAACTCAATTCGCCTTTTATCGAGTTTTCTAACATTAGGAAACTTGCCACTATCGCCAATTCTAAAACTATCTCTTACATTAGTCGGAATTTCTTTGTTAAAAATCAGGTCGTTGTAAGTAAAAACCACATCGTCTGCGGTTAAAGGCTCCCCATTTGACCACTTCAATCCCTCGCGTAGGGTGAACACAATCCGCAGGTTGTCTTCAGAAAATTTCCAGGATTCGGCAAGGGAAGGTTTAATTTTAGCAGTTATAGGATTTTGCCTGACTAACCCTTCGTAAGTGTAACCAAAAACATTAGGAGATTCTTGAGAGAGAATTGCGTTGAAGGTTTTGGGATCACTTATAATGCCTTGCACCACCTGCGGGACTTCTGTAGCTGTGCCTTGCAAGACAGCAGGGTTGCAAGCAGAAAGGGTAACCGCGCTAAGTAATGCTAGCGCAAGTTTACTTCCACGATGCCAAATGTTAGCAATGTTAGCAACGAATTTAGAGAATTTCATGATCTACTATTGTTAAAGCTGTAATCATGCTTGCTGAGATGGGCTATGCTGCTCTCGAAATTAATCCCTGGTCAAAAACAGTTCCATCAGTACCGATCCCCTTAATTACCATTTGGTCTGCATAAACATCAAAGGCAGCAAAACTCAGACGCGAAGCTGAGTAGGCAGTCCAGTCAGAACGTTCCACAGGTCGCACCCCCGCACCTGCGCCACAAGTTAAGTAAGTTGTGCCATTAATGGACTGAGTGCGCTCGTAGTCGTGGTCATGACCATTAATATAGAGCTGAACGCCGTAATGACGAAATAGGGGAGTCAGCTTCGAGGCTAAATTTTGATTGGTGCCATAGCGACCAGAGGAGTAAATCTGATGATGACCAAAAACCACTTTCCAGGGGGCAGCAGAGCGACTGAGTTTTTCATCTAACCAAGACAGTTGCGCCTGCCAGTCAGCATTATGGTTGGTATCGAGTGCAAAGTATTGGATAGGACTCCGGCTAAAGGTGTAATAGCGTCCCTGCATATTAAAGCCAGGATAGCGCACCTGAGGTTCACCATTATCCGTGCGGATATCGTGGTTGCCCAGACAAGCATGAAATGGAACGCCTTGCTGTAGCAGCGGTTGATAGGGTTGTTCAAATACCTGCTTAATCTTCTCGATGTTGCCATCTTTGTAGATGTTATCTCCTGCCAAAATTGCCAGAGGGAAGAGATTTTGGCGATAGTATTGGGTCATTACCTTAGCTACTGCATATTGACCTTGCCCCCCAGTCCCCGTATCTGCCACTGAAACAAAGCGTTGCAAAGGTTCTCCAGGAGGAATGTTGACCTCTGGGGTAGAAGCAGCATTAGCAGTCCGGTTACTAAGGGAATTTTGGCTAGTTTGAAAGTAGAAGTGTTGCCACAAGGCAGCCAACCCCACACTACCGAGGCTACCGAGAAATATGAATTGACGGCGTTTCATACTGATTGCTTGCTCGAAGACAGGAGAAAATACAGAAGTGATAGATTGAAGCTGTGAAGGCAGCTTCTTGTAAGAATTTATCTCACTCTGGATGAGGGCTGCCCGGGAGGGAGATGCCATGTCAGAAGAACAGCCGCGCCCAATAGACAAGCCAGAGCGCAACACGCAGCCATCAGAGCAATTAGATACTGAATCTCAGCAGACAACTGAAACAACTCACTCTAGTGGCAAGCAAAACCAATCCTTTTTGAAAGGTTTGACAGTTAAAGCCTTGCGAGGAATAACTCAACTCCTTGAAGGCGCTGCGGAAAGACTCGAACCCACCGAAAAAATGCCAGCCGCTAGTAAGGAAGAGTCTGCGGCTTCTGTTGCTAATTCCCAAGCAAGCACTCAAGCTCCTTCCGAGACAACCTCTGCCGAATTGAGTTCCGAAGTTCCAGAAGAAACCGAAACCACTCCAGCTCCCTCAGAAACTCCCGAGCAGAGCACACCTGCTGCATCGAGTTCACCAGTTCCAGAAAAAACCGAAACCACTCCAGCTACCTCAGAAACTCCCGAGGAGATAATCTCTGCCGAATCTAGCTCTCAAGTTCCAGAGGAAACAACCTCTGCCGCATCTGCTTCAGAAATTCCAGAAGAGGCTGAAACCGCTCAATCTTTCTCAAACATTCCAGAGAAGAAAACCCCCACCGCATCTGCCTCAGAAACCCCTCAACCTACCCCAACAGCATGGCAACGAATTTTAGAGAGAATTCGCTCTCGCCTGCCGGGCTTTTTGGACAATTTGTTACCTGATTGGGCTTTGACGGCAATTCTTATGGGAACTCTGGTTGCATTAGTATGGGCAACTCTTGCTCTCCTGCCAGAAGAGTCCACCGAGGTAGCCGAAACTCCTCCGGCTGAGGTAGAAGCGCCACCGGAGATAGCTGAAGCTCCTCCGGCTGAGGTAGAAACTCCACCAGAAGTTCCCGAACAACCACAACCCCAAGAAACTTCGCCATTGCCAAAACTGAAGCTAACGCCGGAGCAGAGCTTGATTGCGGCAATTCAAAATCAGGTGGCAGAAATGACTAATCAGTATGCAGAGGGGCTGATTCAGTCGATTGAAGCTAATTTCCAAGATAGCCGTTTAATTGTAGAAGTTAGCGAGCAGTGGTATGAGCTGCCTCAATCTCAACAGAGTGATACAGCGAACGGAATGCTACGCCGTTCTCGGGAATTAGATTTTAGCAAATTAGAAGTAACTGACCCTCAAGGAACGCTGTTAGCCCGCAGCCCGGTGGTGGGTTCTAAGATGGTGATTTTGAAATAAAAGGAGTTACAGGTTACAGGTTGCAAGTTACAGGTTAATTGACTGATAGTAACCTACCCTACGAGAGAGGCTATTCTACTCCTACGGAGAAAGCTCCGCGAACGAGAAACCTGCGGCGAACGCCGAACAACATTTAACTTTCAACTTTCAACATTCAACAAACAAGGGAAAAGTCCGAATCACGAATTCCGAACTCCGAATTCATGAGTGTGGTTCTCCAAACAGTACCATCGAGCAAGTGAGTTCCTTGATAACTCGCGTGGTGACATCGCTCACCGCTAATCCGCCGGCGGTGCGGCGGCGTAGAGAGCGTAATACCAATTCTCTAAAATAGAGATACGGATGGAGAGAAGTACTAAGACTGAATCAAGGTATGGCTGGTGTGCTTAAAATTGAGGTCGCCGAATCGGCAGACCAGCTTAAAGAGATACTTGAAAAACAGCCGGATGTGACTCGAGGTAGCAACGGAGACCTCACGGGTGCGAAGTAATTGAGGGGTCGTGGCTTGAGATTCCCTCAAGCCTTGATGAACCCCGTCGCACCCCTGTCCTCAAGATTCAGCTACTGTGGTGGTTGAAGACATCTCAGGCGAGTCAAATCAATCAATGGGCTCACTTGAGTGGCTACCATCGCACCACAG
>PXPT01000097.1 GCA_003021505.1 Cyanobacteria bacterium QS_4_48_99 | reverse complement strand
ATTTACGGAACTGTAGACGGAGTAACATTGGAAGCATTTATAGTCAAAGATTGAGTTCCTCAGCTCTGGAAGGGTGCATGTGTAGTGATGGACAATGCTAAGTTCCACCAAGGAGAAATGGTGAGAAAATCTCTCGAACCAGCCTGGGCAAGATTAATCTATTTACCTCCCTATTCTCCTGAGTTTTCCCCGAGGGATTTTTTTGGGTCGAAACTCAAAGCAATCTTCAAAAAGGTCAAAGCCAGAACTTATAAAAATTTAGTCGATGGGATTACGGAGGCAAGGTCAAAGGTGACTAACTCCGAGGTTCGTTATTGGTCTACTCACTGCTGCTACTGTACCTCGTAATTCTGAGAATTGCTATATCTCATTTATCACTACGTATTTACTACTACCGGCAACCGGAATCTTCATAGTTATTTGTAACTCTCTACGTTACCAGGAAACTTATGTTACTTTGCCCAATCTAGACTGTATAAATCTCTGCTCTATGCATCTACTGAGATAGACGTTTATAAGTAACTTAACACAGCAAATTAAGAACGTCATCGTGGTACTACCTTGACTAGGCTAATTGCTGACTAGTTCTGACAGTACGGACAAAAGTGAGCCGATCGCCCCACTAGTTTAATCTTCTGAATCGGGGTGCTACAAATGCGACAAGGTTCTCCTTTGCGCCCATAAACCCAGGCAATTCCCATGTAGTTACCGTTAACACCTAGCACATTGAGGAAATTACTGAAAGTGGTTCCACCGCGATCGATTCCTGCTTGCAACACCGAAATCACTGCCGTTCGTAGGCACTCAATTTCCTTTATACTTAAGTTGCCAGCAAGCTTTTCCGGTCGAATTCCACTTTTGAAAAGAGCCTCATCGGCATATATATTGCCCATACCGGCCACAAGCGCTTGGTCGAGTAGTGCCGTTTTGATTGAGCGCCGGGAATTTTGAAGCTTTTTTCTCAGATACTCTTGGGAAAAATCAGGCGAAAACGGTTCTGGTCCGAGTTTCTTTAACCCTGTGATGATGCTTTCTGGCGCTTCGGTGGGTGGCACCCACCAAATCTGACCAAACGTGCGTAGGTCAACAAAACGTAACTCCCCGCTGTTTCCCACAAACAGTCGCACTCGTGTATGTTTTTGCAGGGGTTCGTTTCGCTGGAGCCATAATAATTGACCGCTCATGCGTAGATGAACGCCTAACCAGCCTGCGGGTTGCTCTTGCGAGGAGTCCAATAGGGGGGCGAGTAAGTATTTGCCCCGCCGCTGCCAATGAGCGATCGCAGTCCCTTTTAACCCCGCCCAAAACTCCTCCATAGAAACGGGGTAGGCAAGGCTGCGCTTGAGCAAAACCTCCCCACCCCGAAATTCCTGCTTTGGGGTCAACTCATTCAGACCCCGACAGACAGTCTCAACTTCTGGTAGCTCGGGCACAACTTAGGTGGAACTTCCTCCCTGTTGTGGACTACCAGGTTTGCCTTGCGAAGGTCGCTCTTGACCCTCTCCTTTCGATTGGGGTGCGCCTTTAGTGGTAGTTTCGCTAACCTCCTCAGCGTCCTTTTGAGCCTGCTGTTGCGTTTTACCGCTAGCTTTGGCTTCCTGTTCCGCTTTTCTGGCAGCTCCGCCTTGTTGGGCAGTTTTGGACTCTGTGGATTTGCTGGATGATTTTTTCTGTCTCTCTTTCTTCGCTGGAGCTTCCACTTCTTCGAGTTCCTCCATTGCGAAGTTATTGGTGCTTACGCCCGCATCTTGACCACTATAGCTGGTGTAGTTAACTGTATCAAAGCGAACAATGACCGGATAGCGAATGCCGCTCTTGTCTACAGTTGCCACGCTCCCCACGTCTCCAAACCAATAGGATTCTGGTCTAAGAATTTTAACTTTAGATCCACGTTGAACCATAATGTTATGTCTCCATCTTTTATCTCAAAGCGTACTATGAGATTGCAGCTTACTGCTAACCCCAGGCTTTAAGTTTTATTGCAAAGCGCTCCACCGCACCAGGACAAAATGCGCTGGATTTCCCCAGAAGTCAGAGGTTTCTAAAATGTCTACCAATTTTAGGTTAAAAGGAATAGAAGTGGTCAGGTACTTTTGGGCGACTTTCCCTAAATCGGGTGCTAACTGGGTAGCGGTAGTTGTAGCTAAACCTAGACCCAGCAATTGTTCGAGCGGACTTCGTGGCAAAAGTAAATGAGTTCCTAGGCTCATTCCGGCAGCTAACATCAGTGCCACCGACACGTTTGTCCCGCAGCGGGGATGAACGGCTAAATCCCACTCCCCAGCTTGGAAACGCCCCAGAGCAAGGCAAACTGCACGCTGTAAGTGGACTGGGTTGACTTGACCATACAAATAGAATCCCTGGTCAGTGGAGAGACCTCCTAATGCTTCATTGTCCGCTTGAGGAGGGTTAATCGCACTCGGACGCTTTGATGTGTCAGGAATTTGACTCGGTTCCCTGGCAGTTTCACTTAGAACCCAGACGGTGGCATGTTCTAGAGCATGTACCTGGCGCAGCATCAAAAATTCTTTCAGTCCAGGAATCAAGCTGAACTGCTTGAATAAATCAGTATCCTGGTGCGGCTGCGGGGTAAAAAAGTCCCATCCCCAGGGGTGGCTAGTATTGGCAGAAGCGGCATTAGTCATGAGCAATATTCATCCGTGCTAATCGGGAAACGCAAGTGCTAGGCAGAAACTTAGAGAGCAGCTTCAAAACAGATATTACCTTATCAGTGTAGCGCTCGCACTCACGCAGGATTGCTGGCTAAGGAACCACTTCTTCGTTACTCTGGGCAGGTATGGGCAAAGCACAGCAGTTAACCTCATCGATGCAGACTTTGCCCCACAGTAAAGCCCAGCGAACCAGTGCCACACGATTTTCGGTTGAGGTTTTAGTGAGGATATTGCTGATGTGGTTATCGACGGTTCTTTTACTGATCTCTAGCTCTTGGGCAATGTCATGATTGGTCATGCCGCCGCCGATTAGTTCGAGGATTTGTAGTTCTCGCCATGAGAGGGACACGGGGGTAGACGAGTCGCCATCAGTCATAAGTACTTGATGTGTAGATCTACTTACTATTTCTCAATTTTAGAAGATTTTTGCTGCTCATAATCTCTCGCTAGAGTGATGTGGTAAAGAGATGATAAGGATAGAAATAATGAGCGATGAGTAATCCGCAAGTGATCTGCCTAGGTGAAATTTTGTTTGATTGCCTCGCCGATCAGCAAGGGCGATCGCTCACTGAAGTGGAATCCTGGAGTTATTACCCAGGCGGCGCTCCAGCGAATGTTGCCTGTGCCTTGGTGAAGCTCGGAACTCCCGCAGGCTTCGTGGGCTGTATGGGGGAAAATGAAGCAGGAGATGCGCTCTCAGAACTTTTACAGGAGGTGGGCGTGGATCGCACGGGAGTACAACGCCATTCCACTGCTCCCACGCGACAAGTTTATACGCTGAGAACGGAAAGTGGTGATCGCGAGTTTGCTGGATTTACACAGCAGCTCCATCCCGGTGAGTTTGCCGATGCTTACCTGCAAGCGGAGCAATTACCCATGGAGTTATTTGAAAGGGCTGATTTTCTTGTCCTGGGAACCCTGGAACTCGCTTATCCTCGGACGCGAGCAGCGATTTTCCGTGCCCTGGAGTTAGCCGAGCAGTACAATGTCAAAATTCTAGTCGATATCAACTGGCGTCCGATCTTTTGGAGTGATCCCAGTCAGGCAGAACCGCTGATTCAAAAGCTCTGGAACTACGTTGATTTCTTGAAACTCTCTGCTGAGGAAGCGCAGTGGTTATTTAACACCACTGATGCCGGAGCGATCGCTCACCGTCTCGACTCAGTTGAGGGGGTTTTAGTTAGCAATGGTGGAGAAGAGGTTAGTTACTGCCTCAACGATAACGAAGGCAGAGTTCCCGCTTTCTCGGTTGAGGTGCAAGATACCACGGGGGCAGGGGACGGTTTAGTGGCTGGCTTGGTTCATCAGTTGTGCCAGCGAGGGATTGCTAGCCTGAGTAATCCTGATACAGCAAGAGAAATTGTCACCTATGCTTGTGCTGTGGGGGGATTGACCACAACCAACTCAGGCGCGATCGCTGCTCAACCCACCGCCTCGCAAGTAGAAGCATTTCTCAGTCAAATGAGGGATAAGAGCTAACTGTAGCGCGTACTAAGCTTATTCCAGTTCTGGTTTTATAAGGAAATAAAGAAGATGCGTTGGCTTTTTATCCTCTCTGCTTTGCTCGCTGGTGCTTTCGTTCCCATGCAGGCTGGGCTTAACAGCCAATTGGCACGGAACCTCGGTCATCCCATTCTGGCATCCTTTGTTTCCTTCGTGGTAGGAATGGTAGCACTGCTGCTTTGTCTGTTAGTGCTTCGCGTCCCCTTGCCCTCGGCTAGCGTGGTAGCACAGACTCCCTGGTATCTCTGGATTGGGGGATTGCTCGGCGCGTTCCTGGTTTCGGCAACTATTATCGTTGCACCCGTGCTGGGCGCAGCAACCATGATTGGACTCGTTATTACTGGTCAAATGTTAACGTCCCTTTTCCTAGATCAATTCGGGTTCGCCAGTTATCCCGTACACCCCATCAACTTCTGGCGTGGTGTGGGTGCGATCTTGTTAATCTTCGGTGTGGTTTTGATCCAGCGCAATTAAAAAGTTTGTGCGACCATCGCCTCGCTCCAATTCAAGCAGGAAGGCTGAAGGCAAGAGGCTAAAGGCAAACTGCAACTCGAAGGCAAGAGGATAAAGGCAAGAGGCTAAAGTTCTTTTAATCTACTTAACTTCTAGTTTTTTTTTCTTCCCTATTATCTCTTTTTTCTTATCACCTCTTTTGCCATTCGCCTTTCACTTTAATTTATATAATTTTTAATTTCTAATTTTTGATTGTTCTGACAATCGCCTCCCGAATCGCCTGGGCAGTGGCAGGTGCGAGTAAAATGCCGTTGCGATAGTGCCCTGTGGCAAGGAGAACATTATCATAACCAGGGAGTGCTTCAATAATTGGGGCAGCACGTCCTTCTGGGCGGGGGCGCTTGCCTGACCATGTATTCAGGATAGTTGCCTCTGCTAATGCGGGACAGAGCGTGATCGCTTCCTGCTTCACCTTCTCCAACAACGCTGGTTCTGCTGCCACCTCCCCTGCCTCATCTGGAAATTCCACCGTTGCCCCTACCCAATAGTCCCCTTCTCCCAGCGGAATAATATGAACATCATCGCCTGTCACCACAGGTTGAAAATTCCTATACTCTAAAGAACGAGGCAAGCGCAGATGCAATGCTTGTCCGAGGACAGGACGAACATCGAGCGGTTGTGCCATAGAAGCTGTTAGCGGCATTGAACCCAATCCGGCTGCCACCACTAGCCAATCGGTATCTAATACTCCAGCAGATGTGTGAAGCTTGCGGCTAGTTTTCGTTTCGGAGGCATTGCAGTGGTATGTTGCAGTGACATCGAGGGCGCTAATCCCAAACTGGCAGTTCACGCCGTTAAGCTTTGCCCCTGCCACTAATGCCTGAGTAAGTGCAGTAGGATTGATTTGTCGATCTTGGGGAGAATAAATCGCACGGATAATCTTTTCGTGGTGAAGCTGGGGGCATTGGGCTTTAACTTGCGCCTCCTCCCAAATTTCGAGTTGCCAGCCCTGGGCGCGGCGTATCTCTACCAGTTTTTCCCATTGTTCTAAATCTTGCTCGGCAAAACAAGGCTTGAGGATGCCTTGTTGATTGAAGGGAATGCAGGTTCCTGTGAGTGCTTCTAACTCTGACACCAACTTTTCGTAGCGCTGCATGCTGGTTTGCCGGAGCCGCCATGCCCTCCCTTTGGTTTTATGACTGATTGCCCCCATGAGGATGCCCAGGGCAGCCCCCGTAGCGCCGGATGCCGAGGTGTTTTGGTCGAGGAGCGTAACATTTAGTCCCCGAACCTGACTCAGCTCATAAGCGATCGCGGCTCCCACTACTCCTGCGCCAATCACTACCACTTGGGTCATAAAAACAACTCCCTGAGAGAAGCCCAGCCTTCTCAAGTATAACTACCCCAGGTCTGGCTCCAGCATTACAGAGCAATTGCCTCTGTTAGTAAACTCTTAACCGGAACCTATTTACTTGTTAAGCTTGCTACGATATTTTGTCCTCTGAAGTGGAGAACCGCCCAATTGACCAGGAATTCGAGAAATAGCCTTCCTGATTTTGCCCACGAACAAACTATCAACAAACAACGAACAACTCCCCCACAAAAAATGAACAACAATAAACTCCACATTCCACGTCTTTTAGTCGTATGATGAGTTTAGCTGTTGCTAGTGTGGGAATTGATTTGAGGTTCTGTGCCAAGCTGCGATTAACTTGATTTACCCAAAAATCATGGGTCTAAGGCCCCTTCCTTTAAAAAGCTCTGTGGGTTTTGAGATCGGGGAAAGTGTCTGGATTCAGTTCCGTGCTTTCTAGATTCTCCCGTAGAAGCGAGAATCTCCTTCCTTCAGGTAGGAGAGTGTCAACAACTCAGCCAAGCATGACTCCCTTCAAAGGAAGTGAGGGTGTGGTGTCAAGAATCACAGTCACTGCTCGGTTAATTATTATCTAGTAGCTTGAATTGCGGAGTAGCTTAGTGTCGGTAACTTGAGCAACTGTTTTCAATGGAGGAGCGGAATGGAGGATCAGAGCGACAATGAACTAGCGGGTTTAGAGGCTTTCGGGAAACTTGTTAAGTTGTTAGACGAAAAAATTTTTCTCTCTGGGAATGTAACCACTATAGGAAGCCTCGACTGAGTTCCAAGCTATCTACCCTAGTTTACTTTAATCCCGCATAATCCTAGACTAGCTCTCAATTAAGCTTCGATGCGTTCCTATTTAAGAGTGGATTAGAAATAACGAACCAGCATGAATACTATTTTACAGATTGATGACCAAACCATAAGTTCCGAACAAGTTCTTCCTCTGCTAGCCAGGTATCAAATGCTGCCTCAGCTTGCCCGCGAAATTATCATTGATCAGGCGATCGCCTCAGTGGAATGCAGTTCCGAGGAGAAGGAGAAGGCGCTAACACAATTCTTTGAGCAAAACCAGCTAGCGACAGTCGAACAGGTGGAGGCTTGGCTCAAACAGCGCAATATGAGCAAGTCCCAACTGGAATACCAAGCCGTGCGAAACTTCAAGATCGAAAAATTCAAGGAAGAAAATTGGGGTAACAAGGTAGAATCCTACTTTCTCCAACAAAAGGAAAATCTAGATCGGGTCGTCTATTCTTTACTAAGAACCACAGACGCTGGTGTAGTCAGGGAACTCTACTTTCGCATTCAGGATGAAGGAGAATCCTTTGCCGAGCTAGCAAGGCAGTATTCCCAGGGATCAGAAAACCAAACTGGCGGATTGATTGGTCCAGTGCCACTGAGTGCCCAGCCGGAGAAAGTAATCAAAATGCTGAAGGCATCTCAGCCAGGGCAACTCTGCTCCCCTACTCAGATCAAGGAGTGGCATGTCATTATCCGTCTAGAAAAGCTGCTTCCTGCTCAACTTGACGCACAGATGCGACAGCGGCTACTCAACGACCTTTTCGGTGGCTGGTTAGAACAACAGCTCCAGCAGAAAGCCTCTATTCATTCAGCAGAGGAGGAGAGTTGGGAAACTTCTCAACGAGATGAAGCGGAGACGCAGGCACAGGGGGACGCGGAGACAAATACTTCCAAATGCATTCATTAGAAATGCAAAATGGGAATTCCATTTTGAACACGTGAATTTTTAATTTTTAATTTCTTCACCGCTCACCCAAGCTGATGACCTATACTCAAGCAAATATTCAAGCATTTTTGGCTGAGCTGCCGCCTTTTGACCAATTACCCTCCGCAGCGCTAACCGAGATGGTCGGGCGCACTCAACTGTTGCGCTACCGCATGGGTCAGGCAATTTTCGTGCGCGAGCGCATGCCCAACCAGATTGCGATTATCTACGAAGGACAGGCGCGTCTGCTCGGGATTGACCCCTGGACTCAAAAGCCCCTCACCCTGAAATTACTAGAGCTGGGAGAAATTCTCGGCTGGGTAGGTTGGATGCGGGGAGTTCCCTGCGAAACCGCGATCGCTTCCACAGAAGCCATCTGCCTCACCATCCCCGCAGAGGAGTTTTGGCACTTTTGCTCCCAATATCCCCAATTTGGCAGTGCCTTTCATGATCGCTGTGCCTTAGCCGAAGCCTTCGATTTATTAAGCCAAGAACTAGAACAACAGGCTCAAAGACCCACTAATATCAACGAAGTCACCCAAAACGCATTTAGCCACGCCGAAATCGCTCATATGGGAGCAGATTCTCCCCAACCCCCGCCCGATCCTAACCGGGTGTGGTTTCTGAGTGGCGGAGCTGAGGTAGAAGACTATCCAGTGGGCTCTCGCCTCCAGTCAGCAGAGTTGGCGAACCTCAAGGTCAAAGGCGATCATCCCGCCCGCCTAGTGGGGTTTCGGCAAGCGGATCTATCCGCCATCGGCGAACAAACAACAACTAACGGGCAAACCAACGGCTCACCCCAACAACAAACAACAGAGCCCAAGATTCCTTACGCACCAGAGCCGCCTCCAGAAGGTTCCAGCACTTTCTCTAATGGCTTACAAGCAGAACCCAAATATCCTCACGTGCGAAGCAAAAGCCGGAGTCCGCTAGATACGGCAATGGCTTGCTTCCAAATGTTGAGCCAATATTTCGGCATCCCTTTTCGCAGAGAAGTGATTCGCCGCGTGTTAACAAATCAGCTCCGGCAGGGCGACAATGTTTCCCTTCCCCAAGCTGGGGCAGTGGCGGAGATGATGGGACTGAAAGCGCAGTTGGTGAAAGTGCCCTCCTCTGCCCTAACGCGCCTTAATCCCCCAGCCCTGATTCGGTGGGAGGAGAGCTTCGCTGTCCTCTATGAAGCAAGCGCCAACCAGCTCGTGCTGGGCGTGCCCGAGATTGGCATCGTCAAACGCCAACCCGCCGACTTCATGGAAAGTTGGGGCGATGGAGGTCAAGTATTACTGCTGCAATCCACCAAAGAAACGCCCCAAGAACGCTTCGGCTTGCGGTGGTTTATTCCTTACATCAAGCAGTACAAAGGGATACTATTACTCGTCTTTGTTGCCTCCTTTTTCGTGCAACTGTTCGGGTTGGCGAATCCGTTGATGATCCAGGTGATTATCAACAAAGTGATTATTCAGAACAGCCCAGATACCTTACAGGTTTTAGGGGTTTTCTTGCTGGTTATCGCCATTTTTGAGGCAGTTCTGAGTTCCTTGCGTACTTATCTGTTTGTCAATACCACCAACCGTATTGACATGAGCTTGGGGTCAGAAATTATTGACCACCTGCTGCGCCTGCCACTGCGCTACTTCGAGCGCCGTCCAGTTGGGGAAATTTCTTCGCGGGTAAATGAGCTAGAGAAAATCCGGCAGTTTCTCACCGGGACAGCCTTGACGGTGGTGTTGGATGCCATCTTTTCTGTGGTCTACATCGTCGTCCTGTTGATCTATAGCTGGAAACTTACCCTAGCAACATTAGCAATTATCCCGGTGTTTATCTTGCTAACGCTGTTTTTTTCCCCGACAATTCGCAGACAGTTGCGTACCAAAGCCGAGCGGAATGCCGAAACTCAGTCCTATTTAGTTGAGTCTCTCTCAGGAATTCAGACAGTCAAGGCGCAGAATATTGAGTTGCGAACGCGCTGGCAGTGGCAAGAGCGCTATTCCCGCTATGTCTCAGCAGGCTTCCAAACTGTAGTTACTCAAACCCTTTCTAGCTCCACTAGCAATTTTCTCAACAAATTCTCAGGACTAATTGTCCTCTGGTTCGGAGCTTACTTGGTACTCCAGGGACAATTAAACTTAGGTCAGTTAATTGCCTTTCGGATTATTGCCGGCTACGTTACTGGTCCTATTCTGCGCCTCTCCCAAGTTTGGCAGAACTTCCAGGAAACTGCCTTATCTCTCGAGCGCCTCAGCGATATTGTGGATACGCCCCAAGAGGCAGAGCAAGACCGCGAAAATATTCCCATGCCAGCCATTAACGGCGCAGTTCGCTATGAGAATATCTCGTTTCGCTTCAAGCAGAACAATCCCATCTGGCAGCTCGAGAATGTCAGTCTCGAGGTTGAGCCGGGTACGTTGGTGGGAGTAGTGGGTCAAAGTGGAGCTGGCAAGAGTACCTTAACGAAGCTGTTGGCACGGCTATACGAACCAGAAAAGGGTCGAATTCTGGTTGATGGCTACGACATTGGGAAAGTGGAACTCTATTCCCTGCGGCGGCAAATTGGCTTTGTTCCCCAAGATACGCTGTTGTTCGAGGGCTCTGTCCAAGAAAATATTGCCCTCACCAATCCCGATGCCACCACCGAAGAGGTGATAGAGGCTGCCCGGATTGCCTGTGCCCACGAATTTATTATGGATTTGGCTTCAGGGTATAACACTAAAGTCGGGGAGCGAGGGGCAGCACTATCGGGGGGACAGCGACAGCGCGTGGCGATCGCTCGCACGATTTTACAACGTCCCCAATTGCTGGTGTTAGACGAAGCCACTAGTGCCCTAGATTATCCCACAGAGCGACAAGTCTGCGCGAATTTAGCTCAAGTATTTGCCGAGCAAACCGTCTTCTTTATTACCCATCGTCTCGGCAGCATCAAGAACTCCGATGCGATTTTGATGATGGACTCAGGGAGAGTAGCAGAGAAAGGAACCCATCAAGAGTTGATGGGGATGAGAGGGCGTTACTACTCCCTCTATCAGCAACAAGAAGCGCAAATCAATTAACAATTGACAAGGAGATAACTAGGCATGACGCTACTGAACGGAAAGCGACGCAAGCAGACAGAGCAAACAAACGGGAACGGACATAACCAGACAGAGCAAAGAGATGGGACAAAGCCCAGCTCCCAGCCTACTACAAAGGAGGCGGGTGGCTCTTCCTCTGCCCCAGCCAATTCCGATTCTTTCGCTGGCAACTTTGATCACTCTGTTGTGTTGCGACAATCTCCCGTTTGGGCGCAGGCAGCTATCGGGACGATCATCGCAGTGGTAACATTCGGTGTAGGTTGGGCTTTCTTCGCCAAAATGGAACAAGCAGTGAGCGCGCGAGGTCAACTCAAGCCCAAAGGAGAGGTCAAGGAAGTTCAAGCCCCCAGCAAAGGAGTGGTGGAAGAAGTTCACGTTGAGGATGGAGAGCGCGTAGATAAAGGAGAGCTGCTACTCAGTTTTGATTCCAAAACCGCTGCTGCCGAACTGAAATCTCTCCAGAACGTTCGCCAGTCGTTAATGGAAGAGAATAAGTTCTATCGCAACTTGATGCAGCAGCCTAGCTCACCCACTGCAGTTCAGCAGAAAACGACGCAACTCGATTTACCTCCCGAAGTCGCCTCTCTGGCGAAAAACCGGGCAGCACTGACCTCAGAAAATCAGCTCTATCGGAAGCAACTGGGGATGGGGACTCAAACCGCTAACTTGGGAGCAGATGAGCTGGCACGCCTGCAAGCAGCCACCAAGGAATCGCGATCGCGCACCTCTGCTGCTGAGTTAAAAGTAGAACAACTCAAACAACAACAGAGTCAAACTCAGGTGAAGCTAGCCAATGCTCAAGAGCAATTAGGTATAGAACGCGATATTCTTAGCCAGCTTCAGTCCCTAGTTAAAGAGGGGGCAGTTGCTCAACTCAAGTACATCAAGCAGAAACAAGCAGTACAAGACCGCGCTAGCAAGGTAGACACACTCCAAGCAGAACAGCAGCGCTTGCAGTTGGATATTTCTCAGGCACAGAAGGAGTTAACCAAGACGACGGCGGGTCAAGACAAAGCTGTACTCGATCAAATTGCTGCCAATAAACAACAGATTGCTAAAATCGACAGCCAACTGAGCAAAGCGATGATGGACAACCGGCAGCGCATTTCGGAGCTGGATAGCCAAATCTCGCAAGCGCAGCAGCAGTTAAAGTACAAACAACTTCGCGCTCCCGCAGCAGGGGCAGTGTTTGATTTGCAACCAGGTTATGATTCGGTGGCTTCTCCGAGCGAAACCCTGCTCAAAATTGTCCCCAGCAACAAACTGATTGCGAAAGTGAATGTCTCCAACCAAGATATTGGCTTTGTCGAGGAGGGCATGAAGGTCGATGTCAGGATTGATACATTTCCCTTCAGTCAGTACGGCGACATCGAAGGAGAGGTAATCTCGATTGGCTCAGATGCTCTGCCACCCGACAAGAATCACGATTCATATCGCTACCCTGCCAAGATTCGTCTCGATGAACAGTCCCTTTCGGTGAATGACCGAGAAATCGCCTTGCAATCGGGAATGTCAGTGAGCGCTAACATTATTGTGCGTGAGGATCGTCACGTGATCGATCTATTTACTGAGCGCTTTACCAGTGCTGTTGATAGCCTCAAGAATGTGCGCTGATCGGGTTACAGATGGAAGGTGGAAGGTTGCAGGTGATTCAAGTGAGGAGTGAGGGGTTCCGAGTAAAAGAGGTGAGGCGTGAGGAGTGAGGGAGTGAGGAGGTAAATTGGCTCGTTTGCTCGAAAAATTTCTTCCTATTTGCACTCTGGAACGCGCTCACGCCTCACTTCCCATCCCAACTCTGGAACGCACTCACGCTTTCACCCCTCACTTTCCCCAGCACTCACGCCCTCACTTCTCCCCCGCGTATCTTTCTTAAACTTGATAGTGATACCCTAGAGGTGGAAGCGATCACTCGAATTGCATATGGAGACATCACAGCTAAAACGGGAAGTCGAAACCTTGTCGGATCGCCTGGGCAAAACCCAGCAGTATCTTTGACCTTGCTGCCCTCAAAGCTCAAATTTACGACAGAGAGCAGCTTGCAGCGCAACCAGAATTCTGGGATAACCCAGAAGCAGCACAACAAACCCTACAAGAACTCAACAACCTGAAATCTAGCCTAGAGCAATATCAGCAATGGCAAGCTAGCTTGGAAGATACCAAGGCGATCGCAGATTTGCTCGAAATCGAGGAGGACGAAAACCTTCGCGAAGAAGCTCAAGCGAACCTCTCCCAACTCCAGCAGGAACTCGACCGCTGGGAACTCCAACAGCTCTTATCAGGCTCGTATGATCCTAAAGGAGCCGTTATCACCATCAACGCCGGTGCTGGCGGCACAGATGCCCAAGATTGGGCAGAAATGCTACTGCGGATGTATAGCCGTTGGGCAGAGCAACAAAACTACAAAGTTAAACTGGCAGAACTTTCCGAAGGAGATGAGGCGGGGATCAAATCCGCCACCCTGGAAATTGAAGGGCGCTACGCCTACGGCTACCTCAAAGGTGAAAAGGGCACGCACCGACTCGTGCGAATTTCTCCCTTCAACGCCAATGGAAAGCGGCAGACGAGCTTCGCTGGAGTGGAAGTAATGCCTGCCTTAGACCGTTCTGCGATTGAAGATATCGAACTTCCTGAGAAAGATTTAGAAATGACCACCTCCCGTGCAGGCGGTAAAGGGGGACAAAACGTTAACAAAGTGGAAACCGCCGTGCGGCTCGTTCATAGTCCCACAGGCATTGCGGTGCGCTGCACCCAGGAACGCTCTCAGCTCCAAAACAGAGAGAAAGCGATCAATCTTCTCAAATCAAAGCTCATCGTCATTGCGGAAGAGCAACGCACTCAAAAAATTGCCGAAATTCGGGGCGAAGCGGTCGATGCTGCCTGGGGCAAGCAAATTAGGAATTACGTCTTCCATCCCTACCAGATGGTCAAAGACCTGCGTACCAACGTAGAAATAGGCGCTGTAGAGGAAGTTCTCGACGGCAACCTCGACCCTTTCATCGAAGCCTACCTGCACGCCCCTGCCAACTAGATAGGCAGAAGTAGAGTCAACTAATTCCCCCCCCTTGTAAAGGGGGGGGGTAAAAGTAACGATTGCAAAAGTTCTAATTGAGAACTTTTACTTCCGAAACAAGCTGTCCGACCACATCCTTGGCACTGCCAAACAGCATCATCGTTTTATCTTTGTAAAACAGCTCATTTTGCACGCCAGAAAAGCCCGTACTCATGCCTCGCTTAATCACAATCGTGTTAGTTGCTTTTTCTACCTCTAAGATGGGCATACCATAAATCGGGCTACCATCATCGTGACGAGCAGCGGGATTAACCACGTCGTTGGCTCCAATGACCAAAGCCACATCCGTTTTCTCGAAATGCGGATTAATGTCATCCATGTCATAGAGCTGTGGATAGGGCACATTTGCCTCTGCCAACAACACATTCATGTGTCCTGGCATTCTCCCAGCAACTGGGTGAATCGCATATTTCACCTCGACACCCTGGTGTTCTAAGAAGTCAACTAACTCCCGAATCGCATGCTGTGCTTGAGCAACAGCCATTCCGTAACCCGGAACAATTACCACAGAACGAGCATAACCCAGCATCATTGCGGCTTCTTCCGGGTCAACTGAGCGCACGGTTTGGTCGCCCTGAGTGTCAGAACCGCCAGCCGCACCAGTCGTCGCACTGCCACCGCCAAAAGCGCCAAACAGCACGCTAGGTAAGGAACGATTCATGCCTTTACACATAATCTGGGTAAGAATCAACCCAGACGCGCCCACCAAAGCTCCGGCAATAATAAGCATATTGTTCATGACGACAAAGCCAGCCGCGCTTGCTGCCAAACCCGACAAGGAGTTGAGTAGGGAAATAATCACGGGCATATCGCCGCCGCCAATGGGAAGAACTAACAAAACTCCCAGCAACGAGGCAATTCCGACCATTGCCAGAAAAGCAGGCTGGTTGTCTGGCATTGCCAGCAGATAGCCACTGCTGACCACAAAGCTAATCAGCAGCAAGGCATTAAAGAGCTGCTGCAAGGGAAAAGTCACAGGTTTACCGCTAATGATGCCCTGCAATTTCCCCACGGCGACAAAGCTTCCCGTCAGGGTAATGCTGCCAATAAAAACACCAAGAATGACAGTGATGATGGCATCGAGAGGCACAGTTTCGGAGCTGTTAAGCAATTGCCAAAATTCCCCTACGGCAACCAGCGCCGAAGCTGCACCGCCTAAACCGTTGAATAAACCCACCATCTGCGGCATTGCTGTCATGGCTACTTGCCTAGCAAGAATCGCCCCAATCACAGAACCGATGGCAACTCCAATCAGAATCATGCGGTAGCTCAAAATCTGCTGGTCGAGCAGGGTGACAACCACCGCTAGCAGCATTCCTGTGGCAGATAAAACGTTGCCTCTGCGGGCTGTGGCTGGAGAACCCAGATTTTTCAACCCGAGGATGAACAGAGAAGCAGCCACGATATAACTTAGCTGCATGACTATTGGCAAATAATCGCTCACGAGTTAATTAGCCTCCTTTTTTTTGAACATCTGTAGCATGCGGTCAGTGACGAGGAAACCGCCCACAACGTTGACGGTTGCCAAAACCACCGCAATCAAACCTAAAATTTCCGTTACTTTCCCATGACCAGCACCAGCAATCAGCACTGCGCCGATAATGGTAATACCGGAAATGGCATTTGCCCCTGACATAAGAGGGGTGTGTAGGGTGGGTGGCACTTTGTTGATTACTTCAAACCCCACAAAGGCGGCTAAAACGAACACCAGTAAACTGGCAAGTAATGTTGTTGCCATTCCATTCTCCTTAGTTAGTATTCAGTAGTAGTCAGTTGCAGGTTAATTCAGAATTCAGAGTTCACAATTGTGAATTGTTTTCTAACCTTCAACCTTTACCCCTTCAGCAGCGAGGGCATCTTTCACTCGTTGGTTGCGAATCTCACCAGCATGGGTAACGCAGGTGCTGCTGGTGATGTCATCTTCAAAGTTAAGCTGTACCTGTTTATCTTCGACGAGATGTTGCAGCAGATTGGAGACGTTGTTGGCGTACATCTGGCTGGCGTGGATGGGCATGGAAGAGGGTAAGTTAATCGGACCAATAATTGTCACGCCGTGGCGCTGGATGTCTTTACCAGCTTCGGTTCCCTCACAGTTGCCGCCTTGTTCTCCTGCTAGGTCAACAATGACAGAACCGGGCTGCATTTGGGCAATCATGGCATCAGTCACCAAACGAGGGGCTTTCTTTCCAGGAACTTGGGCAGTAGTAATCACCACATCTGACTGAGCGACGCGCTCGCCAATTAATTCCTGGCTGCGCTGCTTCGAGTCTTCCGAGACTTCCTTGGCATAGCCACCTTCGGCAGCAGTGTCTTCGTCTAATTGGACTTCTGCGAATTTAGCTCCTAAGCTCTCGACTTGCTCTTTAACTTCTGGGCGAATATCGAAGGCTTCCACGAGCGCACCCAAGCGTCGGGCAGTGGCAATGGCTTGCAAGCCCGCAACTCCCGCACCAATTACAAACGCCTTCGCTGGGCGAATGGTTCCGGCGGCTGTGGTCAACATGGGGAAGAATTTGGGGAGGGCAGAAGCGCCAATCAGAACAGCCTTATACCCAGCAACACCCGCTTGAGACGACAGAGCATCCATACTCTGGGCGCGGCTAGTTCGGGGAATCGTCTCCATGCTGCAAGCGGTAACTTTGCGCTCTGCTAACTTCTGCACCACCTGGGGGTTCCCGAGGGGATTGAGAAGGCTAATCAAAACAGTTCCTTCCGACAGCAGCGAAATTTCCTCTTCCCGAGGAACTCCTACTTTGAGCAGAACGTCAGTTTCACCCCAAAGGGAGTTTTTATCGGCAATCAACTTGGCACCGGCTGCTTCGTAGGCTTGGTCGCTAAAAAACGATGCCTCACCAGCACCTTTTTCTACCCAAAATTCCCAATCCTGTTTCGCTAATTTGGCAACTTGGTCGGGAATTAGGGCAACGCGATGTTCGCCTACTTCAATTTCTTTTGCAACCGCTATTTTCATGAATGCTCCTTTGAGTACAACTTGGGAAAACTTTTCTAGATTAGAAAAATTTTTCTTATGGCTGATATTTTCTGATTGGTTTAGAGCAATTTCCAGCCTAGATCGTTATCTTGACTATCGATGGGATATAAGTTGAGATTTTATGTTTATTTTTCTACCATTGCTGCGTTTTTGTAAGTTTCTCTTAGAGATTGCAAGAGTTCGCTTGCCGAAACAATCTCTGCTAAGTTTAACGTCCTGGTCTTACACACCCATGACTTGGCTCTGGTAAATTCAACCAGGAATCAACGCTAGTAAAAGTCACCCTTAACCTGAACAGTGGAGTTTCTCGCTTATGTTCTCAAAAACATCTTTAACACGACAGCTAATTTCTACACTGGCAGTAAGCGGTTGTCTAATCACCGGATTTCCGCTGGTAAGCTGGGCCCAGAGTAACCCCGGATTAACCATTTTTAGCGGTGTTGACAACCGAGAAGATATTCTCGATTATCACTTAAAGCATGGCGAAGCTGGTACAATCCAGCGCGATCGCTACAAACTACGTATTCCTGCCGAGAAGATGGAGCAAGGAGCATCACAGTTTACTGTCTCCTATCCAGATTACTACAACGGTGAATTTGATCCAGACGAAATTGAAGTTCGCGTCCAGGGCGAATCTGTCCCCCTACAAGAGGTAAGCTGGAACGAGGAAGAGCATCGGGTGGAGATTATCCCCAAACAACCCATTGAAGGAGGAGAGAATGGAAAAGAGGTCGAGTTAGTGTTCTCGAATGTGGAAAACCCACGCACTGGTGGAACTTACTACTTCAATGGTCAGATTCAAGCGCTACAAGGTAGTCCCGCGCCCCGTTACGTTGGAACCTGGATCTTGAGCCTTAACTAAAGAGAGCTTACCAGCCTGCCGAGGATGGGTAGTAATGTTACCTCAGCCTTGGTAAGGCGAGAGTTTACTTAACGCTGACAAGACTAATAGGATATAATCGAAGGTCTTGAATTATTTGTCAAGTGTCGAAGAGCAACAAAGGAGGAGGTAATCCGTGCCTAAGCGCACCTTAGTCGGTACAAAACTTAAACAAAAAAGAAGATCTGGCTTTCGCGCTCGAAAAGTCACCAAAGGTGGTCGCCAGGTACTCAAGCGCAGAAGAAAGAAAGGACGCGCTCGTCTGGCTGTGTAAGCCTTCGCGTTCTGGGGGCAGACGAATAGTTGGGATTGCCCGAAGCTCATAGACTCAAACATCGGCAAGATTTTAAGGCGGTTTATAAACGAGGAAGCCGCTGCCGTGGGCGCTATTTAACGTTGCGGGCTTTGCCCCCTTCTTACTTGTGCGAATCTGTCCAAATCGGCATTTCGATTAGCCAAAAAGTGAGCAAAAAGGCAGTAATTCGTAATCGCATTAAACGTCAGATTCGAGCCGTGATGCAGGAGTTGCTGCCTCAAATCTCGCCTGGTTGGAAACTGGTGGTTATTGTCAAACCGCAAGCCGTAGCGTGCGATTATGAACATTTTTTGAGAGAATTGGAAGAGTTACTAACCAAAGCCGAGGTACTCAATGGGCATTCAAGAAGAGGTGTTTTATGAAGGTGGTCCCCACATGGGGGACTTAATTTTCAATATATTACTAGGATTTACGGTTATTTGTTTGCCACTAACAGTGGGAGCAATCGTGCGAGCACTCCGGTTGCGTTATCGCATTACTAACCGCAGAATTTCTATAACTGGTGGTTTGCGAGGGCGCGATCGCACCGATATAATCTATTCAGAAATTATTAAAATCATCCAAGTTCCAAGAGGAATAGGACTCTGGGGAGATATTGTGGTCACCCTTAGAGACAAGACTCGCCTAGAAATGCGAGCTGTTCCCAAGCACAGAGAAATTTATAACTACATTGCCGAGAAAGCTGCCCAGAGAACGGGTAAACCCCTAGAGGCAATTACGAGTTAAAGTCTATCTAAAAAGCTTCACTGCCTCACTCCGAAACTGCATTGCTAGAGCAAAAGCGACACTCAACAGCAGCAAAGATTGGATAGATTAAGATAGTACACAGCGCGAAGGCTCGAGTTCAAACGAATGGATTTTGGTATCGGATTTCTCTCTAATAATCTCATGCAGCCAATCCTGGATTTCTTTTACGGGATTGTGCCTAGCTATGGCTTTGCAATTATCGCCCTGACACTGGTAATTCGCTTTGCCGTCTATCCCCTCAGTGCGAAATCGATTCGCAGCATGAGGCGGATGCGAGTCGCTCAGCCAGAGATGCAAAAGCGAGTCAAAGAGGTTCAGGAACGCTACAAAGATGATCCTGCCAAACAAAAGCAGGCAATGAGCGATGTCTATAAGGAATTTGGCAACCCCTTGGCGGGCTGCTTGCCGATTTTGCTACAAATGCCGATTCTCATCGCTCTGTTTGCTACCTTGCGGGGTTCGCCATTTTCTGCCACTGATTACACCGTTGATGTGCAAATTTTCCCCAGAAATCAAGTGGAGCGCATCCAACCCCAATCTTTCCTAACTGAATCAAAAAGCGTCTATATCGAAAAAGGGGTTCGCTACCCAGTGGTTGCCGTACTATCCGGTGGCAACAAGTTAGCCGTGGGAGACACAACTCAAGTCCAATTTCAAACCACTGAAGGAAAGCCGCTTGAGAAACTCTCCAGCGAAAACTCCCAAGGTCAAATGGAACCGAATTGGCAAGTAGTTCAAGGAGAAGAACGCTTGCAGGTTAACTCTGATGGCACAATTAAAGCGCTAGAACCGGGAGAAGCTACTCTTAAAGGGGAAATCCCCGGAGCCGCTGCAAACGAAGGATTCCTCTTTATTGAGGCTTTGGGGCGCGTGGGCGCTGTAGAAGAAGACGGAACCATCCACTGGGATATTGTCGGGATGGTGGCGTTCTTCGGCATTAGCTTGTATCTCAACCAGGTGCTTTCGGGTCAACAAGGCAACAGTGCCAACCCCCAACAACAGACAATTACCAAAATCATGCCTGTGCTGTTTACAGGAATGTTCCTATTTTTCCCCTTACCGGCTGGGGTGTTGATGTATATCGTGGTTGCCAACATCTTCCAGACGCTCCAGACTTTAATTCTGATGCGCGAACCCCTACCGGAAAACTTGCAGAAAATCGTAGACCAACAAGAACAACAAGAAAAAACCGAGGATGGCAAAGAGGAGTCACTTCCGTTTGAAAAACGTTCTAAGAAAAAAGAGAAAACCTCAGGGTAGTTGCCAACATGGAGCAGCAACGGGGCCAGCAATGGCTCGAAGAAGTATTAAGGTTAATGGGCATTCCTGCTAGGGTGAAAGCTTCTTATGCCGAGGAAGCCCAATCCGCTGCTTTTTGGTTGACGATTGACGAAACTCAACTAACGCCCAAGCAAATGGAAGCTTTGATGGGTTCCCAAGCAGAGCCGCTCGATGCTGTTCAATATCTTGCCAATATTACCCTGAATTTGGGGCTAGAGCCGGACTCGCAAAGCGCATTTACGATTGAGTTGAATGGTTATCGCCTCCGGCGTCAGCAAGAACTCTGTACTTTGGCTGAGGAAGTGGCACAGCAAGTGCGCGAAACTGGAGAAGAGTCCCAAATCAAATCTTTATCTTCAGCGGAGCGACGGCAAATGCACAACTTGCTCAAAGAGTACCGAGATTTAGAAACTTACAGTCAGGGGCAGGAACCCAATCGACATCTTACTGTGCGGCTTCGTGCTTGATGGGTGGTTCGTTAATACTCTAGTTGCCATGTAAGTTTGGAGCGAGGAGGACAAAATGGAAGCAATCTACATTCCCCAACTGCTCAAAGCACCGCAGAAAACCGAAGAGATTCAAGTTCAGGAATTTATTGACGGCTTAGAGAGTCTAACACCTGTACGAGGCAAGATGGCGGTAGTTCATCGGGGTAATTATTTAGAGGTTTCGGTTCAAGCAGAAACCATTATCACGTTGACCTGCGATCGCAGCCTGCAACAATATAATCATCGGCTATCGGTGGACACCACAGAGTTGATCTGGCTAGAGAAAAACGTAGACGCACCTGACAACGGTTCCCTAGAACGAGAAGTTCCCCTAGAAGAGTTGTGCGAAACCCTGCCTAGTGAGGGCTATTTTGAGCCTGATGTGTGGTTGTACGAACAACTATGTTTGGCAATGCCCCTACGGCAGTTGCGCGACAAGCGAGAAGAGGTGGACTACAGCTACAGGGAGGAAACTGCAATTGATAGCCGCTTGAGTGCTCTGGAAACGCTTAAAGAGCAATTGTCACAATCGGGAATGACCAAGGATGAATGATGAGGGATGAAAAAAAAACTAGGCATCAGCAGTGGTGTTGTTTAGTATTTTAAATCTCTGATGCATGAGCGTTGCTTTACCGCAGATAACTGCCCAAACTGTCTCACCTAGTATCCCTTTATGATTCATTATTCATAATTCCTAATTCTTACCTATGAGCTTTAATGAAGAGTTTGAATTACTCCTGCGTGCTTGCTATCCCTTAATCTATGTTCCCACGCAAGAAGAGGAGCGCTTAGAAGCCGAGATCGCTCACTGTGCCAAGCGCGTTGGCGATCGCAACGTCTATATTTGGGATTTTGTAGATGGGTATCAGGATAACCCTAACAATGCAGGAGAAGCACGCCGCAATCCCTTGCAGGCATTAGAATTTGTGGATAAATTGCCGGAAAAATCCGGTAGCGTGGTGGTTCTGCGAGATTTCCACCGATTTTTAGAAGATACCTCCGTCGCTCGCAAACTTCGCAATTTAGCGCGGCGTTTAAAATCTCAGCCCATAAATGTCGTCCTTGTTTCGCCTCATACTACCATTCCATCCGAGTTGAGCGAAGTGCTGACAGTGGTGGAGTTTCCTTTGCCCACCGCAGCCGAAATTAAAGCAGAAGTTCAACGCCTTGTCTCGGCGACAGTGCAGTCTGTTCCCGAAAAACTGCTGGATGAATTGGTACGCTCGGCACAAGGGCTTTCTCTAGAGCGGATTCGCCGGGTGTTGACGCGGGCGATCGCAGCTCACGGGGAACTGCAACCCGAAGATGTGGAACTCGTATTAGAAGAGAAGCGCCAATCCATTCGCCAGACGCAAATTCTCGACTTTTATCCCGCCAAGGAGAACATCTCCGATATTGGTGGTTTAGATAATTTAAAAGACTGGTTGCTGCGACGAGGGGGAGCTTTTAGCGAACGCGCTAGAGCGTATGGCTTGCCTCACCCACGTGGATTACTGCTAGTTGGTGTGCAAGGGACAGGAAAATCTCTAACCGCAAAGGCGATCGCTCACCACTGGCATCTTCCCCTGCTGCGCCTAGACGTAGGGCGCTTGTTTGCCGGACTGGTAGGGGAATCGGAATCTCGCACCCGGCAGATGATTGGCTTGGCAGAAGCCCTTGCTCCCTGCGTCCTCTGGATTGATGAAATTGACAAAGCCTTCTCTGGCGTGGAAGGGGGAGGAGACTCCGGGACAACAAGCCGCGTGTTCGGCACCTTCATCAACTGGCTTGCCGAGAAGCAATCCTCCGTCTTTGTGGTGGCAACAGCTAACAATATTCAGGCTTTGCCCCCCGAAATGCTTCGCAAAGGGCGCTTTGATGAAATCTTTTTTGTGGATCTGCCTACCCAAGAAGAGCGCCGCGCCATTTTTACCGTTCACCTCTCCCGGCTGCGTCCCCACAGCCTAAAAAATTACCATATCGAGCGGCTAGCTTATGAAACTCCTGACTTTTCCGGGGCAGAGATTGAGCAAACGCTTACCGAAGCAATGCACATCGGCTTTAGTCAAAACCGAGACTTCACCACCGAAGATATTTTAGAAGCAGCGAGCCAGATTGTGCCCCTAGCGCGAACTGCACAAGAGGAAATCCAGTTTCTGCAAAATTGGGTTTCTTCGGGTAAAGCTCGTCTGGCTTCCAAGGATAGCCGCCTGAGTTGCCTCATCCAGCGTCAAATGCAACAGTAGCAGCCGCGATCAGCTCTTGAACTAGGTTAAGATTCACTGGCAAGAAATAGGGATCGACAAGCCGCCTATGATTTTGTCACGTCTAGTTCAGTATTTGCTGGGTTTTATCTTGGGAATTTCGCTACTGGCGGTTAGCGGTGCCGCGGCTGCCTATTTGCTCTTTTTCAACAGGCTCTCAGTTTCGCCGCCCAAGCCTACCTTTGCCGAGGAAAAAGAAAAACAACAATCTCCCCAAGCTGCCAACCCAGAAAGTTCTCCCAACCCCACCGCAACAAGTAGTTCAGACACCCTTGAAAAGCCTAAGAAGCCGAAGCTAGATCCTGCTCTCCAGAAAAAGCTAGAGCAAGATCCAGGAGTCTACAAAGCTCGTGTCACTTGGCCCGAAGGACTGGTTTTGCGAGGAGCGCCAAGTTCACAAGCCTCACGTATTGGCGGGATTGCCAACAACCAGGAAGTCATTCTTCTCGAAGACAGCGCTGATCAAAACTGGCAGAAAATCCATGTGCTTGAAACCAATCAAAAGGCTTGGGTAAGGGCAGGCAATGTTGAGAAATTAAAAGAAAATTAATTAGTGATTAGTGATTTGTGAATCGCCCTCACAGAGGAATACACGAAACCACAACTACTTGAGGTCGTGGATTAATTAACTAAATATGTTACAAAATCTAGCCAAATTTAAACCTTGATTACAAGATCTCAGATTATTCGGAATAAAATGAGAAGAGAGTGCTAGTTTGATCAAAAGCAAGTTCAAATTGCCTTGCGTAAGATTAGACGACTAGATAACTAACTCATGTACAATAATCAGACAAATAAAGACCTTTTAAGTTCGGTTGTGACTGCTTCTGTCGGTGCTGGTATTGTTACGTCTTTCGCTGTGAGCCAAGGTCAACATCCACTTATGGCGCTTGCAATTACGGTAATAGCAGCGCTATTTGCAGTTGTTTGCAATCGATTTGGGTTAATTTAGGTTAACTGAACCTCCGGAATTCATTGTTACAAAAAATGAAACTGAGCCAGAGCCAACGCTCCTTGAAGCTAGCTTTGGCTTTTTTAATGGCGAATTTTTCAGGGTAGACAGCCAAAGAGAAATATTTAATCCCAACAAGACGAACAACTTGGACAACGCAAGAATACAATAGTTAACGCAACCCCTCGCTTCATTTCAATATGGAAACTCCCCGCCTGCATCCCGACACAATTGAAGAAGTGAAGCAACGGGTTGACATTGTTGATGTCATCTCCGAGCAGGTGGTGCTGCGTAAGCGAGGAAAAGATTATCAAGGGCTGTGTCCCTTCCACGAAGAGAAGACACCCAGTTTTACCGTTAGCCCCAGCAAGCAACTGTACTACTGTTTCGGCTGTGGTGCAGGTGGGGGAACCTTTAACTTCCTAATGGAGGTGGGGAAGCAATCTTTTAGTGAGGTGGTGCTAGAGCTAGCACAACGCTATCAAGTTCCCGTACAAACCCTAGAACCAGAGCAGCGCCAAGAACTCCAGCGTCAACTCTCACTGCAAGAGAAGCTCTACGAAATTCTGGCAGTGAGCGCGAGTTTTTATCAACACGCCTTACAGCAGCCCCCAGGAAAAGTGGCGCTTGATTATCTCAAATCCGAGCGACAGCTTAGTGAGGAGACAATTAAGCAATTCCAGCTCGGTTACGCACCGGCAGGGTGGGAAACGCTCTACCGTTATCTAGTTGAGCAGAAACGTTATTCCCTTGCCCTAGTGGAAGAGGCGGGATTAATTCAGCAACGTAAGTCCGGGCATGGCTACTATGATCGCTTTCGCAACCGCGTAATCATCCCCATCCGCGATAACCAGGGGAGAGTGATTGGCTTTGGCAGCAGAACTCTAGCAGATGTGGAGCAGAAAGAAGGGGAGGAACAAAAAAAAGAGCCGAAGTATTTGAACTCCCCAGAAACTCCCCTATTCGACAAAAGCAAGACGCTGTTTGCCCTGGATATTGCTCGGAGCGAGATTACTAAACAAGACCAAGCCGTTGTGGTGGAGGGATATTTTGATGCGATCGCCCTCCACGCCGCTGGAATCAAAAACGTCGTCGCCTCCCTCGGCACTGCCTTTAGCGCCTTTCGACAACTCCTGCGCTATACCGAGTCTAAGCAAATCGTCCTCAACTTTGATGCCGATACCGCTGGCACTACTGCCACCCAACGAGTGATCCGGGAAGCAGAATCCCTGGTTTATACCGGACAACTACAACTTCGGGTTCTCAATCTCCCTGACGGCAAAGATGCCGATGACTTCCTTCAATCTGCTCCCGATGCCCCGGAAAAATATCGCCAACTCCTGCGCGATGCTCCCCTGTGGCTCGATTGGCAAATTAGCCAACTCTTGGTGGGTCAAGACCTTAAACAAGCTGACCAGTTTCAGCGAGTTGCCCAAAACATGGTGCAATTACTCAATCACCTCGCCAATGCGAATCAACGCGGTCACTACATCCACCACTGCGCCGAACTCCTGAGCCAAGGCGACTCCCGACTTATCCCCCTCTATGCAGAAAAATTACAGGCTCAACTCAAAAAGCCCCAGCGACGCTCTGGCGCAAACAAACCCGATTCCCAGGAGTTTCCAGCTAGTTCCGAACGCAACCTTCTAGAGAGAGCCGAGGCTCTTCTCCTACGCATTTATCTGCACTGCCCCCAACACAGACAAGAAATTATTGAGGCTTTGGACGAGAAAGACTTAACGTTTAACTTTTCTCACCATCGGTTTTTGTGGCAGCAGATTCTTGAACTTCAAACTGAGGCACAGGAGAGTGGAAGGGGACAAGGGGAAAACCTGCAACCTTCAACCTTCAACCTTCAACCTTCAACCCAAAATCAACTCCTTTCGCTACTGCAAGAGCGTAGCGCCGATTTTCCAGAGAAAATGGCTCAGGTAGCTCACTTGTTCTATCTCGACGAGATTGGAACACGGGAAATCATCCGCACTCCTTTAGTAATGAGCGCTGCGATCGCTACTCTCGAAAGAGTTGTTTGCGAAAAATATAAACGTTACTGCCTCGAACAGTGGCAGCAGCTTCACCCCGAAGCTGAACCGGAGCGCCGAGAATACTACTATCAAGAGTTCTACAACGCCCACCAAAAAATCAAAGAATTAGACCAGCAACGCCAATTCTCGATTATCGATATTATCGAATCTCCTTCAGCTTAGGAGGAGGCAGGGTAACACGGAGACGCGGATACGCGGGGACGCGGAGATGGGAAAACTCCTAATTATGAATTCACTAGCGACACCCTAGCGTTCGCCGAGTATCGCGTCCGGTAGTGGGATTAGTTCCCTTTGCCTGCTCGCAAAGCCGGGCTTGCGCGTCGCTACGCATTAGAACATCCGTAAAATCTGCCCCATCCACAGTCGCGCCCTCAAACTTGGCGTTGTAGGCAAACGCTCCCTCAAGCACAGCATTGGTCAAGTTAGTGTAACTAAAGCGTGCTGAATCGAGAGTGGCAGTGGTTAAATTGGCTCCTTTGAGATTAGCACCTTCTAGGTTTGCTCCAAAGAAGCTAGCACCCACTAAGTCTGCATCAGAGAAATTGCTGTTGCGGAGATTGGCTTTCACAAAGCTGGAGTCCCTTAGCTCTTGAGCAGAAAAATCAGCATCAACTAGACCTTGTTTGTCGTAATTCTCAGCCCAAGCAGTAGGAGTGATCGCTCCTAAGGCAACTATAGCAGCAACCACCCAGGCAACTAAACTAAACGCTCTAGCATTCCCATTAAAGGATTGCCAATAACTCATATTTCACCCATACTTACAGCAGTTTGCAACGGAGATGAAGTACTGCGTTTCACTCAGAGGTTAAAGGAAAAAGGTAAGGGTTAAAGGAATGAAGTTTCCATTTTCCCTTTGCCCGATTTTAACCAAGGCGTACCTCAGGGAGTCGAAAATTCCGCATTTACACACTTTTATGACCGACAGCAGAGCGAAAAGCTTGCCCTTGCTCTATGATTGTAATCGTACCAGTTCGTTGCCCCCCGTGTATTTCCATTCCTCTGCTCCCCCACCCAACCATACGCCTAAACTCGGCGAGTTAGGAGAACAGCTCGTCGCTCAATCGCTAAAGACGCAAGGCTGGCTCATTCTACATCGTCGCTGGCGCTGCCGCTGGGGAGAGCTAGACTTGATTGCCCAGCACTACCCAAATACCACTCCGCAACCATACCAGGAAACCTGTTTAGTATTTGTGGAAGTAAAAACCCGCAGTCAGGAGAGTTGGGACGCTGATGGTCTTCTGGCAATCACACCTCACAAGCAGAAGAAACTCTGGCAAGCAGCCGAGCTATTTCTCACCCAATTCCCCAATTTAGCCCATCTGCCTTGTCGGTTTGATCTCGCCCTAGTCAGCGCTCAAAAAGTCAAGCCTCAGCCCGTATCTGATTTCCTACCAGCTTCCGTTACGCTAGGGCAGCCTGTCCTTTGGGCGGGATACCAACTCACCCTACAAACCTACATTCACTCAGCATTTGCTGAATAAAAGCGGTTCCTAGGCGATCACAGCGCAAGGCAGAGGATAAAAAGGACACGGGGACACAGGGAAGAAGTGAGAGGGTAAAATATCTTAACATAAAAATCAAATTTTCTATTCATTTGGGTTAATGTTTGCCCCTCACCTCTGTACGGGAGACTCACCGAGTCGTCCCTACTTCTCACTCCCCCTGCTTTGTATCACTCCCGAAGGGAGTCTCCACACCGGCTCTCCCCCGCATATTTGCTAGTTAACAGCTTGCGGGTTTAGCCAGGAGCAAAGGTTATATGAGATAATTGTGAACTAGGCTAGTGCATACATACTCAACATGATTCAGATGCCGACGCTTGTGGCTTGAGCCTACCACTTATACCACAGCAATAAATTCAAGATAACGGAGCATTCTCAAGCAAAGTAATAACTTGCTTCGTTGCTCTTACCTTGATTTGAGATCAGTTTCCACCTATTCCACCTAGTAGCCAGTGTTACCTTGATTGAGCCCATTCAAAAAGAGCAGCCCGAGCGCAGCCAGTCTGCTGCATTTTCTGAGTCCGAATGGGATTCGGTGAGCGATCACTCTCAAGAGTCCTTGCTTAAAAAGAAACGCCCTTCAGGATTTTGGGCTGCTTTTGGCTCTACTTTCTTGACCATCTTTTTGGCTGAGATGGGCGACAAAACCCAACTGGCAACGTTACTGATGAGTGCTGAATCGCACTCTCCTGGAATTGTTTTTGCTGGGGCAGCGCTTGCCTTAGTAACAACTAGCCTGTTAGGAGTATGGATCGGTTGTTGGTTAGCCAGCCGGGTATCTCCCAGAACCCGTGAAATCGCAGTGGCGACGCTTCTTTTAATTGTTTCTATGCTGCTGTTGGGAAGTGCGGTTACATCTTAGTTAACTACTCGCCTAACACTGTTAAATCAATTCTAGAGTATGGACTGGCAGCTTCTCGGAATCAGTTTCCTAACCGTCTTTATGGCAGAACTAGGAGACAAAAGCCAAATTGCCGCGATCGCGCTTAGTGGTGGCTCTCGTTCTCCCCGGGGTGTGTTTTGTGGCTCTGTCGTTGCCTTGCTGCTAGCAAGCTTACTCGGAGCAATCGCTGGAGAGGGAGCCGCACAGGTATTACCAGCTAGTCTACTCAAAGCGATCGCTGCCATTGGGTTTATTCTAATGGCACTGACGATTCTGTGGCCCCATTCCGAAGAAGGTAGAAGGGGTGAGGAGTGACAAGGATTTTGTGCGGAGGTGCGGAGAGGGCAAGTGAAGAGTGAGGAGTGAGGGAGTGAGGAGTTAGCTGATTTGATGCAAGGATTCTATCAGTATTTCTAACACTCTCACCCTCTCACGCCCTCACTTTTTCCCCTCTGCTCCCCGTTCCCCTACCCTTCCGCCCCCTCGACAAACCACCCAAGCAGCGATCGCTTTACACTAATTAAATAAACCCGCTTTACTTTTAAATCAAACTATGTTTCCCACCAATCGCCCTCGTCGCCTTCGCCAACAATCTCAACTGCGCCGCATGGTGCGCGAAACTGTTTTAAGTGTTAATGATTTAATCTATCCCCTGTTTGCTGTTCCGGGAGAATCGGTGGCGCAGGAAGTGAAATCCATGCCGGGAGTCTACCAGCTTTCGGTGGAAAAAATCGTTGAAGAAGCAAAAGAAGTCTACGAACTGGGCATCCCAGCGATTATTCTCTTTGGCATCCCAGAAAGTAAAGACTCAGAAGCCACACAAGCATGGCATGACCACGGAATTGTTCAAAAGGCGGCGACTGCCATTAAAGAAGCTGTGCCAGAGTTAGTTGTTGTTGCCGATACTTGCCTGTGCGAGTACACAGATCACGGTCACTGCGGCTATTTGGAATTTGGTGACTTCACTGGGCAAGTTTTGAATGACCCGACGCTGGAGTTGTTGAAAAGAACCGCAGTTTCTCAGGCTAAGGCGGGGGTAGATATTATCGCCCCTTCTGGGATGATGGATGGTTTTGTCAAGGCGATTCGGGAAGGATTGGACGAAGCTGACTTCCAGTACACGCCCATTCTTTCTTATGCTGCTAAGTATTCCTCTGCTTACTACGGTCCTTTCCGAGATGCTGCTGAATCTGCCCCTCAGTTTGGCGATCGCAGAACCTACCAGATGGATCCGGCGAATGGTCAAGAAGCCCTCAAAGAGGTGGAACTTGACCTTGCCGAAGGGGCAGATATGTTGATGGTCAAACCTGCTTTGGCTTACATCGACATCATTTGGCGCGTCAAAGAAATAACGAATTTGCCAGTCGCAGCTTACAACGTCTCTGGGGAATACTCTATGATTAAAGCCACTGCCCTCCAGGGATGGATAGACGAAAAGTCGGTAGTGCAAGAAACCTTGACTGCCTTCAAGCGTGCTGGTGCTGACTTGATTTTGACTTACCACGCCAAAGATGCAGCCCGTTGGCTACAGGAATAGGTTCTGTTGGCAATGAAGCTTTAAATGTCAACAGATGTAGACAAAATTGACGGTAAAAAATTTACTCATTTTGTATTTTTTGCTACTCTTAAATTAGCAAGAAGCAGGGAAAGTTTTCTAAAATTAGAAATTTACATGGCTGTTTTTACCTAATATATAAGCAGCATTCGTAGTCAATTTACAATTACCAGCGCAAGCAAAGTACAAGATACGTATCTAGCCAAAAAATTAGGAATTGCTAGTCATGGATTGCCGCCATATCCAGTTTCGATTTCACGAAGAGTTTACTCAGGAAAATAACAGACCCAACATCGACCTTCAGCAACTACAGACACTGTTTCAAATCTGTGCTTTCTGGGCAAGGAGGCGAAATATTGAAGATTTGGAAATTGCGATCGCTAACAGCGATCCTGTAGTGGGCGTTTGGGATGGAGAACAGCTCATTGGGTTTGCCAGAGCAACCTCAGATGGGATTTACCGTGGCACAATTTGGGATGTGGTAATTCACCCAGATTATCGCGGTGCAGGGCTAGGTAGTAAATTAGTAGAAACAGTCTTGAGTCATCCTCGCCTGAGCCGAGTGGAGCGAATTTACTTAATGACTACTTATCAGCAGAATTTTTACGAACGCATCGGTTTTCAGCCCAATCAAACTACCACAATGGTGCTGCACAATTCCTACTCAGGTTATCCACTTTCTGCTCAAGAATCACCATCTCAGCAGAACCAAGAAGAATCTAAAGCCCCCTCAATTTTATAAATTGAGCTTTTTCTTAAGCCGCTTTACTCTAATTCGTGCGACCAGATAACAGGAAAACGGCATTACTGCTGTGCAAGTGGGCTAATAAAATGAATAGAGAAAATTCCTCTATAAATTCAACCACTAACCAAACCGCAAAAAAATCGGAAAATGCACCTGTTCAGCGTTGGTTCTGGCTGCGTCCTTTTCTTCCGAGAAAGCTGCAACCCTATCTGCGCGGTTTGCGCAAACGACTAGAACAACAAAAGCTCAATCTTGAAGAACCATTTCGATCAGTCTATCCGTTTACCCAGGTTAGTCAGGTTAGGTTAAAGAGCTTAATGCAGCTAGCAACACGCATTGAGGAAGAAGGCATACCAGGAGACATTGTCGAGTGTGGCGTTCTCGACGGAGGTTCAGCGGCGCTGATGGGAGATGCCACACGCAAAAGCGCCCACCGCAAGCTCCACCTGTTTGATGCTTGGAAGGGCTTACCCCCCTCAGGAAGTGAGGACGGCGAGGCAAGTAAGAAATGGACTGGGCAGGTAGTCGGCAGTTCTCATCGGGTCAGCACTATCATGGCAGAAATGGGAATTCCCTCAGAAAGATTAGCTTTTCATAAAGGTTGGTTTTCAGACACTTTTCCCAAGGCAGAGATCGAGCAGATTGCACTACTTCACATTGATGCTGATTTTTACGATCCTGTTAAGTTCTGCTTAGAGACTTGGGGACCGAAGGTATCGAAGGGAGGTTACATCCAACTTGATGACTACTCGGAGTTCCAGGGCTGCCGAAGCGCTGTAGATGAGTTTTTAGAAAAGTATCCCCAAATGACATTGAACACCTATGGAAATCCTACGAAAGCCTATTACATCCACGTAGGATAACCTACAATTAAAACAATTAAACTGAACTGACTTTTCAAATATCTCTAAGCAGCAAATTGAGTTTGCACCTGAGTGACAAAATTAGAGATAATTTGTAGCCCCACCGAGGAAGATTTTTCTGGGTGAAATTGCACTGCCATTAAGTTATCACGAGCGATCGCAGCGGTAACAGTTTGCGAACCATGCGTTACAGTCGCCGCCCGAATACCGGATTCTGTCGGGTCAACATAGTAAGAATGGACAAAATAAACCCGAGAATTGCCTGGTAGTTGTTCCCACAAAGTGTGGTGCGGTTGGGTAAATTCTAGTTCGTTCCAGCCCATGTGCGGGATAGTGATTTCTGGTTCTGGGCGAAAGCGGCGGACAGTTCCCGAAACAATTCCTAGTCCTGGTTCTTTGCCTTCTTCGGACGCTTCCAAGAGAACTTGTAGCCCTAAGCAGATGCCCAGGAAAGGTTTACCAGAAGCGATCGCATTTTGGATAGGTTCCACTAGATTGCGCGATCGCAACCGCTGTACCGCTGGGTCAAACGAACCCACTCCTGGTAATACTACCGCATCTGCCCGTTCAATCTCTGCAATTGAATCGGTGATTTTCGGGCTTGCCCCTACCTTCTCTAACCCCTTACAGGCAGAGTGCAGGTTTCCCATGTCATAATCCACAACAGCAATGCTCGCTGGCATGAACCCCTCCTTTTGATCTAAAGTTCCCTATCTGTCTTTACTTTAATCGATTCTGCGTGGCGATCACTTATTCCCATGTCCAAGACAATCCTCCTCACTTCCTTTCAAACCTGGCTTCCCCACCAGCAATCAAATGCTTCAGATGATTTACTAGGGGAAATGCAAAAGCAAAATTTCTCTACCGCTTCCTTGAGTTTCTTAAGACAGCTACCGGTAGATGTTCCCCAAGCCAGTCACCGCGTCATTGCAGACATCAAAGCACTACAGCCGGAAAGGATTATTTGTTGTGGCATGGCAGAAAGTTACCACAAGCTAGGGATAGAAGCGAATGCCACTTGCCAAGAGAAACTACTCCGAACCTCAGTTGACCTAGAAAAATTAGTCGCTGAGTTATCTTTTACAGAAATCAGCCATAATGCCGGAAAATTTGTCTGCGAGGGGTTGTACTACGAAATTTTAAATTTTCTACAGGAGTCCCACTCTACAAGCCAGTGTATCTTTGTCCATATCCCAGTTATTACGGACGAGAACTTTCCCAAAGTGGTGGAAGACTTTGAGTTAATGATCGAGAAGATAGCATCCTTAGCAATCTAAGTTCCCTGTTTAAAACAAAGCTGATTTAGTTAGATTGCAGCACATTATTCAAAGTTTACCTGGTTGGCAGGGAACCTTAGAAAATGCCACAGTTTTTTGTATCTCGACGTTATCAGTGCCCTGTTTGGAGATTAGATTACCGATATCTAGGAGTTTTTAAAACCATTAAATTATTGAATTACGATTGACAATTAGCTCACAAACTGGTTAAAGAGACTACCGAACTTGGCAGCTTCTCTATTCAACCTTAGCGCTCTTAGCGTCTTTGCAGTTCATCAAATGATAGATGGGTGTAGCTTAAAACTTGAAAGCGGAACGCCAGCACTGACTTCGGTGTCTTAATACCCTTGGAATCTCAAACAAATTTCTCGTTTCATGCTGCCATTTTTACCAATTTTTTCCCTTGCTCAAGCAACTTCTACACCCGCACCACCACCTCAAGAAATTGTGCGTCCCCAGGAGGTTCGTCCTTTACCAGGACAACTGGATAACGTACCAGTATTCAACAGCAATAGCCCAGAGTTGGTGCAGAAAGCGGGAATCTTACTGTCCACTTTCCCACCGACTGGCAAAGCGAACAAACGTGCCCATTTGAACTTTCCCTTGCAAGGACGCTTTGACGTGTTTGCCCATCATGTTGCCAAAGCACCTACACCAGACGATTTACAGACGCTTTATCTCGGTATTATGCTGCACAATCCCGGTTCTCAGCCAGTAACAGTAGATATTTTGTCAGCAGCGAGTTACTTAAGTCAGCCCGATGCCCCCTTTATTGAGTTGCCCTCTCAGCTAAGGAATCCCCACGGGAAGGTTTACGCTGGACCAGGGGACCGAGTGATGAGCGAAATTTTGCGAGGACATCGCCAAGCAATGTTTCCTGCCCAATTGAAAATTCCGCAGGGACAGAGCAAGATGTTACTCAATTTACCGATTCCGGTGCGAAAGTTAGAACCACCGCTCAATGGTCGCTCGACTTACATGCGCTTGCACAGTGATGGAGCTGTCTACGCCGCTAGTTTGGCAATGTGCGCGCCAGTTGACGAGAAAGGAAAAGAACGCGCTCCCACCTTGGAAGAATGGCAGCAACTCCTAGAAACAGGTGAGTTAGCAGGACCGCGCCGCAGCGCACCCACCCCTCCTAGTGCCTCTAGCGAGCAATTCGTCTATGGTCGCGTTGCCGGGATTTCCCAAGGTTCCCAGTGGGAGGCACAACTGAGTGATTCCGCTGATGCGGAGTCTCTCACCATTCCCCCAGCAGGAGAAGCATTTTTTTATGGCTTGAGTACCGTGAATCGCAAAACATTGGGAACCAATCAGATTCAGAGTGCCCCGCTACTGGTGCGCTATCCGGACACTGCCTACAGGGCACATGGCAACTATGGAGTGCAATACAGTCTCTCTTTGCCCCTGCAAAACCCGACTAACGAAACGCAAACCGTTACTCTAGCAATCCAAACCCCAACTAAGGAATTGCGTTTTCTTGATCCCCCCGCAGAACAAATCTTTTTCCGAGGCACAGTCAAAGTTCAATATACCGACAAGCAGGGGCAGTCCCAAACTCGCTATTGGCACTTAGTCCAGCAGCGCGGTCAGCAGGGAAAACCAATTGTTCGGCTAAAGATGCCACCCGGTAGTCGCCGTTTGGTTTCGCTAGATTTTCTCTATCCCCCAGATGCTACCCCACCACAAGTTTTGACAGTCCGCACCCTGGATGAGTAACGAAACTTGTCTAGCTTAATTATGCTCTAGATTACCCTGCATCGCACCAAGGTATAATTACCAAAGTACGAGGTAGCGCTTTTTACCAATAGCAACAATGTTTAATAGCTCAGAGACGATAGCAACAGCTCTAATTCTCCTCGTCGCTTTAGGAATTTTAGTTTGGGGCTTCAACCGAGCGCGACCTTACGGCAAAATCGGAATTTTATCCTGGCTGCAATCGGTAGTTTTGATGGCTCCCTGGCTACTGTTCTTTGGGCTGTTTGCCGCGGGAATTTACCTCAACATTATCGGCATTTTATTTTTAATTGTTGCCTCAGCCGGTGCATATATTTATCTGGGCAATCGCCTGAGAGCCGCAGGTCAAGAAACGATTCTACGCGAACGTGCCACCGAAAGGCTAAAGCAGCAGGACTCAAGCGAAGCAGAGAACACTACTTCAACAAGCGAAGCTACCGAAACCTCTCCAGAGTCAGAAAACCAAAAGACTACCACATCTCAGCAAACACCCCCCATTCCCCAAGAAGACCTCCAAACCATTCAGGAAATTTTTGGAATCGATACCTTCTACGCCACTGAGACGATTCCCTATAAAGAAGGGGCAATTTTTCAAGGAAATTTGCGGGGAGAGCCAGAGCAGGTTTATTCCAAGCTCTCGGCGAACTTAGAAGAGCGCTTCGGTGAAAAATATCGACTATTTTTGGTTGAAAACCCGGAAGGAAAACCTGTGGCGATTGTTCTCCCCAGTAGCAATGATCCCCAACCAGCTACACCTGCCCAGAAAGTTTTGGCACTCCTGCTTCTAGTAGCAACCTTTGTCAGCAGTATCGAAGCGTTTAGCCTCCTGCTGGGTTTTGATTTCTTTAATAACTTGGGGCGTTTTAGAGAAGCAGTTCCTCTCAGTTTAGGGCTTTGGTTCCTCCTCGGCGCTCATGAAATGGGACATCGCATCTTTGCTCAACGCTATAACCAGCGCCTGAGCTTCCCTTTTTTCATCCCGAGTGTGCAAATCGGTTCTTTTGGAGCAATTACTCGGTTTGAGTCCCTCCTTCCCACGCGAAGGGCGCTGTTTGATATTGCTCTAGCTGGACCCGCTGCTGGGGGGATTGTCTCTTTGTTAATGCTGGTTACAGGCTTGCTTCTTTCCCATTCTGGAAGCACTTTTCAGGTGCCAACGGAGTTTTTCCAGGGGTCGATTTTGGTGGGTTCCCTGGCAAGGGTGACATTGGGTTCTGAGTTGCAAGCTTCCCTGGTAGATGTCCATCCCTTCACGGTGATTGGTTGGCTGGGCTTAGTGATTACAGCATTAAACTTAATGCCAGCAGGACAGTTAGATGGAGGGCGAGTTGTTCAGGCAATCTATGGGCGGAAAACTACGCGACGCACCACGGTGGCAACGCTGGTGGTGTTGGGCATTATTGCGATTGTGAATCCGAGCAATCCCATTCCACTTTATTGGGGGATTCTGATTCTCTTCTTGCAGCGAACTCAAGAACGTCCTAGCCTGAATGAACTAACCGAACCCGATGATGCTCGGGCAGCTTTGGGTTTATTGGCGCTGTTTTTGATGCTGGCAACGCTCATTCCATTAAGTCCTGGCTTGGCAGGGCGTTTGGGAATTGGGGTTTAGGTTACTTTAACCGGGTGAACTGTACTATCAAGCAGACCGGAACAGACTCGGAGTAAGGTGAAAGCTTGTAGACAGATTATGAACTCAACCTGCATTGAACGTGTAGGTCTCGCCATGAGTGAGGTATTGGACTCGGTTCTCAACTCCCGCCGTCTTCACCTCACGCTGAAAGTCAGACAGCGGGGACTTAAAAACATCGTAGTCCCTATAGTGGATCGGGATGGCACGCTTGGGATTCACGATCTGCATCGCATCCACGCCCTGTTTTCCGTCCATCGTTACCATAATGCCAAGTACCTGCGTCCCGCCTAAATGCAAAAGAGCGAGATCAATGTCCTAGTAGCGACGCGGGTTCTCCTTCAAGTCGTCAATCGCAAGCGTGTCACCAGTAATATAAATCCTAAAGAGAATTGACCCCGATGGCGATTGGAACTCCCAAATACTTCCCATGACCTCTGGTAGCACCACCTCCGAGAGCGGTGATCCATGCCGTCCGGGCGTTGAGGTGATTAGGAAACGAATATCTCCCTTCCCCACCGTCAGGGATGACCACGTATCAAGTGGGTATGTGTTGTTGAATCCTCGCTGCCCGAGTTCCTTGGTTGCTTCGGGCGTTGTCACTATGGGCAGCGACTTGTCTAGTTCCTGTTCTGCTACCTGGTCAAAGTGATCCCCATGGAAGTGCAAGAGAACGATGAGATCCAGAAGGGGCAACTCGTGAATCTCGATGGCTGGGTTGGTCAGACGTTTAGTGTGTAGCCCATACTCTAGCGGAACCTGCTCATGCATGTGGATAAAGGTCGGGTTGGTTAAGATTGTAAACCCAGCATAGCGAATCAGGACGGTGGCATTCCCGATAAACCAAACCGATCCGGTTGACAGATCAGGTGAAGTATTGCCCGCAGGCAATGTCATTTCGGTATCGGTGCTCACGTATTATTTCTCCCTATACTTATCAAAATGCCGCCTTTGGTAGTAAAGGTAGTTCATTAGGAAAAGTTTGCGCAAATCTATAAAGATATTTTTCGAAGCATACCTGATCGAGGTAGGAAAACTCCCAAATAAATTGACGACCGCTAGCTAGTTCTAGAGGTATTAGATAAATCCGTTTGATTACTCCTAATAAAACACCTCCCCGCATCCCCGTGTCCCCGTTTACCCGTGTTTTCGCGTCCCCACCTCTGCCTTAACTATGAGTATTTAACCGGATTTGAGATTAGATCTCACCGCGAATTTCTTCAACTACCCCATCGCGCAGGAGAATTTCTACGTTCATCTTTTGCGCGAGGTTGTCTCCCGATTCGACACGGACAAAACTATCCATTTGCCCCTGATTGACCTCTTGTCCGAGTTCAAAGGTTTGTACCTGCTGCAATTGCTGTAGAGCTTGATTTCTCTGCTCTACCATTTCCCTTTTCTTTTCATTAACCTGGTTTTGAACACTTTCGATTTGCTGCTGAAGTTGAGGACCAGGTGGATTCACGCCTTGTTTTTGAATTTCTGCGATCGCTTTTTGCCCTTGGCTCTCTAACTGTTGCATCTGAGAATCAACATCATTAATTTGCCCCTGAAGTTGTTGCTGGACTTCCTCCCTCCAGCGGGAAGTAACAATTGCCTTTAGGGTAACTGGACGCTTTAAAAGTAGACTCGATTTTGCTTCACTCATTCGGGTTTTATCCTTGGTATTTGTCCACTTGTGGAAACGCGCATAGAGCGCAACTTTTCTAAGTTTTTAACTTTCGCGCCCTTCAATCCGCCAGCAGCTTGAACTATTATTTCTCAAACATTTTCTCAATCAAATCGCTATAGCGATCGCTAACTACAGGACGCTTAATTTTCAACGTTTGAGTCATCATCCCATTCTCGACCGAAAATGGCTCTAGAATCAGTTTGAAAGTTCCGATGCGGTCATCTGGGCGATATCCTGGGCGATTTTGAACCTCTCGATTCAACTCTTGCCGGAATAAGTTCTGGACAGGTTTGCTTTCCAGGTGAGGAGTTTCCCCTTGTCCCCTTGTCCCCTTGTCCCCTTGTCCCTCCTGCGAGGCTTCCCACTGCTTCAGTACCTCAAGATTGGGAACAATTAAAGCACCGAGTGATCGCTGATCTTGACCGACTACCATAATCTGGTCAATGTAGGGACTCCGCGCACAGGCATTTTCAAGCGGCAGTGGCTCAATATTTTCTCCATTTGATAATACGATTGTATCCTTGGCTCGCCCGGTCAATACTAAATCATTTGTGGGTGTTAGCCAACCCAGATCCCCAGTATCAAACCAGCCTTCTGCATCGATTGCCTTCGCTGTTGCTTCCGGTTTCTTATAATAACCCTGCATCACCTGGGAACCCCGTATCATCACGAGTCCCTTTTCTCCCTGTGCTAGAGGCTGGCGAGTTTCGGGATTAACAATCTGCACCTCTGTTTCGGGAAGGGGTTGTCCAGATGAACCCCGGAGGTTATGCCAGGGGCGACGCGCGTTGGTGACAGGAGAAGTTTCTGTGAGTCCGTAGCCAACTAGCAGAGGAACGCCGATTATTTCATAAAAGTCGTCGATATGCCTTGCTAAAGCTCCCCCGCCGTTGATCACCGTTTTAAGCTTGCCACCCGTAGCTTCGCGGACTTTTTTGTAAACGAGGCGTTCGGCTAAAGCATGAAGTGGCAGGAGAGTAGCGGCTTGCATGCCAGCGATGAGGCGTTGGCTAAGTTTGGGATGGAGATTGTCAAGGTACAATCCCTGATACATGCGCTTGGCAATAATCTGACGCTGAGAAATTCCTAGCAAGAAATTCACGAGTCGCTGTTTATTCGCTGGTTGTTCGCGGAACTGCTTTTGGATGGTTTCGTAAATTGATTCCCACAGCCGAGGGACACCAACCATGTAGTGCGGTTGGAATTGCTTCAGGTCTTTTTTGAAAGCACGGAGATTAGTATAGATCTGAGTGCAGCCTAGGGAGAGGAGAAAATATTCACAACTGCGTTCGTAAGCGTGCCAACTGGGGAGAATACTAAGGGCGCGATCGCCTGGTTGAGGTTGGATGACGGCAGGAATGGCTCTCACCTGATGCATGAGATTATCATGGGAGAGCATCACCGGCTTGGGATTTCCCCCCGTGCCAGAGGTATAAAGTAGAGTAGCGAGGGTTTCCCGGTTTTGGGCAACGGGTTGTAAGGCGCGATCTTCCCCGGCTGCCATCAGTTGCTCGAAGTTGAGAATGGTTAAGCCTTCTTCCGCTTCTGGCGCTTCATCCGAGAGTAAAACTACCAGTTCAATCGGCAAACCATGCAACTGCGATCGCAGCTTTTGTAAAGTCTTATTGTCTTCGACGACTAAACTGGTGCTATCGCTATCACTAAGGATATACAGTAACTCGTCTTGAGCCGCTTGCGAAGAGCGTACTACATCCACCGCCCCAGCCATCATAATTCCTTGATCGGCAATCAGCCAGCGGGGGCTATTATCAGCGAACAGGGAAACTTTCGATGCAGGTGGAACACCTTTTGCCTGTAAGCCTGCCGCAAATTGCTGAATCTGCTGATCTAACTCAGCGTAAGTGATCACGACTTCTGGTTGAGCGTGGGGGTCACGCAGTGCCACTATATCACTAAATCGCTGGGCTGCTAGAGACCAAATTTCGGGCAAGGACTCAATTGAGGAGTAATCAGCCGGTTGGTTGAAGTTAGCTTGATCGCGATCGCTCGTTTGGTAGGCGCTAGGGGATTGTTTTGACATCGCTCAATCGCACTCAGGGGCACACATTATTATACGATACTGCTGTTTGATTAATTCTGTCTGCATTGGGTGAGTTAACTAGCTAGCAAGGGGGGGGTACTTCCACCCTTTACAAGGGGGGATACAGGGGGGTGAACCTGCGGTAATAAGTACAAAAATTGAGTTAATCAAAAGAATAGGTTGATTGCTTAATTAGCTGATAGTTTTTATCCAGTTCTGTCTCTAGAAGTAAAATTGCACTGATGCGGCGAGCCATATTGCTTACTTCGCGGACTTCTTCTTTTTTGAGGCTGCGCCCTAGTAGTCTTTCTTCCCGATAGCTCAACCATTTCTTAATAACTTGGTAGCCGCCGATGGTGTAATTCCAAACTTTGGTGGGAAGATTTTTCCAGTAAGCAGTATCATTAAGATAAATATCGCAGGTAGTGTTACCTAATTGCTCCATTGCTTGCTCAGTTGTTAAACCAAGGGCTGTAGCTCCTTCTTTGATAGCAGCTTCTTCTTGGGATGTGTAGGGGCGTTCGACAACTTTTCCTTTTCCTGGCATAGTGACACCTCGACTGCCAGCATATCCCCAACCAGAGGTGATCGCTAATTCGCCTGAGTCTGGGTTAATGTTGCCACTACCAACACGGGAAATAAGCGCGATCGCTTTTAATTCTGAACGAACTTTTTGAGTCACACCAGCAACAGGATTTTCTGTATCAAGTAATGCTGCGACTTGTTTACCTAACTCTGCTGAAGCAAAGAGCAATTCTCTAGAATTAGGTAAGGGAATGCGGGGCCAATCTTGACGGATACCATCAGCATTTTCACTCAAGTATGCCGGTGAGTAACCAATTGCTAAAGCGTGCATCCAAATGAGTCCCGCTGTATCAGCATCAGCATCAGGGTTGGTAATTCCTAGTTGGGTGAAATAATCGCGGGCTTTTTGAGACAGATTAGCCTTGAGTGTAGTGTCTGCCAAATTATCAACATTAAAAAGTGTGTCTGGCTCAGAGTTTTTCTTACCTTTCTGCTTTTGTGTAGTTTGTAAACGAAAGGGAAAATAATAGGAATGACCTCGCTGGAAATCATTATCTCCGAGAACCCGCGTGAAAAAGAATGGCACTCCTTCTGGATTTGCTACCCCAGCAGGACGACTCATAAGAAATGAATTGCCCTCCCAGCATTGTGCCCATAGAGCGGGTAGAGAGCGGTTCCATAGTGTGCTAATGCCACTGTAGTAGCACCAGCGCGTTTCAAAGGGGCGGAGTGCATAACGGCGTAATTGATTTTGATTGTAAGCTTCCGCAGCAAGGACTTTTGCACGAACTTTCTTAGGCTCAAATCCAGCAGCATTTTTAGTCAATCCTGTGCCAATGCCTTGAGAGTTTCCCAATCAACTTTGATGTCATAATACATCTGCATCCGCTTCTCAAGGGCATCTTTATCTATATAAATCAATGCACTACCGCGCTTTTCCATTAAACCATTGCTGGGAGTTTCTGCACATAAATCCACCAACTTTAGCCACTCTAGATACTGCGAGGAAACATTAGAGAAACGGAAAGAGTAACGGTTGCTTTTGTCTGGGCTAACAGTTTCATACTGAGCATCAAAGTTTTCAGTATTGAGGCTGGCGAGGACATCTGTTCGTTTCTTCTTTCCCCAGAAATCTCGAAAAAGGACTTTCGGTTTCTGACTCCGTTTTGGTTGGCGAACTAATAGAGAAATGGAAGTTCCTAACCGAATTCCCTCGCGGTTATATTCAGTAGAAAATACACTGGGATCAGGTTTACCTTCTGGTGTTAATTTGCCAGTCTCGCGGCTATCGCCATTCATACAATCAAACCATAGTTGGTCAAACTCACTTAAAAAGCGTTGCCGCATGACCACAAAAGATGGATCGCTCAAGTAAGAAAAATTGGAAATGTAGCATACTACTCCCTTGCCAGTCTTCTCCGCAATCCGTTGTTCCGCTAAACGGAAAAAGCGCACATAAAGGTCATCAAGATTATATTTTCTAATTCCCCACTCCGAAATTAGTCTTTCTTTATATGGCTCGACTAATTCCTCTTCCTCAGCCGGACTTGTTCCAGCAAAAGCTTTATAAGGTGGATTCCCTAAAACGACTAGAATGGGTTTATCTCGCTTGACTTCATCTGCTGCTTCTCGCTCTCGATTCAGTTCAGGAAAATTTAGTTCCAGTTGTTGAATTTTCTTTTTGGCTTCCTCGTCTGGTGGCTCCCATCCCGTGAGCGCATTGGTAAGATACACTCCCACGCGCTCTTTTTCATCTGACAAAGGTACGCCTAAATTTTGTAAAGCTAACCCTAATTGTAAGTGCGCTACTACAAATGGCGCAGTCAAAATCTCGAACCCAAATACTCGTTTAGTGGCTGCTTCCCTGACATCATCCATCGCTAAAGCACCTTCACCTTTTTCCTCCAAGGTGTTAGCAATGCAGTTGATTACTTCTACTAAATAAGCCCCCGTACCGCAGCAAGGATCGAGAATGTAAACATCGGGATTTGCCAAGCCATCCTCAATCTATAACTCTTCGCGTAAAACTGTATCCACGCGGGCAACCATGTATTGGACAATCTCTGGCAGCGTGTACCAAACGCCTAATTTTTTGCGTAATTGGGGATCGAAAGCTTGCAAAAATGGCTCATAAAAATACTGCACTGCTTGCGCTTGTTCAAACCGGGCAAAAAACTCCCCTCGCCTAACGCGGTTGAGCACTGCACCTGTCCAATCCAGCACCTCAACTAATTCCAACGCCATCAGTTTTCTGGGATCAGATACTTGATAGAAAAGTGCCTGAATCATGGGCACACGCAGGTAATAAGCCGCAGTTCTCCAGTCAAATTTGTCTTGCCGGTTGGGGCTTTCCTTGTGCCACAGCACCCAGGCAGAGAAAACGCCGTAAAATAGGGTTTGAATTAAGGTAGAACGAAAGAAGCGATCGCCCTTTTCCCCCTCGAATTTAACCCCCAATGCCTCTTCTAGAGCCGTGCGAATCGTGGTTAGGGTAGGAAGCGCCGTATGTCGCTCAATGCGAGATTTCGCGTCGCGGGCAATTGATGCGAGAAACCATGCCACATCCGCAGGGGTAACAATGGGAGCCGCATAGAGCATCACCCGCTTGAGATATTCTAGGAAGCGATCGCCCTGTTCCTCAGCGAACTGGTGCGGCTTGGCAGCTTTTGCCCAGAAATCCGCCTCACTCTCTGCCAAACGGTAACTTTCTAATTCCACTCGGTTGCCATTGCCATCTTCACCAATGAGAACAAAATCGCGGTAATTCGTCACCAGCACTTGACGATATCGCTGCCAATAGCGCTGAACCTGCTCGCTTTCAGCGATCACCCAGGCATCATCCCCAGTCCCTTTAACTTCAACTACCCCACGTTCAGGATTAAGAGACTCGAAGGGTTCAGCCTCAGAATGCTTTGGAAATTGGTTAGCCGCGAACAACCCCCATCCGGTAGCCCTGCGCCGCGATTTTTCAAGTTAATAATGCAGCGAACTCTAGGCTTGAGCATTTTGCCCACTTCGTTAAAGAGAGCTTCCAACGCTCCGTAAGTAGGATGTTTCTTTGACAGCAGCACCAGAAGAGCGAATCTCGCTCAGATTGCGAATATAAGCTTCAACAGGATTCATGAAACGACTTACTAGCGCTTTTCGGCACTCCTACGCTAACCTCTCTAGCTAGACTGCCCGCTAAACCTCTCCAGTAACTCATTTCGAAAAAGCGTAAGCAACAAGCGAGTTAATTCTTCGGTTGGTAACTGCAACATGGGCGGGATTATTCCCAATAGTTCTTCATCCAAGGCTCCAAATCGAACTCTCAGAAGGTTTTCAATCATCTCCTGCTTGCCTTCCTGTAAGGTTTCTTCTCGCCAACGGAGATATGCGGGTGATAAGTTCATAATTAACTCCCTGTCTTCATTACTTAGATTTTCACTCCCTTCTACGTTAATCCGCCAATTAGCCAGCAGTTCTAGAACATTACGCCGTAAAGGATACGTTTGGGGAAGTGCTGCGGTGAGCGATCGCTGTTTGGAAGGGAATCCGTCTAAGTGCCTGCACCAGGGGGAAATAGCCACCACTATCCAGTTAGCTTTGTGCCTGGGAAACTAACTCAGCAACAAGAGGCTTTTCCGTTGCCAAACGGCTTACCTGCATCACAGAGAATCCCAACAGATTACCTTGCTCATCAACCCGTTCCATTACTGCATCGTTCTCAGTTTCTCGTATGTAGCCAGGTTGCTCCGAAAAAAAGAACTTCCAAAAAATACCCTTCTTGATCAAACCAAATCTTTACAGTTGAAACCATATCTATTCTCCTTGCTTCGGTTTATCGGTTAGATAGGCAGTTAGAACAAAAGCATCTTCTTCTGTGTACTTCACGACTACACAAAGCCATTTTTCACCAACGGTCGCGGCAGGCTCCGTCGCTTCGCGGCGGAGTAATCCGCGACCGACTTGAGTTTCGCTATAGTAGCAGTAGTTTTAAAATGCAGTTGCATCGGTTTTCGATTTCCTGACTAATTCCGGGTTCTTAGAGTTGCTTCTATTGCTGCTTCCATACTAGACATTTCCCGACGTGGCAAAATATGTGTTAATCGCTCGTCTGTTAATCGTACTTGGCAGCCCTAGTAATCCATTAGTATCTTCACTAAGTTTTTTCCCTTCGCCACCAAGCTCGTACTAGTCGAATCTCTTCGTAGCTAAAGCTTTCTCCGAGATGTTCGCGGATAGTTTTAAGAGAGTCAGAACCAACAGTCTGGATTGCCTTTAAAATACACTTCTGATGTTGGGCAGACACTAGCCGATTCAAATCAACTGGTTGCCTCATCTCAATCAGTTCGCTCAAATGATTGATAATTGTGCCAGGGGTAAGACTCCGCCTTTGAGCAATTTCTTCCACGCTTAACCCCTGCTGGTATAGTTGCAGCGTCGTCATTTGACTATCAGAAGGAAGCGGCACAGGTGGTGCTTGTTCTTGACAAAAAGCGCGGATTTCAGAAACAAATTGCTCTCCGTACTGATTAAGTTTATGCGTACCAACCCCCGAGATTTGGGCAAAGGCATCTAAGGTTTGGGGTTTAAGCTGTGCCATCAGCTTCAGGCTGGAATCGGCAAAGACAACGTAAGGGGGAACGGATTGAGCATCGGCTAATTGTTTGCGTAGGCGTTGCAGTTGCATAAAGAGCATTTCTGCTTCCACTGCTTTCGGGGTAGCTTCTCCTGTCGCTTTTGTAGCGGGCGCTTTGGTAACAGCAATCTCGACAGAGCGCTGCTTGCGTAGGATTTCCCAACTGCGTTTGTTAAGCTTTAGCACCCGGTAGCCATCGGTGGTTTCGCTGACTAATCCTTGATGAAGGAGCGATCGCGCTAGCATTTTCCAAGCTTCTGTAGGCTGATCCTTGCCAATCCCATAAGTAGAGAGCAAGTGATGCCCATTCTGCTCAATTTTTTTCCGTCTCGAACCCCGCAGTACATCAATAATATGCGCCATCCCAAATTTTTCTTGGCAACGTGCGACACAAGAGAGAAACTTTTGTGCTTCAATCGTCCAATCTTCTATCGGTTTAGGATTAAGACAGTTATCACAATTGCCGCAATTACCTGAAAACCGCTCCCCAAAGTAACCAAGCTGAATCGTGCGGCGGCAGTCTGTCCCCTCAGCGTAGTCAATTACTTGGCGCAACTGCTGACGAGCTACGCGCTGCTCGTCGGGATTAGGTTTTTGCTCGATGAGATACTCGACAGTGCGGATATCCTTGGCACCGAAAAATAGCGCACAGTGGGCGGGTTCCCCATCTCGCCCTGCTCGCCCCGATTCTTGATAATAACTCTCTAGATTGCGGGGTAAGTCGTAGTGGATTACAAAGCGGATGTCGGGTTTATTAATCCCCATGCCAAATGCGATCGTTGCCACCATCACTTGCACGTCATCTCGGATGAAGCAAGTATGATGGGCAGCACGATTTTCGTCACTCATGCCCGCATGGTAAGGCAGTGCGGAAATGCCATCTTGAGCTAGCCGAGCAGCAATTTCATTCACCCGGCGACGGCTGAGACAGTAGACAATCCCTGAGCCTTTTTGAGCACGAATCTGCTTTAAAAGCTGGTTGTAGCTTTGACGCTGCTTCGGTTGCACCTCGTAGTAGAGGTTGGGGCGGTTGAAGCTGGCAATGTGAACACCCGGCTGCCGCAAGGTGAGCTGTTGGATAATGTCTTGGCGTACTCGCGTAGTTGCCGTGGCAGTGAGGGCAATAATGGGGATATGGGAGTAACGTTGGCGAAGTTGTTTGAGCTGGCGGTATTCGGGGCGGAAGTCGTGCCCCCATTCCGAAACGCAGTGTGCCTCATCGATAGCAAAGGCAGAAATTCCCTGTTGCGATCGCACCTTCTCTAAAAAGGGCAGAAATCGCTCTGATAGCAGGCGCTCTGGAGCCACGTAGAGTAACTTAACTTTACCACTCAAAATGTCAGCTTCGCGCGATCGCATCTCTGCCAAACTCAAACTACTATTGAGAAACGTCGCCGCAATCCCGTTATCGCGCAGCGCATCCACTTGATCTTGCATAAGCGCAATCAAGGGCGACACCACCACGGTTAACCCCGACTTCAGCAGCGCAGGCAGTTGGAAACAGAGAGACTTACCGCCCCCCGTAGGCATTACCACTAGTAAATCCCGCTGGGCAAGTGCTTCTTCAATAATCTGCCGCTGCTCAGGGCGAAAGCTATCGTAACCAAAGAAGTGTTTGAGTGCCGCCTCCAGCGAGTGCAACTGGTGCATAGTTGTGGAAGGTTAAAGGTTACAGGTTAAAGGTTACAGGTTACAGGTTGAAGCTTAAAGGTTTATTCTCCTCTGCTCCTCTGCTCCTCTGCTCCCCCTGTTCCTCCGCACCTCTGCCTTATTCGAACTGGCGATTGGCTCGAATTGATGGTGGCAACTTATGTCCCCTACGGTTGTCAAAACGCTTCTGACGATGCGCTCTCTGAGCGTAAGGAACTTTACGATTAATCCGCAAGGACACGGGGGGCAAATTTATTTCGCCCCCTTGATATGTCCGCCTTCCCCTGCCTCCTCGACACATCATCCGGCGCTGCTCCATTAGTTTTTTAACTGTTTCTAAGGGGAGGATGAGGTGAGCTTTCCAAAGCGTAAATTTAGCACTTGGAACGCCCACGCCCCTGTACTTCTTTCCGGGGTCAATCCCAACAGAAATGGATTGAGTTTCTTTCCCGCTTGGTTCCTCTAACAGTTGGACGCAGTATTGATTCAGGTCCTTGAAAAATCCTTTCGCTTTACCTTCTTTGACCACCTCGGGCGCGGGAAGGTTTGGTAGGCATCAACGGTTTACCGTCTTGAGAAATAACTGGAACTCGCATGAAGATAATTCTCCTTTTTTGGAGTAGGCAAGTTCCCTCGCCCATCGCTATCAAGATGTTCGCCTTTTAGACGAGTTTGGCAACTCGCGCCTTGTAGATAATCCAAACTGGGAAAGCATTTGGAAGTACGTACCAGATAGCGACTGAGTGGGCTAGTCAGGTTTAACTTCGGATGGTTGCCCTAAGCCCGCGACTTCAACTCGGGGGTGCTGACACTGAGTCGGGCAAAAGTTCCTTTTCTGCTAGCCATTCACGGTTATACAAGCGTGACTGATAACGGCTTCCACCATCACAGAGTACCGTAGCAATAGTATGACCTGGTCCCATTTGCTTTGCTAGAGCATAGGCAGCTCCGACATTAATGCCCACAGAGCCACCCATAAATAATCCCTCTTCCTCTAGCAACTTGTATAATATCCGCACGCACTCTCTGTCATCAATCTGAATGGCATCGTCAATGGGAGCGCCTTCCATATTAGCGGTAATGCGACTAATGCCAATGCCTTCAGTAACTGATTTCCCCTCAGTGCTAATTGTCCCCGTCTTGACATAACTGTAGAGACCACTGCCCATGGGATCTGCTACGATGCTGCGAACAGAGGGGTTTTTCTCCTTAAAAAACATGGAGACTCCCGCAAACGTGCCGCCTGTTCCCGTCGAAGTCGTCCAGATATCGACCTTACCGCCTGTCTGCTCCCAAATTTCAGCACCAGTGGTTTCGTAGTGCCCGCGTCGGTTTGCCACATTATCAAACTGATTCGCCCAGATAGCATTGTCCATCTCTTCAGCCAAACGCCCAGAGACTTTCACATAGTTGTTGGGGTCACGGTAGGGCACTGCGGGCACAGTACGGACTTCTGCCCCCAAAGTCCTCAAAGCATCTATTTTCTCCTGAGACTGGGTTTCGGGGATAATAATCAGGCATCGGTAGCCCTTGGCGTTACAAATATGGGTGAGACCAATCCCCGTATTGCCTGCGGTTCCCTCAACTACTGTGCCGCCCGGTTTCAGCAACCCTCTTTCTTCAGCATCTCTGATGATATAGAGTGCCGCGCGGTCTTTAACTGAGCCACCTGGATTAAGAAACTCAGCCTTTCCAAGAATCTCACAGCCTGTCTCATTACTCATGCGATTGAGCCGAATCAAGGGCGTGTTACCAACCGTCCCCACGAAACCATTACTAATATCCATACGATATCTTCAATTAATCTCTAATCTCTTCGATACTTACGCCGCCCTAGCTTCACCCTAAATCAACAATTTGCCTCTCTTTATCTCTCCTCTGCGTTCTTTGCGACGCGTGCGATTTATTAATATCCTCGTTGCGTCTCCTTGGAAGCGACACTGACAAGCGCAGCAGGGTGGTATGCCACCCTTGAGTATGCTGCAGTTCACTTGTTCGGCTGAGGAGTTATCCGCAAATAGGGCTTGACTTCGGTGTAACCCTTGGGAAACTTTTGCTTCAATTCTTCCGGGTCTTTGATAGAGGGAACAATCACGCAATCCTCTCCTTCCCCCCAATTAGAAGGAGTAGCCACCTGGTGGTGGTCTGTCAACTGGAGAGAATCAATTACCCGCAGAATTTCAGGAAAATTGCGACCCGTGCTGGCTGGATAAGTAAATGTAAGCCGCAGTTTCTTGTTGGGGTCAATAATAAAGACAGAGCGAACCGTCAAGGTGTTGTTGGCATTGGGATGGATCATACCGTAGAGATCAGAAACCTTGCGATCGCCATCTGCCAAAATGGGATAATTAAGGTTAGCGTCCTGGGTTTCCTCAATATCCTTAATCCAGCCTACGTGAGATTCAGCGCTATCAACACTCAGTGCCAGCACTTTAGCGTTGCGCTTGTCAAATTCGGGCTTGAGGCGAGCTACATCACCTAATTCCGTCGTGCAAACTGGCGTGTAGTCTGCCGGATGGGAAAATAGGACTACCCAGCTATCGCCTGCCCATTCGTAAAATGAGATTTCGCCTGCACTCGAAGACTGCGTAAAATCGGGAACTGTATCGCCTAATTGCAGAGCCATTGGTTAATCTCCTTTAAGACACATCCAGAAAAACGATATCTTATTCTACCATTAAACACCGGTTTTCCGGTCGGCTTTTCGATCTTTATTATAGTTTAAGCCCAAAAAACTGACTATAAAAGGCAATTAGCACTCAGCATAAGTCCGGTGCTGAGATAAAATGAGATAATGTAAAACAAAAGTTAATTGAATAGAAAAACCTGATCTTTTGTAAGTTGGTTAGGAGGAATTAAGTCGATGAAAAAACTGATTCGTGTGCTAGCTGCATTCGCTTTGGTGCTTGGCTGCTTGGGATGGATGGGACAGCAACAAGCGCTTGCGTTAAATTTAAGCGATTTTGCAGTGCAATCATCTCCCGTTTTGGCGGCTGAATCTCAGTCAAACTTTTCTGCTGGCACCCCCGCAGGTGAAAAAACGGATATCAACAATGCCAGCATACGCGCCTTTACCAAGTACCGAGGATTTTATCCCACCTTGGCGAGCAAGATTGTTCAAAACGCCCCCTACGAAAAGGTTGAGGATGTGATGAACATTCCTGAGCTGAGTGAAAGCCAGAAAAAACGCTTGCAAGCCAACCTGGACAATTTTGAAGCCGGTGAAATCCGGGAGCGGTACGTCGGAGGAAACGATCGCTTCAATCCTGGCGTCAATTGGTAATCGTAGTATAGACTAATCGATCCTTCCGTCCCACCCACTCCTGCCAGGGGTGGGTTATTAAATCTTTGTATAGGGTTCACACCAAGGAACAAATCATTGCCCTCCTCTCAACCAGATGCTTCTCGCCAAAAGATTCCCACCCAATTTGACGTTCTCGTGGTAGGAGCGGGGGCTGCTGGACTCTACGCTGCCCTTTGCTTGCCAGAGTCGTTGCAGGTATGTATCATCACCAAAGATGCTCTCAAGATTGGTGCTAGCGACTGGGCACAGGGGGGGATTGCGGCTGCGCTTGAGAATACGGACTCAGCCGCGCTGCATTTCGAGGATACCATGCGGGCTGGTGCGGGGCTTTGCATACCAGAGGCAGTACAGTTTCTCGTGGAAGAAGCACCCGAGAGGATTGAGTCTCTACTCCAGCTAGGTGTCAGCTTTGATCGCCTTGACGAGCAGCTTGCCATGACGCGAGAAGCCGCTCATTCTCGCCCCCGTGTCCTCCATGCTGCCGATACAACTGGTCGAGCGATCATCAATACGCTTACTGCTCAGGTATTGGAGCGCAAGAATATTCAAGTGCTATCGCAGGCGTTAGCGCTGAATTTGTGGCTGCATCCGCAAACAGGTCACTGTCAGGGAATTAGCCTGCTCCATCACCATCAAATCAGCTGGGTACGAGCTTCTGGGGTAGTTCTCGCAACTGGCGGTGGGGGTCAAGTGTTTGCCCAAACCACCAATCCGGCAGTTAGTACCGGAGATGGCGTAGCACTGGCTGGGCGTGCTGGGGCACTGCTGCGAGATTTAGAATTTTTCCAATTTCACCCCACTGCCCTAACCATACTGGGTGCCCCTCGTTTTCTGATTAGTGAAGCTGTTCGAGGCGAAGGTGCTCATTTAGTAGACGAGCAGGGCGATCGCTTCGCGTTTGATTATCATCCAGAGGGGGAGTTAGCACCTAGAGATGTGGTGAGTCGAGCAATTTTTAGTCACCTTCAAAAAACCACCCCCCATCCAGCCCATGCCCACGTCTATTTAGATTTGCGCCCCATTAATCCCAACAAGATTCGCCAGCAATTTCCTAATATTGTTCACGTATGTCACACCTGGGGCATCGATGTCTTTCGGGAGCCAGTTCCAGTTGCCCCGGCTGCCCACTACTGGATGGGTGGAGTGGTTACAGACCTCAACAGCCGCACCTCCATTCCTGGGTTATATGCCGTTGGGGAAACTGCCAGCACAGGCGTTCACGGAGCTAATCGCCTAGCAAGTAATTCCCTATTGGAATGCTTGGTGTTCGGTGCCCAGCTTGCCGACATTGACATCGAACCCAACTCAGTTAGTCGGGAATCTCAGCCATTGATGCAGCAGCAAGCCGATGTCGTAGTGGAGGAATGGGAGGCTGAATGGGAAAAATTGGCATGGATTCGGCAGCAGTTACCAGCTCTAGTGTGGGACAGTGCCGGGATTTGTCGCACGCAACCCGTCTTGGAAAAAGCGATCGCTCAAATTAATTACTGGCGCTCAGAATGTGCTAATTTCCGAGTTAGTCAATATCTGCTGAGTTCGCCCCCTTGTCAGAACGTCAATTTTAATACTTCCCCTTCCGGCAAAACCCTACGTGCTTACGCCGAAACCCTCAATCTCCTTGATGTCGCGTATCTAGTCCTTAACAGTGCTGCCTTTCGCACTGAAAGCCGAGGCGGACATTACCGCACCGACTATCCCCAAACTTCACCTAGTTGGCAAGTTCATACTTTAGTACAACGCGATCACTGGTGGACGGATGGGTGAAGCGGGGACACGGGGACGCGGGTACACAAAGAGCAGGCAGCAAACAACCCCACCCATCTCCTGCGCACCTCTGCACTCCTTACTCCGCACCAACCCTAACGTCCTGAGAAACTGTACTTAAAGTTTGTCGAACCTTCATAACCAGACGCTTCCGCCAACTCCGTCAGCGATTGAGTGCCTCGATAAGTCTCACCGTTAATCTTCCAAGTTGGGTAAGATTTCACGCCTGCACTCTCGCACTTCTGAGGTTGGGGATTATTCCCACCAGGATCGCATTCAATGTAATTAATTTTACTGACTGCTTCTTTGCCAAAGAGTTGTTTTTGTTCGTGACAGTGCGGACACCAGTAAGCCCCATACATTTTCGCACCCACCTGATTAAGATGCTCTGCTAGAGCCATTTCTGCCTCGCCAGAGGTAGTTTTAATCGACCAACCTTCTCCTGGTTGTGGGGAAGTTGAAACCTGGGGAACAGGCTTGCGCTCATCCGAAGCGATCGCAGACCCCACGTTAGAGTAAACTCCCAGCGTTCCAATTAAAGTTACCATGCCCACAACAATGCCAATGAAGAAGATTTGACCAACATCTTCCCAATCGCGCCCCAGGATAGTCAGTGTTAACAGGCTTAGGGAGAACAAAGCTGAGGCGATGCAATAGGGACAGACAGTTTGCAGCTTGAAGGCGAGGATGTACATCAAGTAGCCACTGAAAATCGTCATCGCCACGCCACCAACCAGCAGCAGCAGCCAAGTCCAATTTTCGAGTTTGCTTCGGAGCGATTTTTGCGTCTGTTGATTAATAGCGAGGGGAGCGAGAGCGAAAGTGCTCATGCTAGTGTAAGCTAAGAAACCAAATAGGGTTAGGGGCAATCCAAAAACGTTAGCATAGGGACTAGAAAGGACGCTGTTGCACCCACCAGCAGAATCAGCACCACCGACAGGACAGCCAGCACTACTGCCGGTGAGTTTGACGACGGTGAGATAGGCAGTTAAAGTAGCGCCGATTACCGCGATTGTACCGATTAGCGTGCGAGACCAGCGATAAATCCAGGGAGTAGAACGTCGGCGTTTCATAAAATTTTAAATTGATCACTCTCACTTAACGACCTCGATTCTAACAAGCTCCTTAGGAATAAAGCTCAAGTGAGGAACTCGATTGAGTAGTCTCTTGCTGCGCGTTGGGCTGCTGGGCAGCTTCGATCAACTGGCTCACGCGAACTGGATCAATGGTTTCGTTAATGCGTCCGCCTCGCTTGAGAGAACTGGCGACAATTACCCCATCAGCCACTTTCATCAGTTCGGGAACATTTTCCCAATCAGCGCCACTGCCAATGAAGACTGGTGTTCCCTCGGCTGCCGCTGAAGCGAGTTCCAAATCCTCAATACTGGGAGGGCTACCCGTTGCCCAGCCGGAGAGAATTACTCCATCTGCTAATCCCCGCTCGATTGTCTCTTTTACCGCTGTGGTCAGATTAGGAGAACCAAGGGGGCGGGCATGTTTGACTAGTACATCTGCCAGAATGCCCACTTTGCTGCCTAACTCTCGACGGTAGCGCAGTAGTTGATGCGCCTCTCCCTCGATGAATCCCTGGTCAGTTGCCATCACCCCAGTTAGGACGTTAGCACGAATGAATTGGGCATCGACGCAAGTAGCGATCGCCATGGCGCTTTTGGCATCGTTACGCAGGACATTAATCCCCACCGGCAGCATGACCAGATTCTTCAACCGCTGGACAATCAGCGTCATGGCACTTACCACAGCGGGATCAATTTGCTCTTTGGTAAAGGGAGCGTCAAAGAAATTCTCGACAATAATGCCATCAACTCCCCCAGCAGCTAGCGCTGTTGCTTCCTGTTCGGCGCGATCAATTACTGCTTTGAGGTTGCCCCCCCAGCGAGCAGATGTAGGCAAGGGCAAAAGATGAACAACGCCAATAATTGGTTTTGAGGTTTGGAAAATTTGTTTTAAGTCCACGTCATCTCCCTGAGTACACCGCCGATTCCGCTCTCCCTTATATTTTGCTCAGGGTCTATTGAGGAATTTATCACTTTTAGGAGGCTTATGGATACGGCAATTTTATCGACATTGGTTAAGGATGAAGAATGAATTAGGAAGGATGAAAATGTCTTACAGGTGTGCGCTCGTCATCCCTGATCACTCATCCTCTTTGTGATCGCCGACAAATCATATGAGGCCCTGGCACACTTATCCGCTATAATGTATGGGCTGCGGGGAAACCTTATTTCTCCCCATCGTAACTGCACGAATTTTGGCATGGGCAACGAGCCAACCATTGCAATCTCTCACTTGGGTTGCGAAAAACATCGCATCGATTCCGAACACATGCTAGGCTTGCTTGCCAAGGCAGGCTACCAGGTGGATGCCAATGAAGAACTCGCCGATCATGTAATCGTTAATACTTGTAGCTTGATCCAAGCTGCCAGGGAAGAGTCGGTTCGCACGCTAGTGGAATTGACAGAGGCGAATAAAAAGATTGTCATCACTGGTTGCATGGCGCAGCACTTCCAACAAGAGCTGCTTGAAGAAATCCCAGAAGCTGTCGCCGTGGTAGGAACTGGTGACTATGACAAAAATGTCGAGGTGGTAGAGCGATCGCAAAGCGGTGAGCGAGTGCAGCAAGTTTCAGCCGACCCACCTACATCGCTGATGAGACAGTGCCGCGCTATCGCACTACTACTGAAGGGTTGCCTATTTGCGGGTAGCAGAAGGATGCGATTATGGTTGTGCTTTCTGTATTATTCCTCAACTGCGCGGTAAGCAGCGATCAAGCTCGATAGAATCAATTGTTGCCGAAGCAGAGCAGCTTGCCTCGCAAGGGGTGCAAGAAATTATCCTAATCTCCCAAATTACCACCAACTATGGTGTAGACCTTTACGGAAAACCCCAACTTGACCAACTATTGCGAGAACTTGGGAAAGTCGAGATCCCCTGGATTCGGATGCACTACGCCTATCCCACCGGGCTGACTTCTCGGGTAATCTCCGCCATTCAGGAAAACCCCAATATTCACCTGGATTTACCCCTCCAGCATTCTCACCCAGAGGTTTTGCGAGCGATGAAACGCCCCTGGCAAGGGCGAGTGAATGATACCATTATAGAGAGGATTAAAACAGAGCCCCCAATGCCATCTTACGTACCACCTTTATGGTGGGATTTCCCGGCGAAACTGAACAACAGTTTCAACACCTGCTAGAATTTGTCGAACGTCACGAGTTTGATGACGTCGGCGCGTTTACCTTTTCCCCAGAGGAAGAAACCCCAGCCTACCATCTACCTAATCAGCTTCCCCAAGCAGTGATGTAAGCTCGTCAGGAGGTGCTGATGCAACTCCAGCAACCGATTTCAGCGCGTAAACATAGTGCCTCGGTAGGCAAAAGAGTGGATGTGCTGATTGAGCAAGAGAATTACCAAACTGGCGAATTAATCGGGCGTTCAGCACGCTTTGCTCCAGACGTGGATGGACTCGTTTATGTTCTGGGTCAAGCTTCCCTCGGGGAAATTGTGCCAGTGGAAATAACGGATGCCGACACTTATGACCTTTACGGTCGCGTTGCTTCGGGGAGAGAATTCTAGGGAAGCGTCGCTAAGTGTCACTCCTGTTGAGGATGGACGGACGCGGTAAGGCTCTTGATCTTGTGAGGAACGCTCCGGCGGCATTTCCTGCTAGAGTGGCTAATTTAGCATGATGCCTAAGCCAAAGACTAGATCACAAACCAACTAACCAACAATTTCCTATGACAACTTCATTCCAAAGCCTAGGACTGTCTGAGGCTCGTATAGAGCGGCTCCAAACTTTAGGCTTCGAGAAACCGACAGACGTGCAAGCACAGGCGATTCCTATGCTGTTGCAGGGTCGCGATGTGGTGGGTCAATCCCAAACAGGCACAGGCAAAACGGCAGCCTTTTCCCTGCCAATTTTGGAACAGATTGATGCAGAAGTTCCAGCCGTGCAAGCATTGATTTTGACCCCTACCCGAGAATTAGCGCAACAAATTGCCCAGGCAGTAATTGAGTTCTGCGACGACCGAAGTATGCGCGTTTTAACCGTTTGTGGCGGTCAATCTATGGAGCGGCAAACTCGGAGCTTGCAACGCGGTGTCCAAATTGTGGTGGGAACGCCAGGACGAGTGCTTGACCTCCTAGATCGCCAAAAACTCCAGCTTGAAAGCGTTAGTTGGGTGGTGCTAGATGAAGCTGATGAGATGTTGAGCATGGGCTTTATCGAGGACGTGAAGAAGATTCTGACTTCAGCACCAGCGGAGCGTAAGACAGCTTGTTTTTCGGCAACCATGCCCCGAGCCATTCAAGCGTTGGTAAAGCAGTTTATGCGATCACCTACTAACATTCAGGTAGCGCAGCCCAAATCCGCCCCAACTGAAATTGAGCAGCGCGTCTATAAAGTTCCTCGCGGTTGGTCAAAACTGAATGCTCTGCAACCGATTTTAGAATTTGAAGACCCAGAAGCAGCGCTGATTTTTGTGCGTACCAAGCGCTCCGCCGCAGAAGTGACGCAAAAGTTACAAGCAGCAGGTCACAGCGTGGATGAATACCACGGCGACTTGAAGCAAAGCCAACGGGAGCGGCTGGTGCAGCGCTTCCGCAAGCATCAGGTGCGTATGGTAGTCGCCACCGACATTGCCGCGCGGGGTCTGGATGTGGAAAATCTCAGCCACGTGATTAACTATGACCTGCCCGATAATCCTGAAAGCTACATTCACCGAATTGGTCGCACCGGGCGTGCCGGGAAGACAGGAACGGCAATTTCTTTAAGCCAGTATGCAGACCGCCGGATGATACGAGAAATCGAGCGTCGCTCCCGTCAAACCCTAGATGTGCGCCCCATCCCTGACCGCGCTCAAGTGGAAGCACAACGGCTAGAAAAACTGCAAGCCCAAGTGCAAGAAGCGTTGGCAGGCGAGCGGATGGCATCGTTTTTGCCGATTGTGCGGGAACTGGGGATCGAATATGACCCCCAGGCGATCGCGGCTGCGGCTTTACAGATGTTTTACGATCAAACTCGTCCAAATTGGGTGGAAACCGATGCGCCCAAGCCAGAACGCCCCAAGCCCAAGCCTCGGACGAATCGAAAGCCGAACCAATCCGTTACCCCGAAATAACCGCAGTTAAGTTAGCACGTCTTTGAATAGACGGACGCGGAGACATGGGGATGCGGGGAGGTGGAGAGGTTTTTCTTGTGGGTAATTAATCCGAGCTGATTTTCTATCGAAGTAACTAAGACTTGTGAGTCCATCTGCTGCCAACTCTGCTGGAGTAAAACCCCCCCCGAAAGATGTCGCCGGATGGCACGGTTTAATCGATGCTTATCGACCGTTCCTGTCCGCAAACGACTCCACCCCAGTAGTGACGTTACTGGAAGGGAACACGCCGCTCATCCCTGTACCTGCGATTACTCAAGAAATTGGTCGCGGGGTGAGAGTGTTTGCCAAATACGATGGCTTGAACCCTACGGGGAGCTTTAAAGACCGGGGCATGACCTTGGCGATTTCTAAAGCGAAGGAGGCGGGAGCGCAGGCGGTAATTTGTGCTAGTACCGGCAACACCTCGGCTTCTGCTGCCGCTTATGCCCGTCGAGCGGGGTTACGGGCATTTGTTCTGGTTCCAGATGGTTACGTAGCGCTAGGGAAACTTGCTCAGGCGCTTCTCTATGGGGCAGAAATAATTGCGATTGATGGGAATTTCGACACTTGCTTAACCATTGTGCGAGCAATGGCAGAGCGTTATCCGGTGACGCTGGTTAACTCCGTTAATCCCTATCGCCTAGAGGGGCAACAGACGGCTGCTTTTGAAGTTGTTGATGTGCTAGGAGATGCCCCCGATTGGCTGTGCATCCCAGTCGGAAATGCCGGGAATATCACTGCCTATTGGATGGGATTTTGTCAATACCATGCCTCTGGTCAATGCGATCGCCTCCCATACATGATGGGGTTTCAAGCTGCTGGTGCTGCCCCGATTATTCATGGGAAACAGGTGGGCTCTCCCCAAACCGTGGCAACCGCAATTCGCATCGGCAACCCAGCAAACTGGCAGCGCGCGATCGCTGTGCAAGAAGCAAGTCGAGGCGAATTTAATCAAGTAAGCGACACCGCAATTTTAGATGCCTATCGGCTGCTAGCATCCCAAGAAGGGATTTTCTGCGAACCCGCTAGCGCTGCCTCTGTCGCTGGTTTACTCAAAGTGAAAGACCGCATTCCCAGCAACGCCACCGTCGTCTGTGTCCTAACTGGCAACGGTCTCAAAGACCCCGATAGTGCCATCCAATACAGCAACGCCTCGGTTAAATCGGGAATTGATGCCAACGTAGAGGCAGTAGCAGAGGTCATGGGATTTTAACGAATAAGGCAGAAGTATGAATAAGGCAAAAGGCAGGAGGCAAGAGGCAAAAGGGGTAATGAAGATAAGAGGCAGGAGGCAAGAGGCAAAAGGAATTTATACCAAAACTCTGTAAACGTTAGTACTTTCGCCATTCGCCATTCGCCTTCTTGATTTGCCTTTCACCTTCATTGAACTTAGACTAATTGTGGGCTTTTATCCAGCAATTCCCTAGCAATTTGCTCCCATTCCTGGTTCAGCGCTGCTTGAGACTCTGACTTTCTAGCTCGCCGATACCAGTAACGGGCATTGCCCAAATCGCCCTCTTCCCGATGGAGGTAGGCATGAACCCAAGCGCTATCGGCATCACCAGCATCTTGCACAATTTGATGGGCTTTGTCCCAGTTGCCTTTTTTGTCGTACCAAAGTCCCTGTAGTGCTTTGGGCAGATCTGAGGGGCATCCTTCCTGTTTTTCCATCAACTGCGCGAATTCATTTAATGTCATAGCAATCTAGTCTGGAATTCTTTACGTAATTCGTCGCGCGGACGAGATCAGGACTTACGCAGCTCTCTCTGTGTCCTCTGCGCCTGGTGCGGTTCATTAAGTCTCTTACGCCGCGTAAGTTTCAAAGATACTACCTTATTATTATACTGAATCCGGTTGGAGTTACTTCCTTGCCAGAGAAGGCAGGGAAGATGGGGAAAATGCCAGGATGAATCTGATTAAACAGAATTTTGGGCAAAATGCTCATAACATTTTCTAGAGAAATAATATTTTAATAGGAGTTAATCTTGAGTCCAGAAACGCTACTTACCTCAACCGCTTTTAACCAAGACCAATTTAATGCCCATGTAATGGGGACTTATGGGCGTTTTCCTATTGCGATTGAACAAGGATGGGGGTGTCGCCTTTGGGACACTCAGGAACAGGAGTACCTGGACTTTGTGGCTGGGATTGCCACTTGTGCTTTGGGACACGCCCACCCTGCCTTGGTGGAAACGGTAACGCAGCAAATTCAGAAGCTACACCACGTTTCTAATCTCTATTACATCCCGGAACAGGGGCAGCTTGCCCAGTGGCTTGTGGAACATTCTTGTGCAGATCGCGTATTTTTTTGCAACTCCGGGGCAGAGGCAAATGAAGCGGCGATTAAACTGGCTCGCAAGTACGCCCACACGGTTATGGATATTGACGAACCCGTGATTTTAAGCGCTAAATCGAGTTTCCACGGGCGAACTTTGACCACCATGACGGCGACAGGGCAGCCGAAGTATCAGAAGAACTTTGACCCTTTGACACCAGGATTTGAGTATGTTAATTATAACGATTTGACCGCCCTAGAAGATGCGATTGGGGATATTGATGAAGGCAACCGCCGGGTGGGGGCAATTCTGCTGGAACCCTTACAAGGAGAAGGCGGCGTTCTTCCTGGCGAGTTGGAATACTTCTTACGGCTACGCAAAATCTGCGATGAAACAGGAATTCTACTTATTTTAGACGAAGTGCAAGCTGGGATGGGTCGCAGCGGCAATTTTTGGGGCTATGAAAATTTGGGCATTGAACCGGATATATTTACTAGCGCCAAAGGTTTGGCAGGCGGCATCCCCATCGGCGCAATGATGTGCAAGCAATTCTGCGATGTCTTCGAGCCAGGAAACCACGCTAGTACCTTTGGCGGCAATCCTTTCGCTTGTGCGGCTGCCCTGACAGTTGGTCAAACGATAGAACGGGATAATCTGCTCCAAAATGTGGAGGCGCGAGGGGAGCAACTTCGGTCAAGATTGCGAGCGATCGCCGTTCAACATCCCGATCTGTTTACCGAGGTGCGCGGCTGGGGGTTAATCAATGGCATGGAAATCAACGCCGAGGCAGAATTAACCTCGATAGAGATAGTCAAAGCTGCGATCGCAGAAGGCTTACTGATTGCTGCTGCGGGTCCGAAAGTGCTTCGCTTTGTGCCGCCACTGATTATTTCCGCAACAGAAGTCGATCAGGCAATGGATGCGCTAGAGAGGGCAATCCAAACAGTAATTCCTAGTTCCTAATTCTCCATAAAAATTGATTGGAAAGACAACGCGCTTGCGTTTGTCACTAGACTAGGGACGTCTACTACCTTAGGCTGTTCTGATGGAGGGTTTCGCCTCCCCTCGGAGTAGCAAAGTGGAGGAAGCGACAAAAACTCCACACCGTCCTATCTAGTGGATGCCCCCACATCGTCCGTCCACCTGAGGTCGCTCTTCTTCGGTGGACGACAATGAGCCACAACAGCGAAACACTCATCCGATGCGGCACATCCTTTCCAATCTGCTAACAGATTAACAACTATTCGGATTAGCTCTGATCCCCCAATAGTTATAGGAGTTACATCTTCACTAAACTAGAAGCAAAGACTGCCTCTGAATCATCTATCCCCAATCCTTCCCATCAAGAATTATGCACAATGCGCGATCGCATTCTGGCAATTGATCATACCGAAACCCAAGACCTTACCCTGGATGAGGCAGCAACCCGGATGCGCGGTTCCATTGGCTCTCAAGTGAC
>PXPT01000096.1 GCA_003021505.1 Cyanobacteria bacterium QS_4_48_99 | reverse complement strand
ATCATGCCGGTAGAGTCTGAGCGCAACACCAGGCGCAAGCGAGAGACAACAACTCCAGACTACCTTTCCGAGTTACCAGAAACCACCCAGTCATTTGCGGCTAGAATGGGCGGTAATTGGGGCCTAGAAAAGCAACTTCACTACCTTAGAGATCTCAGCCCAGCAGAAGACCAGTCTCGAATCCGAACTACTCCTTTGCCCCCAATGGGGGTACTTGCCAGAAATGTAGCTATGAATCTCGATCGAGATGCAGTATTTACCAATATGGCTCAGGCACAGGGAAAATGTGGATTGGGCCTGGAGCAGGTTTGATCTCTTTTTAGAATGAAATAGCCCTGTGTTAGAGGTCCCAAGCAAAGCACCTATACTAGTCGAATCTTGCGTAAACTTTTAGGACTAATTGACCCAATATTAAGCAATTTTTTCTTAGACAATATTAGCAAACGAATAGATGCGTGGGTTGCGCGCCATTTTGAACCCAAAATAGTTTCTGACATTGAAGTTGATGGGCAACGCAAACTTGAGCTTACTGCTGCACACGAGATGTCCAATTTCGCCTTAGCCAAAAATTGGCAAGTCGCCCTACATCATTACGGTTATTTCCCCAAGTACCACTCGCAATAATATTGCTATAGTATCAGACTGTACTATATTTGTAATAATGACTTGACACGTTTGGCACACTCAAGGAACGCGTAATCGCTAGCGTACCAATTCCGCAAGTTCTGTTTGGCTGTATCGCTGAGTTGGCGACTTTCTTTAAAGGGATCTACGTTTGCTTTAGTGCCATCTCTTGGTAAGGTACATAATTCAGGAAGCTCCAGTTTTTGCTTTAGGGTTTCAAAGTCTTCATCTAGTGTTTCCTGGAAACCTATAAAGTAGATATCCGAACTTCGAGCCAAGAAATAATCCATACTATAGAACCAGTCGGAAAAGTGGGTATTAATGTGAGCAATATTGTGCATTGCTCTTGTTGCTAAATGTTGCCTCTCTAAATTGGTGTCTGAAAGAGCGCTTGCCAAGTCATCGGGCGTCTTAAAGTTGTTAAAAGCCTCACGCTCGCCTATACTCCAGAAATTGTTGAATTTAGGCCAATCTTGCCGCTTTCGGCTGAAAAACGCGCTTTTGTAACGCTCAATCGGGTCTCTTAGGAAGAAAATGACCTTTTCACCCCTTGGGACATGTTGGAAGCCAAAATCATGTTCTCTTAATGAAATTGCTCGATCTTCAAAAAAACGGTAGGGTGAGAGTGCTTCTTTGACGGCAAGTCCACCTGTTTTTCCAATGTGAATTAGGTGTATAACCTGCTTACTTTGCAAGCGGTACTCAATTAGTCTCGCATAAAATTTACCCTTCTTTGCCCGTTTTCGTGTTTTTTTGGCGTGTTTTCTTATTTTTCCCAATGAGCGATTCTTACACACATTTTTTACCTTGCGAAGCGCATGAATGGGGTCGTACCGAAACTGCCGCATAGTTTCACTAAAATGGATCGATTGCCTGGTTTTCATTATTGGCCTCAAAGTAGCAGTTTAGATGCAGTTTAACAGCGAATCGCAATACGTATAAAAGCATTTTAACTAGATCGTATCACCCCTCCCAAGCCCTAAAAGGTCTAAAAAATTATGAAATGGGTTCTAGTAGTCATACGTTCTAAATTCCCTGCTGAATGCGATTCCAAAGGCCTCCCTTCCTTAGGGCAACTACAGTCTCTATATGCGCGATCTATGGACAATAAAGATTCTAATTTAAAGGGACTTCACGAAGCGAACTGCTATCGCACCCGATAGGACTGCACGCTGGTGCAACCTTAAAACTTCCTTTGTGAAATGACTGCCACTCAAGCAATGTAAATCAAGATGTGCTACTCGAACAGGAGTTGAATGATAATAGGCTTGTTCCTTTAGCGACTAATTTTTTTGGATCGATAACAAGGTAGCTTTCAGGGTGTTGACACTCTACACTAGGCAGGTTATTATATTAGAATAAGTTTTTTTTTGGAATAAGGGAGTTTTTTTAGAGCAAGGGGACGCTATTCCTAATTTGTGGTGGCGTTCGTGCAGCTTGCAAAAATTTTAACTAGGGCATCGATCCGGATTTCTAGCCATGGATTGCAATTATCGTCGTAAAAAAACTACCTATAGAACAAAGTTTGACTTACTTGAATGGGCTTATGTAAATCACAAAAAGCTCAATAAAATTTTCACTATAGCAGAACCGCTTAATTTACAAGGAGACTCGCGTTATTTGCGTCAAAACTCCTCTCCCACCAATGTGATAAGGGGATAACCTAGCTAGCCTATCAATGATTGCGTACGAGGTTCTATTATCAGCATTTCTTAATCGAGCGGGCGGGGCAATGCAATTACTCAAGAATGCTACGCAAGCAGGACTCGAATGAAGGCAATAAAACGAATCCGATCCCTCATTAAGGGCTGGAAACAGAATTTCGACCGAAGGCACAAAGCGATCACCAAGTTTTACCGTAAGGAGTACGGTCATTTCAGTACGGTTTACTATCGGGATTGCGTTAGATGGAAAATCTTAAAGACCTCACCCGTCAAAGAAACGGAGGACAGAACTTGCGAACTACATGCATTAACCTCGACCAATGACTTTATCAATTTAATTTGGGGGCTTAAATCTTTCTATTACTTTAGCAGGCGCCAGTATGCACTCTGCATTCACACCGATCCTAGCGTCACTGAAGACCAAAAGCAGTTACTCGAGCAGCATTTTCCCAATGCTAGAATTCTTGATCGACAGAAATCGGACGAGCACATTAGAAATTGCTTGAGCAACCATCCTAAATGCCTAAACTTGCGCTGTAAGCACCCGCTTGCCCCAAAGCTTTTCGACTTTAAGTTTTTTGCGAGATCGAACCGGATTGTTTTATTTGATAGCGATTTACTATTTTTTGATTTTCCTGCTCAACTCGTCAAAATATTAGACGATCAGGCTTATAGCCAAAATTGCGTCAATAGGGACAATGGCAATTTCTATACTGTAGATGCAGAGGAAGTGCAGGAACACTTGGGGTTTGAACTTGTCCCTAAATTCAACTCTGGACTGGGATTAATACATTCCGAGTCGATTAACATAGACTCCATCGAAAAATTTCTCAATCTGCCTAGAATTGCCAGTCATTTCCGGCGAATGGAGCAAACCCTATTTGCTCTATGTAGCTCATACTATGGAACGAGGTTTCTGCCTTCAGAATATAATATAAGACTGGAACCTGGCATTGAGGGATTGCCCAGCCGACATTACGTGACTGAAATTAGATATCTTATGTATTGTGAGGGAATCAAAAATTTGCACCAGCGTAAATTTTTGCAATCAATCGCGTAATTTGTTCGAACGATATTCCAATTTGACTGCTCCACGGATTAGCCATTAATGTTTTAAATCGTTCGTGATTTGCATGATTACGTTTGTAACCTTTCATATTGACACAAACCGAGACACCGCCAATAAAATAACCCACCTCGGGCGCAAGATTGGTAGGTGGAAGCACGACAGATTCAGAAATGACTACAACTATACTGGATTGCTCGATCTGCTTTTCCGATCAGCTGAAATATTTCACCCCAATTGTGGCAAAGTTATTTTGACAAACGAGCAGACCGATCTATCAGGTTTGACCGTCGACTTCGCTCGTTACAATTACGAAATCGCATCCGATAGTTTAATGCGCGATCGGCTTTCAGCTCAACTCGATTATTTAGCAAGTGATCGCTCTACTTCAAACCTTGTTTTTGTCGATTCTGACATGCTAATCAACCAGAATTTGGATGTTATATTCGAAGCCCAGTACAGTCTTGGCCTAACTTACGATCCCAACCCCAACCTTAGCGATATGCCTATCAATGGCGGTTTATTTTTTATTCCCTTTGATCGCAAAGATAGTGCCTACGCGTTTTTAAAGAAAGCTTCCGCCATTTACGATGGAAAGTTAAGCAATTTTGCGGCCTGGTGGGGCGATCAGTATGCCCTCATACAAACTATTGGTCCTGCCAGTTTCCAAAACCGATCCTCAGAACAATTGAATCAAGATGGTGTGGAAATTGCTCTCTTCAGTTGCGAGTACTACAACTTCAAGCCACCCAATCATGTAACTGCCGTAGCGGTTCGCTTTAGGGATAAAGCAATCTTTCATTTTAATGGCAATCGCAAGCGCTTTATGCCGCTTTTTTGGGAAACGCACCTAGCGCCAAAAGAGCAACAGACGCTAACTTCTTACTATAGAAGCACTCGCAATCGAGTACTGTTAGGCTTCTCTAAGAGTCATTCTGCAACGGCGGCGTTCCTGAGAGACAAGCTTTCTCGGATCGGGGGGTTCCTCCATGCCTTAATTAGGTAGTACATTCAGTTTCTGTCTGATTTTAGATAGCTGGCTGGCTAGCCCTAGAAACCATCTTGTAGTAGTGCTTTGAAGTTTGTAACCGTACTCTCGCACCACAAATCAGCCGGTGGCCAACCGCTAGATTCATTCTGGTTTTCTGGGCAAGCCTGCCAGTGCAATGGGGTAAAATTGACCTTTCTGTGGACGCGGCGATTGCGTAATTTGTGGGGGATCCTACACGCACATCGGGTCGTTTTTGACGGTGCCCCGTCGCTAATTGAAGGGCACGGCCTCAAATTTTATCTTCTCGCCCGCCTGCTGAAGCTATCTCTTGCCATCTATTGGCACAAGACCGACTGGGGGATTGAAAAAGCGCGCAACCGACAGCCCCGCTACTACCCGACAGTCTGTAAGGCGATGGAATCTCCCAACGTGACCCATTTCCACGTTTGCCGCTACGGGCTGCGTTTGCTCGAGTCAAGCTACAGGGTCAGCAAGGATGCTTGATGCCTGCTAAACAACATCTCGGTGCCTGACCTGTTGCTAGCTTAGGAGCTGCCGCTTGATTTTGAGCCCGGTTACTTTGTGGGTTGCGGCCTGGCGGTTCCCCGCAAAGGGATCGACCTGTTTTTGCAAATTGCCGAGTGCGCCGTTGCCAATGGCGTGCCGGCCCACTTTGTCTGGATGGGGCCTTTTTGCAACGATGTCCTGTCACCAGCGGATCTCGAGCAGCAACTCGCCGATAAAGGACTGACCCATCGGGTAAGCTTTATGGGTTATTGCACCGATCCGGCCGCCATTATCGCCCGTGCCAACGGCCTGCTGCTAACCAGCCGCGACGATCCCATGCCCAAAGTTTTACAGCACTACGCAGATACGTTAGGACATTGCTGGAAGGCGGCATCCACACCATCGCGAAAGCGCGATCATTCATCCCATTCTTGAGCCACTTTCCACC
>PXPT01000095.1 GCA_003021505.1 Cyanobacteria bacterium QS_4_48_99 | reverse complement strand
TGGCACCACCCCGACCCATCCCGAACTCGTGGGTGAAACACCGCAGCGGTGAAAATACTGGGAGGTTCGCCTCCTGGGAAAATAGCTCGGTGCCAGGATGATTCTTTCTCCCCTGCCTCTTTCCCGTTTTTTGGAATAGAGGTAGGGGATTTTAGTTTATAGCGAAATTGTATGAGCAATTCCCATATAACCTTTAGGAACCTATACCCTAGTAGGAACCTATACCCTAGAGTTGTTGTAGCCGAGAGATAGACTCGTGGATGAGATGCTAGAGCGATCGCGCGAACTCAAGCAGACTTTAATTGAGTTTGTTCTAGAGGCAGAAGGGGAACTGGCAGAATCTCTGGAATCCCATGTCGCTGCCAAATCGCGCACTCTTGGAAATCGCTACGATGCAAGTTTTCAACGCAACTTAGTAATTGATTCATTTATCACTGAGGGAGAAGTTGCAGGGAAAACCCCACTAGATTTATTTTTAGAGCATAATCCCGAGTTGCCAGACCGTGATCGCGCCTTAGTCAAAAGCTGGCAGCACAGCTTTATGGGCTTATTTGCCGTTAAGAAAATCTTGAGGGATGGATTTGAGCTGATGAACTGGCTTACAGCCAAGCATTACACCGTTAAGCCCAGCGATCCCGCCACTCTAGAAGAAATGGCGCGATTTAAAGAAGAAGAAATTTTACTCGCTCGCATCGCCCCAGTAACCGAAACAGAGTGGATGTTTTCGGGTTCCTATCTCCCGCTGGGTCGCCTAGGCAAACCGAAGCTGGCTGTTGCTATCGGTAACTTCAAACAACACCATAAGGAGTCTCTCTACAGCGATGCCCCAGAGTTATTAGAACAAGCTTGGCAATCCGTAGAGGAGTATCATCGGGAGTTCCTGGAGTTTTTTGGAGATGATGAAGTAACGCTGCCAGGAGAGGAGTTGAACGACAAGATTGCCCAACTGCAAGAGGCAATGAGAAAACGACGCTTTGCCAAAGCAGGAGTTGATGAATCTAAATCCTTAGAGGAGATGGCGGAAGAAGCTGGGGTGACAGAAGAAGAAATTAGAACGACTGCCCAAGAAGCAGGTGCAGATGAAAAAACCGTTTCTCAACTCTTCGACAGCAGCAAGGGCAAAACTGAGATGGTTACGCCCAAAATGGATTTGCCCGATCACCTCAAGAAAGCGCCAGAAGTAACCGCCCTGACTCATCCCCGCTGGGGTCAGACCCTTCTTTCCACCTACAGCCAGTTTAGGCGAATGCTAGAAGCAGAGGACTGGCAGAGTATGGAGAATTCGCATAAGTTAGTGCGTCAATATTTAGAGGACCCCACGATTAACGCATTTGTTTGGCATCGTTTAGCACAGCAGTATCCCCATCAGCTAGAAATAGTATTGCAGACTGTCTTGGAACGTCCCGATTTTCAACTCGAGCGCGACTTGGATGCCCTACTCCAAGAAAATGACAAACCTTTAGAGCCAGACTTACCCGACACCGCCAGCGTCCCTGTGCATTTAGACAATTTGTTTCAAGAAGCCCTAGCAGAGGTGAGTAAATCCAACTCAAAGAGTAAGAGGAAAAAGAAAAAGAAAAAACCACAAGGGTTTCAATAATTCTTACCGACTTACTAGGCGCTGCCCCATAGCTCGCAAGTACGCAAATACCGGAAATTGATAATACTCCACCATAAGCCAACCCAGACAACTCAGATGGAGTAAAAAGGCTAACATAGTCCAAAAAACTGGCAACCACGACAAAGGATCACCGGGTACTGGCGGAAACAGGTAGGCAGCTACTCCAATCAAAGTTGGTGGAAGAACCACAAAAGCAATTCCTGCTATTCCATAACCCCAGCCGAGTTCCACTCCCTTGCGGTGCGCTCCCTGCCAAGTTTTACCGTTCCAATGCCAAGCCAGGGGAAGCTGACTATCCGCCATTTTAAGCACCTGAGTTTCCAAGTTAGCGGTAAAAATGTGGTGGCAAAACTCACAACCAAAGGCATCATCCATCAACGGTAGGGCAGCAATTTTTCCATAACGGCAGACTGGGCAAGTGTAAACACCGCTCAACTTTAAGTAATTAGTGGGATTGCTAGATTTGGAGGTCATACTGTCTTAGTGGTGATAGGCTAATCAAAGCTGCAACCGAGATTTATTCCCAAGCTACCAACTCATGCTATGTCTGGAGGGAGGTGTTCAGAAGCGGATTTGCCCGGAGTGCCCGATTGCTGTAGTTGTTTCTGAACCAGATTGTGCAAATCAGTGCGACGCACTTCTACTCCCGTAGTCAAGTTACTAGGCGTTTCCAGAAAAATCGTGCTATCTGCTTGTTCGAGAACAAACATTTGGAATAAAGTGTGGATGACTGGCACAGGGGTGGCGATTACCTGGGGATGTTTTGAAGCTCCCTGGAAATCAGCAGCATCCTTGAGCGTGGCAAAGGCATAAATGACTTTTTTTTCCATTTCCGGTTGAGCGCGGTTACTGAGAGTCGTTAAGACCCAGTCTCGATCCAGGGTTTGGAGAAGGTGATATTCCAGATGTTGTAGCCCCGACGCAAACGACTTAAGAACGGGAGCAATTGCTTGTTCCATTACCCTAGGCATCACACCGTCTTGAGGGGCATCATCAATTAGAATTTGAATTTGTTCGTCTAAATCCATTGCCGATCTGTTGTTCACCTAAACTAGGGAACTCTAGCGTCATCCATTTTCGTAAATTTCATGTCCAAAGGCTGAGAAGTAACCAGGCGCGATCGCATCCCTTCCCCAACAACCCGATTTTGACTAAACGTCAGACCACACTAGCCATTATATATAGCGAAAACTAGCGGCTCTCTGGAGGTAACACAATCTCATCACTCTTGTGTAACATTTCTTGACAAGGTTGCCAAACGGAGAGGAACTCGGTGATAGCATTCCCTAGAATACCTTTTAGAGAAAACATCATGGCAGAAGCGCTTTCTGGACAAACTCCTATATTCGGTGGCAGTACCGGTGGCTTGTTAACTAAGGCTGAGGTGGAAGAAAAATACGCCATCACCTGGACTAGTTCCAAAGAGCAAGTGTTTGAGATGCCCATCGGTGGCGCGGCAATTATGCGTGAAGGGCAAAACCTGTGTTATTTTGCTACTAAAGAACAGTGTCTTGCCTTAGGAGCGCAACTCCGGTCAAAATTTAAGCCCAAAATTGAAGACTACAAAATTTACCGAATCTTTCCCAACGGGGAAATGCAGTATTTGCACCCCAAAGATGGCGTCTTCCCAGAAACCGCCAACGAAGGACGTCCTTATGTTGGTAAAAATGATCGGACAATTGGCAAGAACCCAGCACCAGCAACGCTGAAGTTCTCCGGTAAAAAGCCATACGAAGTATAAAACCGGAAATTGGTATTTGTCCATTGCTAATGGCTAGTTGTCTTTTATTAGCCATTAGCTATTAGCCATTAGCAAAAATGATATTTCCTGATTTTTCTGAGTTTTCCGTCCTGGCGCAGCAGGGAAATTTTATTCCGGTTTATCAGGAATGGGTAGCGGATCTAGAAACACCAGTTTCTGCCTGGTACAAGGTTTGTGCCGGGCAGCCTTATAGTTTCCTGTTGGAATCGGTAGAAGGCGGCGAGAATCTCGGACGCTATAGTTTTTTAGGCTGCGATCCAGTTTGGGTACTACAAACGAAAGGGGATAGCACCAGGCAAATCTACCGCGATGGTTCAGTCAAGGAATTTGAAGGCAATCCGTTTGATATCATTGCCGATTGTTTGGCTCCCATCCATCCGGTGAAATTACCGCAACTGCCGCCAGGAATTGGGGGGTTGTTCGGTTATTGGGGATATGAGTTGATTCGCTGGGTGGAACCGAGAGTGCCAACTTACCCAGCCAGCGAAGAAGGCTTACCGGATGGGGTATGGATGCAGGTGGATAATCTGCTCGTCTTTGACCAAGTGAAGCGCAAAATTTGGGCGATCGCCTATGCGGATTTGCGCGATGAGACGCTAGATTTAAATTCGGCTTATCAGCAGGCTTGCGATCGCATTTCTCGGCTAGTCGATAAACTCCAATCGCCTCTACCTAAGGAAGCAACCGTATTAGAGTGGACTGCTGGGGAAAGCAATCTTCCAGAAACAACTTATACAAGTAATACCACGCGATCGCACTTCTGTGCCAACGTGGAGAAAGCGAAAGACTATGTCCGTGCTGGAGATATTTTTCAGGTTGTCCTCTCCCAGCGCCTATCAGCGCCATATAGCGGTGATCCTTTCGACCTCTACCGCTCCCTGCGCCTAATTAATCCCTCTCCCTACATGGCGTACTATAACTTTGGCGACTGGCAAATTATTGGGGCATCTCCAGAAGTCATGGTCAAGGCAGAGCGTTCTACTGAGGGAAAGATGAAAGCAACGCTGCGACCGATTGCTGGCACACGACGCCGAGGAAACACCACTGCCGAAGATGAGGCGCTGGCACAAGCGTTACTCCAAGACCCCAAAGAAATAGCCGAACACGTCATGCTAGTCGATCTCGGTCGCAATGATGTCGGTCGTGCCTGCAACCAGGGCAGTGTCAAAGTAGATGAATTGATGGTGATAGAGCGTTATTCCCACGTAATGCACATTGTCAGCAATGTGATTGGAGAACTCGCTCCTGGGAAAACTGCCTGGGATTTACTCAAAGCCTGCTTCCCGGCTGGGACAGTCAGCGGTGCCCCCAAAATTCGGGCAATGGAGATTATTAAGGAACTAGAGCCAGAGCGTCGTGGTCCTTACTCTGGGGTTTATGGATACTACGATTTTGAGGGTCAACTCGATACAGCGATCACTATTCGCACCATGATTGTCCGTCCCCAACAGGGTAATCAACATACTGTCTCCGTGCAAGCAGGTGCAGGTGTAGTCGCAGATTCCGAACCCGAACAAGAATACGAAGAAACTCTCAACAAAGCTAGAGGCTTACTCGAAGCCCTTCGCCGCTTACGCCAAAAAAATTAAAGATTAAAAATTACATAAAGAAGGCGAAAGGCAAACGGCAAAAGTTAATTCTCATGAGTGCATGCGCGCCTCTTGCATTCAGCCTTCATTTTGCATTTTAAATTGGGGCGAAGTGACTTGACTCAGCTCAATTTTTATATCGTTGATGTCTTTGCGCTGGAAAAATATACAGGGAATCAGCTTGCGGTATTTACTGGATCCGGGGCAATTAGCAAGCATGAAATGCAACATATTGCCAACGTAACTGATACCATTTTTCTAAACACCTGCGACACTCAGAGAAGTGAAAAGAGAGTCTCGGCCTGTTAAAGAGGCCATGACAGAGGCAGAAACTTGATTGTCTAGGATTTCTCCCACTCTCTACTCGTAAGTTCTCT